>DATJQV010000081.1 GCA_035505375.1 bacterium | reverse complement strand
CACCTTCGCTCGACAGCAGGTCGACTTCTCATGCAAGGTAGCCATGCACGAGAATACAGCAGAGAAAACAGACTTAACTCACTCATCCGCAACCACTAGCCGCGCTCACTTTCAACGGCATTTCCGCCACGCTTGCAATATAGTACACACTCCACCAACCACCAATTCCTGTCCTAACTTCCCTATTCCCAATACCCTAACCCCTATTCCCTTCCCAACCCCTCCTATGCTCCCCCCGTAGCTCCGCACATGGCTTCCGAGGTAACGACCGGAGCAACTTCCCGAGGAACGATGAGGGTTACTTCTACGGTTACCTCGACCGCTACTTCCTCCGCTGCTTCGCGGGCAACGAGTAGAGTTCCTCGTCCGGTTCCTTGCCCGGTAACGAGTCGGGTTCAATCCCGGGTTCCTTGCCGAGTTGCAGTCGGCTCTCCCGTCAGAGTTCCTTCCCGGATTACTCTGCGGGTAATCTTCCGACCAACGAGTGGAGTTTCTTGGAGAGGAACCTGAGGAGTTGTTGGTCGCGCCGCCGCCCGACTCCGTGGCTGGGGGCTTGGGATCAGGGGCTGGGGACTCGGGACCATGGACCAGGGGCTAGTGACTGCGAGATCGGTCGGCATCATCATGAGCTACTGCCACTTATAGAGGAATCGTTCCCAGGAACCGACATAGGACTGACCGGACCGCGCACAGGGCGGGGAAGCCAAGACTCAAGGCGCCCAGCGGCGGCCGACACTGGGAACAACGCCGGCGGCGCGGAATTGGGTTCGGGCCGGAGACTACATCCGTGTCCATCTGCGTTCATCAGGTGGTTAAGTATCGGATTCAGGGTCGGTTCGTCGTATTGACACGGGGACAGGGGGAACTAGAATCTATTCGGGAGAGGCAAGGCGCGCGGTGCGCCACCTTTCCAATCGGGAAGTATATAATAATGTGTACACCGATAAGGCCGTCTCTAAGTCGCGCCTCAGCGCATAACCCATAGAGGAGGAAACGTGCGCATTTTCAAGAGGCTCTTTCCCATCCTTGCTCTGGTCACGCTGACCAGCGTCGTATCGGCGATGCCTGCCGGGCCGGCCGCAACGGGCCACGGCGCGGGGGCACAGGTGGCGACGCCTCAGTTCGGCTTGCTCTCCGACATCCATCCGAACCCACGCCTCTACTTCGGAACTGTCGTCAGAGACACTTCAGACGAGCAATCCGTCCCAATCGGCACGGGCATGATACCATCCACGCTGCAACAGCAGATACCGATGGGCAATTCCGCCCGGGTTTCGTTGCTCTGCCGGATCTGGGTCATTTTTCAGATGGTTTTGAGATAGGCGCCAGATGTCAATGGTCTGACCGGACACCATGGAAACGTCGAGCGGGCCGGAGGAGATGCTAGAGTCGCCGCTCCTGGCCGAGATGGATCGGGTGATCGACGGTATCGCCCAGCGCGACCGGAAGGGCGCGTACGCGGCCCTGGAAGCGGTGTTCGAGGGTCTCAAGGCCGGTTACGAGCGGTTGAGCGAAGCCGAGATTTCGGAGTTTGCCGAGCTGGTCCACCTCGTGCTCTTGCAGTTCGCGCGCGGTGCGACCATCCGCGTCTCGGGCTCGAAGCAGCACCGCGAGCTGGACGTCTGCCTGAAGTACAACGACGTCTACGAGGCTGCGCTCTCCCGCGCGATGGAGTTCCTCTCCCGCAACCTGATCGACCATATCGAGAAGTACTCGCCCCAGCAGTACCTGCGCGCGGCGCTGCGGGTGCTGGGCAAGGAGTACCATCAGGTGCTGACGGAGTCCTACCATACCGACAGTATCCCGGAGGAGTCGGCAGCGTCGAGCGAGGACGAGGAGAACGCGGTCGCCGCGGCGCCTGAGGAATTCGCGCACAGGCACTCCCGTACCTGCCCGGAGGAGTTGTTGACCGCACTCGGCCCGGAAAACGGCAGCTCCCCGGGACGGGCCGTTGACCAGGAGTTGTTCTACAATTGGTACGAGGGAAACCTGTCGCGCTTCGAGCTGACGCGGCTGTACGACATGACGATGGACGGCGTAGACCGGACACTGGCGCGGGTCGCGCGGTCGTACCACGACGGCCGGCACTTCGGCCTCGTCCGGTGGCTGCTCGAGCTGGGCGATGACGGCGACATCATCTGGCTCCTGTCCAAGGGAATGACGGCAGCGGACGTCGGACGGAAGGTGCAGCGGAACCAGTGGGTCGTGTACAAGCGCCGGGATGCGGTTCTGAGGCGCTGCGCGGCGCTAGGGCTGACCGGGGATGAGGGGCGGGCGTTCTGCGCACGGCTGTTCGGGCCGCAATCCGAGGGGGCACGTCCGCCGAGCGACGCCGGGAATGCGTCGCGGATGTCTCCCCGGCGCGCCGAAGACGTCCCGCCAGTCAGGCGAGATTGGGCGGCCGAGCTGGAAGCGCAGGCCGCACCGGGCTAAGTTAAGGCAAAAGGAGAAAATGTGTCGGCCAGCCCGGCTTCCCGCTCCGCGAACTGCAGCCTGGTCCAGAATCTGATTGCCGACTGGGCCAGAGCCAAGGACAAGCCATTTCCGTATCTGAAGGTCGGCAAGCACCTTGCCGCATGCCCGACCTGCCTTTCGTGGGCCACGGCGATCGCCTACCAGCCTTCCGAGCACTACGTCCAGGCGCTGAGCCTGCGGCTGTCCTGGGTGATTGCCATCCTTGGTCAGTCGGTGCTCCGCGCGTGGTCGAACGACCAGGACTTGAGGTTCGACGTCGTGTGCGCGCAGGACCCCGAGTCGGTGCGGGACAGAATCGCCAAACGCCTGTCGCAGTGCGAGAGCTACAATTCCGAGCTGAAGGAGCGCGTGTCCGCGATACGCGAGTTGATGCCCGACCTTGCCACCGGCGCGCTGCCCGACGGCCTCGAGCCGTACGCGCTTGCCCGCTATTTCATCGAGACCGCGCTGCAGCTCGCGCCGCAATCCGGGCAGCGGCTCAAGCTCCTGGACCAGCTCGGCATTGCCGAATTTACGCGGGCGGCAGGGGAGCGGCGCGCGGGGCGCGAGGAACAGGCAGACCGGCATTTCGAACGAGCGAAGGACTATTACCGGCAGGTCATGGCCGTCGGCGTTCCCGGTCGCTCCGACGGCGCGGAAGGCAGCGTCGGCGAGAAGATCGACCAGGTTTCGGCGCGCTTGAGCCTCGCGCAGGTGGAGTACGTCCAGGGCAGGCAGTCGCGGCCGGCTTTGGAGAAGGCGATCGAGCTCTGCCGCGAAGCGGAGCGATTGGTCAGGGAGCTGGGTCTGGCCGAGCAGGATTTCACGCGAGTCTTGAGCAACCTGTTGATATGTTACCTGAGATTGTGCATTGACCACGGCCGGACCGACGCCCGGGAGCAGGCACGGCGTCTGGCCGAGGATGCCTGCGCCAGTCCGGCGGTGGCCCGAGTTTTCCTGAAGCGTTGGGTGACGGACGGCGAAGACCCGGAGTTGACCGAGCTGCTGGCTTTTCCGCAGGCCGAGGATATCGCGAGCTACCTGCGCCGCGAGGCAGAAAAGGTTCGCGGCGGCGAGGCTGCGGCGGTGAGGCAGTGCTCGCGGGCAATGGAGTGATGCGTGACACGCGGGCCGGAAACCGTGTTCCGCTTGACTCCGGGGTTTTCCGGCCTAAAGTTCTCACTGACTCGGGCCGTGAACGGCCTGAGTCGGCGGTCGACCGTGCTGACCGGCCCATTTTGTTCGGCCGATACGCAGTCGGTCGTTTGACAGCCTGACGGCTGTTGAATCATTCGTTCTTTGATGAGTCCCGGCTGACCTCGGGTGCTCCGCGGGAGCCGCGGACCGGGACCCGCAAATGGTGTGACATAAGGTAGCCGCGCAGCCGCGGCGGAACGTTCCCGGTGCGGGAATCGCTCCGACCGGCTCGGCGGTGAGAGAGCAAAGGGAGGCAGAATGAGTCTGTGGTGTGTTCAGGTCGGGCGCCATCGGCTGCGCAGGCTGGCCGGCGCGACGCTGGGTGCGCTGCTGACCGTGGCGATTTTCGGCTGCGGCCGGACCGCGCCGGAGGGATTCTGGGGGCCGACCAAGGACGATACGGCCGGCATCAAGCAGGTGGTTGAGGCCAACAAGGCCTACTTCCGAACCGGGTTGGCCGAGCTGGCAATGACGATGTGCGACACTGCCCTGCCCGGCACCACCGGGAAAGTCCTGCAGAAGCAGATGATCGGCGACCGGTTCACGCCGCGGTTCCGGCTGAACCAGATGGAGCATGTGCTCGACACGCATCAGTTCGAGTACACGTTCACCGCCAATCTGAATCTGGATACCGTGATGGAAATCGACTCCGCGGTGAATCCGCCCGAGACGACGTGGGTTCCGCCCGACGCCGAGACGACGTGCACGGTGACAATGGCCGAGACGATCCCCGGCACTTTGCGGATGCACGCGTGGGCGAAGACGCCCTACCTGCGGGACTCGATCATCATCGTGAACCCGAGCGATACCATCAGGCTGCCGTTCTACGACAGCGTCATGAAGCCGTGCGATACCGTCATACAGAAGCCGCTGAACGGCTACTCAGTCGAGGGCTGCGTGCTCAAGAAGGAAGGCGATACGTGGCGGCTCTGGAAACTGGCCGGCGGCGGGCGGTTTTATGCGCCCGACCCGAACGACGCGCCCACCATCTACGACGTCTACGTCAGGAGCAGCCGGAAAGACAGCATTACGCTCGACACCGTGGCGCTGCGACCGGACACGCTCCACTATGGCATCCAGCGGTTCTATGCGCTGGACTCCGCGAAACATCAACTGCTGACCTATTCGCCGGGAGACTGGTTCGCGCTGCTCGCTCCGTACACCAACCCGGGCGACGCCATTGACTATTTCTACTTCAACGGACACCGGCATGCAATCACGGATACGGTGAGACTGGATTCGCTGAGCTCCGGGATTTACCGGCTGACAGTCGAGCATCTCCCCGCGACGGTTATCTGGGAAGCAAAGGGCAGCTACAATGCCGTCGTCTGGGGCATTCCGATTCGGATACGGTAGAGGAGGCGAGAGATGAGGAATTTCAATCTTCGCGCTTCATATTTGGCGCTGTCCGTGCTGCTCCTGGCCGGGCTGGCGTTCGCCGCGAACACCGGCGTGGTCAAGGGCAAGGTGACGGATAGGAAAACCGGCGAGGTGCTGACCGGGGTCAACGTGCAGGTCGAGGGGACCGAACTCGGCAACGCCAGCGACGCCGACGGCAAGTACGAGATCATCAACGTCCCGCCCGGCACCTACACCGTGATCGCGTCATACCTGGGCTACAACGAAGAGAAGGTGACCAACGTGCTGGTCGTGCAGGACAACGTCGCGACCGTCGACTTCAAAATGTCGAACACAGTCATCGACATCGGCACGAAGGTCGAGGTAACCGCCGAGAAGTGGCACCCGGTGCAACGGACGAATGTCACGGTGGAACGGGTCATCACCGACAAGGACTTCAAGCGATTGCCGGTGACCAACCTGTCAGACCTGGTCGGCATGCAGGCGGGCGTGACCCAGACCGCCAATACGGGCTGGACCCACATCCGCGGCGGCCGGTACGACGATGTGGCCTACCTGGTCGACGGCGTGTCCGCGCAGGACGCGCTCGTCGGCACGCTCTGGTCGTCACCCAAGCCGACCGCCGACGCCCTGCAGTCGGTTGTCGTCATCACCGGCGGGTTCGACGCCGAGTACGGTCAGGCCATGTCCGGCATCATCAAGGCCGTGACCAAAGAGGGCGGGGAGAAGACGAACGGACACGTTGCCTACACGACCGACGACTTCTTCCCCCAGAACACCGGTTATAACTACGGGTATAACCGGATCGCGCTATCGCTGGGCGGCCCGACACCGATCTGGAACCGTCTCCGCTACTTCCTGTCGGCGGATTTCTTCCGGACCGCCGACGACGCCGGCGTCCGCTACAAGGTCAACGAACCCCGCGGTGAGTACGCGCTCGAGGGTAACGTGACCCTGCAGATGCCGAAGGAGTTCTTCCTGACGAAACAGGGATTGAGGTTTACGCTCGATGCCTATGGTTCTGACTACCAGTGGCAGGCCTGGGGCAACTCCTGGAAGTATGACCTGGCCGCGCTCTACGCGAACCGGGTCCGGTCGTACAAAGCGAACTTCACCATCAACCATATGCTTTCGCAGAGCACGGTCTACGAGGCGAAAGTCGGCATGTTCCAGACCTCGCTGATTCGAACCAACCGCAACTTCGACGCCGAGGCGGCGGACACGACCGGGGTCTGGGGCGCACTCCGAAAGGCCGGTATCTGGAACCGCTACATCTTCCGTGCCGAGGACTGGGTATTCAATAACCCCGAGGGGCTGGACAAGCAGAACGCCATACTCCAGCTCTACCGGTCTTACTGGCTCTCGCCGAGCGGAGACACGGTCTACGCGCACCCGGGCAAGAAGAACTGGCAGTCCCCATACCAGTTGGTTGACAATCCGTGGGGCGTGGCCAGCCTCTTCTACACCGAGGGCGATGCCGGGGTCTGGCACTACCGCGCGACCGACCAGGTACTGGGCAAGGTCGACCTGACCCATACGGTATCGAAAATCCACGAAATCAAGACCGGCATCGACATCACGCAGTACTCGCTCTCGGTCTACGAGAACTCGCTGCCCTGGGACCAGAATCCGTTCTGGGACGCGTACAACTACAAGCCGCTGCTCGCCTCCGCCTACATCCAGGACCGGGCCGACTTCGAAGATCTGGTGGTGCGGGCCGGCGTACGGTTCGACTACTTGGATTCGAAGGCAGAGGTGCGCGCGTTCCCGGAGAGCCTCGGTTCGCGTGAGGTGATCGCCGATTCCATGCTGCCGGTGCCGGCCAAGTACCGGCTGGCCCCGCGGCTCGGTCTCTCCTACCCGATTACCGAGCGGGTCAAGTTCCGCTTCAGCTACGGCCACTTCTACAAGAACCCGGAGTTCATCGACCTTTACACCTACAACGACCGGACCGCGGCCGAGTTGCGCAGCCGCGGCAACGTCATCGTCGGTAACGCCGACATGGGCGCGGAGAAGACCATCGCCTACGAAATGGGATTCGACTCGCAGTTGTCGGACATTTTCGAGTTTGACGTGACCGCGTTCTACAAGGACGTGTTCGACCTTGCGGGTGTGCGCGTCGTCCACGCCCTGCCGCAGCCGTATTCCGAGTACTACAACGTCGAGTACGCGCGGATCCAGGGGTTCGAGGCGACCATGTCGAAGACCCTCAGCCAGTACTGGTCGAGTTCGATCGGCTACACCTACCAGGTTGCCAAGGGAACGGCCTCGACCGCCACTACTCAGTACCAGCGCACGACGCCGCTGCAGCTTGACTACTACCTCGATCAGGATATCCGCCACTCGCTCCATGCCGACCTGGCGTTCCTGTTCCCGTCCGACTTCAAGGTCGTGCCGATGCGGGACGTGGAGCTGTCGGGCGTCTTCAGCTACAACACGGGATCGCCGTATACGCCGACCGACCAGAAGGGCAATCAGATCGGACTGTCGAACTCCGCCCGGCTGCCGAGCAGCTACGACCTCGACGGCCGAATCGGCAAAGACTTCCGCGTCTTCGGCCTGGCGTTCTCGCTCACCTGCGACATCACGAACATACTGAACACCGAGATCATCACGAACGTGTTCTCCACGACCGGCAAGCCGGACTACACCGGCGCCATCATCACGCCCGAGCAGTTTAGCGCCTCCGGGTTCCTGTTCGGCGACTACTATTACCATCCGGCGCGCGACTACAACCACGACGGCTTTATCACTCAGAGCGAGCAGTACCTTTCCTACATGAAGGCCTACACCGACGCCAATACCCCGCCGACATACTACGGTCCGCCGCGCAAGATCAGGGTCGGTCTGAGCCTGTCGTTCTAAGGAGCAACGATGAGAAGAATGACTAATCAACGATGCCTGGCCCCTGCCGGCCCCGGCCCGCGCCTCTGCCTGGCCTTTGCGCTCCTCGCGACCCTGGCGGTTCCACTGGCGTTGGCCCGAACCGCTACCCCACTGCCACCCGGCCACCGTGTCTACAGCCCGCAGACGTGGCTCAACATCAGCCGGTGGAAGTGCCCGTTCTACAACGATGGCAAGTACGGCATCGACAATACGATCAGTACGGGACAAGCCGGCGGCTCCTGGCCCCAGCCGCTCCACAACTGCTACCTCTTCGGAGCGGGTCTGTGGTTCGGCTCCATCAAAGTTGACAGCGCCAACCCGGACAAGCTGGACACGCTTGTCTCATTCGGCTATAACCCGAACTCCGGCGGCACTGAGATGTCGCCGGTCACGGTCGAGCACGCCGCCGATGGTACGGGCAGCACTGACGACCGGATGTTCGTTTACCCGACCGACTGGCCGCCGACGCCGCGCAGCCGCTGGGTTACGTCGTCCGACCTCGACACCATCGTGCCCAGGGAGAATTTTTCACTCCAGGACATGTGGTGCGCGTACTCGGACGTTCTGCCGGAAAACCACATTGCGCCCGGCAAGCCCCAGAACATCGACGTCTTCCAGACCGTCTATGCCTGGAACTACCCGTCGAATCAGGACATCTTCTTCATCAGCTACGTGGTGCGCAACGCCAGCGCCACTGACACGTTGAAGAAATGCTACATGGGCGCGTGCGTCGACCCGGACGTCGGAGTCGCGACCGACAACATGGTCGGAACCCTGCTCAACACGTACGTGCCCGGAGCCGGCTTGGTGACGGGTGTGGGGTATTGCGGCGACAACGACGGCTACGAGGCCCCGGGTACGCTGTGGGACGCCGGCACGCCGGGGGTCATCGCGTACAAGTTCCTCGAGAGCCCGCGTGACACAAACGGCCAGCGACTGGGCATGACCGCGTTCAAGAAGTTCACGATTGACATCGACCCGGTGACCGACGCGGCCCAGTACCTGACAATGGCCGGCTTCGACTACCGGACCGGCGTCTACTCGCCGTACGACTCGGCGCTCGATGTCGCTCCGGCGGACAAGCGGTTCATCCAATGCTCGGGTCCGTTCACGCTGCCGCCGGGCAAGATGACGCGGCTTATCGTCGCCGTCATGGGTGCGCCGTTCGGTGGGGCTAACCAGAAATGGGATAGCCGGCCGGTCGACTCGCTCGTTCATCTGGCCAAGCTGGCCAACCAGGCGCAGTTCATCTATGACCAGGGCTGGCTCCTGCCTGGGCCGCCGGTCGCACCGAACCTCACGATGGTACCGGGCGACAACCGGGTTCGTCTGGTCTGGGATAACCTGTCCGAGATAACGCCGGACCCCTACTGGCAGAAGGTCGCGAGCGACTCGCTCAAGCCGGGCTGGGATCCGAAATACCGGAAATACCCTTTTGAAGGGTATGCCGCCTACCGGTCCAGGAACGGCACCGACTGGGCGCTCATCGGTCAGTGTGACTTGGCCGACTCGATAAAGTTCAACTATCCGCCGGGCGGTGACTCGGCCCTGCCCGACAGCCTCTGGCTGAAGGCGACGGACAACGGAACGTTCTACTCCCTGCTTGATACCAACGTAACCAACGGGTTCACATACTACTACTGCGTTACCGCCTACAATTGGAACTACCAGACGACGAAGTGGGATTCTCTGCACCGAACCCCGCTACAATGGGACACGCTCACTCTGCGCTCCGGGCTCGTAACCAACTTCACGACCGTACCTCGCTGGGATGCGCCCAACTACGTGATGCCGACGACAAGGGTCGCCACCGCGGTGGGCGACACGACCGATACTCTTACTCCCCACAAATCCATGGCCGGCCTGAAGGCAAGAGCCAGCGTGGCCGTGCCGGCGCAGGTGACAAAGGACACGTACGAACTGCGGTTCCTCGGGCCACGTTACGGCGGCACCTCCACGGCAATCTACAGCTACTTCGTCGCCGATGCGCGCAACGACAGCTTGGCCGTTGATACCGCGTCATTCTACTACACGGCCGGTAACACGTTCGTGCGTTCGTTGCCGGTGTTCAACGGGCTGGCGCTCACCTGCACCCTCCACTTCGCCTCGCCGACCAAGGCCTTCGATTCGGCATACGCCGTCCACACGGCGCAGTACCCGGCTGAGTCGGTGAGCGCGGTAGCGGGCAACGTCGCGAGAACAACATGGGCGTTCCGCGGCTCGGACTACATCATCGTCTGGGGCAATACGCCCCGGTACATGACGGCCAAGGTGTTCGATGTCACCCACGGTGGCATCGAGGTGCCGGTGACGCACTGGACTGGGACTACGATGCCGGAATCAGCCGCGAACGGCTGGGCCTTTGTGAACAAGGCCAACCGGTATCCGACCGACACCCTGACCGGGCGGGCTGCCTGTGTATACATCTGCGGCGGTGACGTGGAGTTCAAGCCGTCCGGCGATACGCTGGGTGGATTGCTCTCGGCGATCCGGGCCGGCGACACCTGGCGCGTGGTGGGCCACAAGGCTGACGGCACGGCCCCGTTCTACAATGTCTACAGGGCACTCACGGTGCCAGGCCAGGCGGATACCGTTACCAGGATCAAGCTCAACGTCAAGGTCGTGCCCAATCCCTATGTCGTCTTCAACGGATGGGAGAAGACCTCGGACCAGCGGTACGTCAGGTTCACCCATCTACCCAACACATGCACGATACGCATCTACACACTGGCCGGAGATCTCGTGAAGGTCATCAAGCACACAGATACGAAGGTCCAACCGCTCGACCAGGGCGGGACCGAGACGTGGGACTTTACCAATGAGTCACCGGGGAGCACCGGCACCCAGGTTTCGGGCCAGCTCATCGCCTCCGGCGTGTACATCTACCACGTCCAATCGCCGATCGGCGAGTGTGTCGGCAAGCTTGTCCTCATCCACTAGGGAGGCAGCCATGAAACACAGAATCACTTATCTCCTTACCGCGGTGCTGCTGGCGTCCGTGGCGTTCGTCTCTTCGGCCCAGGCTGCATTCTCCAAGGTCGGCTCGACCGGAGCGGCATTCCTGAAGATCGGAGTCGGCCGGTCGACGGCAATGGGCGACGCCTTCGTCGCCATCGCCGACGACCCGTCGGCCGCCTACTTCAACCCGGCCGGGTTGGCCCGGGTCAGCCGCACGATCCAAGTTAACCACGTTAACTGGATTGCCGACGTCAACCACGACAACCTCACTTTCGTACTGCCGCTGACTAGCTTCGGTACTATCGCCGTGAACGTTACCGCACTAACGATGGGCCAGATCGAGCAGACTACGATCGACAATCCCAACACCACGATTCGTGAGGATGAAGGGACCGGTCTCTTCTTCAGCGCGTCGGACATGGCGGTCGGGGTCAGCTACGCCCGCATCATTACCGACAAGCTCTCCTTCGGCTTCACCGGCAAGGTCATCACCCAGACTGTCTGGGACATGTCCGCGTCGGCGTTTGGCTTCGACCTCGGCCTACTCTACAACACCGGATTCAAGTCCCTCCGCATCGGCGCCGCGGTTACCAACTACGGCACGCAGCTTGCCTTCACGGGTCGGGAGCTGGACTACAGCTTCTCCTGGCCGGACTCGGGTCCCAGCCAGATAAACGGTTCGTACAGCACCACGCCGGTTGGATTGCCCACGAATTTCCGCTTCGGCATCGCCTACGACATCATCGAGGCCCAGAATCCAGACAAAGACTCTCGTCTCACGGCCGCACTGGATATCAACCATCCATCTGACATCAACGAGACGGTGAACTTCGGTCTTGAGTATGGGATCGCCAATGCGTTCTTCCTTCGCGGCGGCTACGTCCTCAATACCGACAACTCCTACCAAGATGAGCTCGGCTGGTCGACCGGAATATGCGCCGGACTCGGCGCACGCGCCAAGCCGGTGCACGGATTGAGTATCGGTCTCGATTACACGTTCCGCTACTTCGAGTACCTGAAACCGACCCACCGATTGCAGTTGACGGTTGGATTCTAGGCCGACGAACAGAAACAGCGCCACAGGGGCACGGCTTGCCGTGCCCCTGCGGTCTTTCATGGTGCTGGCGCTGGTATTGTCGCTGTCGCCGCTGGCTGCCGCACAATGGACGGTGGGCGTGTACATGCCCGCGGACAACGACATGGACAACCAGGCGAACGTCGATCTGGACGAGATGAAACAGGTCGGGTCCACCAGTGACGTCAACGTCGTGGTCCAGGTTGACCGACCCGTCTGGGACCCCCTGCCAGGTTGCCATCGCTACTTCGTAAAGAAGGGCGGCGTGGATACGCTGGCCGACCTCGGTCAGGTCGACATGGCTGCCCCGGCGACGCTGGCGGACTTTGCCGGTTTCCTGCGAAGTCGCTACCCCGCCGCGAATTACATGCTGGTGCTCTGGGACCACGGCGACGGCTGGTATCCGGGCTACGGGCCGAGTACGAGTGCCATCTTCATCGACGATTCGTACGGTCACGAGATGGGGGTTGCCGGCGGCGAATTCGCGCAGGCAATGGCGGGCGTCAAGCAAGCCTTGGGCAGGCGCGTCACAATACTCGCCTTGGACGCCTGCCTGATGGACATGGTCGAGGTTGCCGACGAAATCCGCGACGACTGCGACTACATGCTCGCATCCGAGGCCCTGGTTCCAACCGGCGGTTACCCCTACGACAAGCTGCTCGACCGGCTTGCCAGCCAACCCACAGCCGAACCTTCTGAGTTCCTGCCCGGCTTCTGCTCCGATTACGTTGAGTCATACCCCGGGCAGAGAGTCGAGCTCTCCGCACTCGGCATGCCAGCGCTTGCCAAGTCGCTAGACCTCATGTCCGCGACCGTTCGCGACAGCATCGATGCGGCAAGTCCGGCCGTGAGTGCAGCCCGTGCCGGTGTCCAAACGATGCCGGGTTACCCGTTCCATGCGGACCTGATTGACTTCCTCTCTGGGCTGGCAGGCGACGTGCATTTCCCCGAAGCGCCCCCGATGCCGGTCGTGGAGTCGCTTCGTGCCGCGCTGCGCCTCGCAGTTGTCGTCAACGAGCGCAGCTCAGGATTTGAGCACGCCTCCGGTCCCGCCATCTGGTTTCCGGACAACTATCTCGCCTTCAAGAACTCAATCGAGTCATACTTGACCCTGCGCTTCGCTCTGGAGTCGGGCTGGCCGCAGTTCCTCAATCGCTATTTCGGCAGCGACGACATTAGGCCGGTGCAGCCGGTTGTCACGCAAAGTCAAGCCGGCGGGCGTAACGATGTCCGGCTATGGTGGGAATCCTGCTTCGACCTCTCGCCGGTGCGATACTGCCTCTTCGAGGTGACCGAGCCGCAAGTCTTATTCACTGACTACTGCAATGACTTCACCGCCTGGACTAACCTCGGCTGGACGACGAGCACGCAGGAGGTCCATTCCGGCCAGACCTCGTTCTTCTCCGGATCGGCCGACAACCTCGCGAACTCCATCGAGAGCGCCCAGCCGCTGAACCTGCCGGAAGGCGGTCTGCTGTCGTTCTACGCATGGTACTCCACTCAGGAAGACTGGGATTCACTCACCGGTTTCTTGCGAGACATTTGCTA
Organism: bacterium; assembly: GCA_035505375.1. Classification (NCBI taxonomy): domain Bacteria; species bacterium. The sequence goes on along the minus strand of DATJQV010000081.1, from coordinate 306,258 downwards.
CGTCGAATGGTCGCCGGACCGCAGTGCGTGGCACGGACTGGATTCGCTCTATGGTGACGACGAGACGTGGAACGAGCGGCGGTATCTTCTGCCTGCCGGCGCGAAGTATCTGCGCTTCCGCTACGTGAGCAACGCCGGGATAAACCGACAGGGCGTGTTCATTGACGACATCAAGGTCTATTCGTTTGGCACCATGCGCACCGTGGCCGAAGGCATTCCAGACACGACCGCCTATGTGTTCGGTGTGCCGCACGACACTCTTGGTTACTACTATTTCGTAACGGCCTCAGACTCGTTCGGCAACATCTCGATGGCGAGCCAGTTCTACAATGTCGAGGTCAAGACTTGGGCCGAACCGTACACACGGCCGGCACCGTTCAGCAGCGACTGCAAGCTCGTACTGGACTTCCCGGCCGGAGAAACAACGGACGTCCGCATCTACACGCTATCAGGCACACTCGTGCGCCGATTCGACGATGTGACCCGGCATGTGCTCGACTGGGACGGGGACAACGCTGCGGGCAAACCGCTGGCGGACGGCCTCTATCTCGTTGCGGTCCAGAGCCGCGACTTCAAGAAGCTCGGCAAAATCGCGAAGGTCGCCAGGGAATAGGTCCAACGCCACCTGTGGGCCTTATTGTTCATCAGGGAGAATCTTCCCCGGATTGAGGATGCCTTCCGGATCGAGCGCATGCTTCAAGCTTTGCATCAGAGCGAGTTCTTGCGGTCCAACCGCCCGTTTCATCAACCATTTCTTGGTCGAGCCGATGCCGTGCTCGGCCGAGATCTGACCGCCGCGGCTGAGCACGAAGTCTGCAAGGTCAGAGACAATGGCCCGCTTCCTTTCGAGCCATTGCTGCCTGCTCCCTGTCTTGTCTTCCCTGCACATGCCGACGTGAATGTTGCCGTCGCCAATGTGTCCCCATGGGACAATCGGCACGCCGTGTTTCTGTTCCAGCAGCTCGAGCTTCTCAATCGTCGTGTTGATTTCGCTCAACGGCACCACGATGTCTTCGGTAGCAAGGCCGGCGTAGACCTCCTTCAGAATGTTGTGAAGCTCGCGCCGCGCGTGCCATAGCCGGTCCTGGTCGGTCGGGTTGTCTGCAACCAGCGGTTCGCGAGCGCCCAGTCGCATGGCCAGCTCGCCGACGGCCACGCAGTCGTCCATCACCCGTTGCCGGTCGTTGCCGTCCAGCTCGACGAGCACCTGCACCCTGGCATCTGGGAACGGCAGAGCGTCTTTCATCACCTGGTTCGCAGCGCAGACGCCCTTATGCTCGATGAATTCGACCACGGCCGGCATCAGGCGCTGGTCGTGCACCAGCCTGGCGACGAGCTCCAGGCCCTGGGACATCCGCTCGAAGGGAATGAGCAGGTCAACCAGGTAGCGCGGCTTAGGGATGAGACGCAGCGTGATGCCCGTTATCACCGCCAGCGTGCCCTCGGAGCCGATGAGCAGCCGGTTCAGGTCGTAACCGACGACGTTCTTATGCAGCTTGCCGCCATACCGAATGATTTCGCCGGACGCGAGCACCGCCTCAACACCGCGCAGGTAGTCCCCGGTTACGCCGTACTTGAACGCGCGGGCGCCGCCAGCGTTCTCCGCCACGTTACCGCCGATGGAACAGTCATCCAGCGATGCCGGATCCACCGGATAGTACAGACCGCTGTCGGCGCAGGTCTGCTGAACCCGGGCGGTGGTACTGCCCGGCCCGGTTTCGACCATCAGATTGCCGGTGTCAACCGCCGTGTCCTTCATCAGCTCGAGCGACAGTACGATTCCGCCGCGCAGCGGAACCGCTCCGCCCGACAGGCCAGTGCCGAGGCCGCGCGGAGTGACCGGCACATGCTCCTCGGATGCCAGGCGCAACACCGCGCTCACCTCTTCGGTGGAGGCGGCTCGGACGAGTGCCTCGGGCAGGTGCGGGGTTTCAACACTCTCGTCGTGACCGTAGTCGGCCAGCGCTGCCGGGTCAGTGATGACCCGCTCGGGCGCGCAGAGTTCGGTCAGTCGGCTGATGGCCACCGGGGAAAGCGGGCGGTAAGTCATACGTTAGCCTATCCGCGCACGTGACTCAGTCAACCGCGGCGCAGATCAGAAGGAGCTGGATGCGCTCTACCGATTCAATTCGATTCTGGCTCGAAAGAAGAACCCGGCCGCAAGCCGGGCTCCGGGATAGGCGTCGGACCGGGCCTGACTAGCTCAAGTGAGGCTCGATTACGGCGGCGATGTTTGCTTCGGGCGCGTAACCGACGTGGCGGGCCACTTCCTTTCCGCCCTTGATCAGAATCAGGGTCGGGATGCCGTGGACATCGTACTTTCCAGGAGTTGACGGACTCTCGTCGGTGTTGACCTTGCAGGCCCTCATTTTGCCCGCGTATTTGCCGGCCAGACTCTCGACAATGGGGCCGACCATTTTGCACGGGCCGCACCACGGCGCCCAGAAATCGACCAGCACCGGCAACTCCGACTTCAGGACTTCAGTTTCGAAAGTACCGTCGTTGACGTTCTTCACTTCAGACATCGATTCAATCCTCCTGCTGTGCTTCGGCGACAAGGCCGACCAGCCGGCGGAGCCAGGGTCTTGTCACCCGGTAACATACCTGATTGCCTTTTCGCTCATGGGATACCACACCGGCTGCCCTCAGCACAGCCAGTTGCTGCGAGACCGTGGCCTGAGCAACACCAAGACACTTAGTGATGTGCTTGACATTGCACTCCTGGTCCATAAGACCAGTCACCAACTGCAGCCTTAGAGGGTGGCCCAGCGCTTTGAATGCCTGAGCTATTCTCCGAGCCGCAGCCGGGTCTATGCAGCTTTTCATATACTTCTTGGACGCTCCATGTCTGGTCGGCGATTCCCGTTTCGCATCACGACCTCCGGCGAACCACGATATCGCCGTTGGTGGTCGTAATCATGATGGGAGACGCGCCGGAACCGATGGTTCCGCGTACGTGGTTGCTGGTTTGGGTGTTGTAAGTTACCGTGTAATCGTAGAAGGTTATCGATCCGTTGGTGTTCGTCGCGTCAATCAGCGCCGAAACGTCCACCGGCAGCAGCAGCGTTACCTTGCCGTTCGTGGTTTCGAGATCGACGCTGTCGGCGGCGCCGAGCGAGGAAACGTCACAGTCAATCGTGCCGTTGCTGGTCGTGCCGTGGACCGTGCCGCTGTGAACTTGAACTACCAGCTTGCCATTGGTCGTCGACAGGTTCGCGCTGCCGGTCGTGCCGGTCAATTGGACGTTGCCGTTGGTCGTGCTGGCCCTGATGTCACCGGCCAAGCTGGTCACCGTGATGCTGCCGTTGGTCGTGGAGAGGGAGAGGTCGAGAGTCTCCGGCGCCGCGATGTCGAAATCCGCGCCGTAGGGCCGGTCGCTGCTCGGCATGTCGGCCTTGATCTTGAGCTCGCGTCCGATGACCGTGTCGCCGTACACGACGTTCGCTAATGCTTTCGCCGCATCGGAGCTGTCTCGACCGTATGCATGCCTGGCAACGTCTACTGTGATGGCGGTGTCCGATGAAGCAGTAACGCTGATGGTCCCGTTCAGGGTCGCCGCGCCGAGTGCGCTGATGTCGGTGGCAGCGTACGTGTGCGCCTCCGGTATCACCAGCCTGTAGGTGTAAAGACAGGCAAGTGCCAACAGGACCACCGGGAGCATCCGGCAAAGCGGGCCTCTCATGCGTCTCTCATTTGCTACTGCGTCGAGGTCTCGTTCTGAGCTTCGGGCATCAGCAGCAGGCCGACGGAATAGAAGGGGCCGCCGAGGTGTGTCACCGGTGCGTCGCTGACTTCCGCGTCATTGGACAGGTGCCAAGTCGGCGTGAACGGTGAGTAGAGATAGCCCCCGCGCACAGTGATTCCGATTCGTCCCGCTTTGGTGTTCAGTATGAGACCCAGCTCCAGAGCGCCCATGCCTGCGGGGCGCAGCCCCGATGAGAACGACGCTGTGCGCGGCAGGTCACCCAGGAGCGAATCCAGTGGTGCCTGCGCCGAAGACTTGCTCCGCAGCCCGAACGACTGCGAGAGGCCGCCGAGCCCAAGCAGCGGGACGATGGTAAGGAAAGAGGCCGGCGCCAGCTTCAGGCCCGCCTCGCCGAAAATGCCGTTGGCGTCGGTTCGGAGCTCGTACGAGCTGTTCTCCGCGTCGTCCCATGTCCGGAAGAAAAGCGGGCCGATGAGGAACGAACCGGTGAGCGCGCGGAGTTCGATGCCCCAACCGTAATGGCGGCTGGCTGACGCCGGCATTCCGTGGTTCGCGAACGCCTTGTTGAAACCGGCTACCTGCGGCTGGTAGGCAGCGGCGAACGGGATGAGCCACGCTTCAGCCGAATTCTGCGCCGACGTCGGCACGGCCGCGGCTAGTAGAATGACGATCAGGAATATTCGCATGTTCGAGCTCCCATGAAGTAGTATAGAACGGCAGCTGGGTGTGTCAACGGAGGGACCCCACGCGCGAGGTCCGTCGCTTCGGGGCTATGCACGAAGCCGCCGATGGTAACACCGCCGGCGGCTTCGCAACAGTCGAAAACGGCTAGTTCGCTACCAAGACCTTTCGGACCGCGGCAGCCGATGGTGTGTGGTACCGGCAGAAGTAGACACCGCGGGGCACGAGGCGTCCGCTTCCGTCATCACGGTACCACGTAGCTGTGGCAAGTCCGTCAGCTCCGGTCGCGCAATTGAGCGAGCGAATCAGCCTGCCGGCCGCATCGAGGACTTCGACAATCGGCCTGCCCGATCCCGCGGGCTGCAGCCTGACGGCCATCTGCGTCGTCACGACGGTTGGAATCACAACCAGCCTCTGCAGGGGTTCCACCACGGTAATCGGCTCTTCAATCCCGGTAGTGCCATAGAACATCGCCAATGGCGCGGTGATCTGCGGCCACATGAACCGGTACCACGTGTCGGCTTTGGGGGCCGGGAACGGTGACGCGTTGGGTTGGGCGTCGATCGTTCCGTAGAGCGTGATCGTGTCCGGCCACGAGGGGACGTCGGGGAAATGGAAGGTGTCATTGCCCGACCCAATACCCCATCCCGGAGTGAGGAAAGTGTCAAGCTTCGAACCGACCTTCACGAGGGCCGAGTCCACAATGAGCGTGTGACCGTTCGGGTTAGTTACCCCGTAAAAGGTCGAACCGGCGTGGCTCACGCCGACGGTGGCGAGCGATACCAGGACGGCGGCCAGTCCGGCATAGAGCTTCTTCATACTATGTTACTCCTGTTTGGCGTTTCGCTGATTCAAGCCTGAGCGCACGACACAGGATACTCCTGCGGCCACACCATGTCAAGCTCAATAGCCGCCGCTTGACGAGGGGATTCCGCATTGTAGGCTACTCCCTGTTGGAAGCCTTCGGTCGGAAGTCGTTTGTGGCTGAGGATCTCTGATGCCGGGTCCGGACAGACTCGCCGTGTTGTTGTGCGAGGGGCTCTTCCCGACTGCGGTCGAGCTGGTTGCGGCCGGCCGGTTCGACGATGTCCGCCTGATCTCATTTCCCGGCGAGTGCGCCAGGCACAGCTGCGGGTGGCAGAATGTGGAGCGGGCTGCGGCAGCGGCAGGCGATTGCCAGCAGTTTCGAGTACTTGCGGGCGAGTGTCTTCCTGATTCCGACCCGGTCGACGCAAACGGACGCCCGATATCCGTCATTCGCCGGTGCGAGGGTCTGCCTGCGGCCCTGTCAGCATCCGGACGCGAACGACTCGTGTTGCTCGGCGAGAAGGTCGTTCTTGAGTGGCGACTGGAGTCTCAGCGGGCGCGGCTGAACGCCATGCTCGCAAGCGCTTACCGGCGTCTGACCGACTCGCAAATGGTTGAAGCGCTGGTGAGCGGGCTCGCCGACACCCTGGCCGAGGAGAAGGTGGTTTCGAAGGTGTTCGACCTGTTCGCGACGATGCTCGCCCCGGCCACGATGGTCTTCCTGGCATTGGAGGACGGCAGGCCGCAGCGCATCTGGTCGCAGCCGGCAGGATTCGGCGAATCGGAAGAAGTGAGACAGCGGCTGGCGTCATTCAGTCGGGCCTATGACTGGACCGAGAGCGGGGCCGGGTTCCGGGTGAGCCTGCGGCACCGGACCAAGAACCTGGGCGTGCTTGAGGTCGAGGGCGTTTCTTTCCCCGAACACAGAGATCACTACCTGGACATGGCGCTGGTCGTGGCCCGGGCGAGTGCGCTGGCGATTGCCGATGCCCGGCTCTACCGGGAGCTGAAGGGGCCCAACCGGTCGTATTTGGAGTTCGCCGAGGACTTGCGCGGCGCACTCGACGCGCGGAAGCGGGCCGAGGAAAGGCAGGCGCAGTTGCTGAAGCAGGTCGAGGCGGCGAACCAGGAGCTGGCCGACTTCGCGCACGTGGTCTCGCACGACCTCAAGGCCCCGCTACGGGCAATCGATTCGCTGGCGAAATGGCTCGCCGCGGACTACGAGGAGAAGTTCGACGACGACGGCAGGAAACAACTCGACCTGCTGCTGGGACGGGTCAAGCGGATGCACGACCTGATTGACGGCATCCTCCAGTATTCTCGGGCCGGCCGGACCCGCGAGCAGGTAGTTGAGGTAGACACGGCAGAACTGGTGCCCGAAGTGATAGACCTGCTGTCGCCGCCGCCGCACATCCGAGTGGCGATAAAGACCCGACTGCCCAAGGTCAACATCGAGCGGACGCGCATCAGCCAGGTACTGCAGAATCTGCTCTCCAACGCCATCAAGTACATGGACAAGCCTGAAGGGTTGATCGAGGTCGGCTGCACCGAGGAAGGCGGGTTCTGGAAGTTCTTCGTCAGGGACAACGGGCCGGGAATAGAGGAGAAGGACCGGGACAGGGTGTTCCAGCTTTTCCAGACCCTGAAGCCGCGCGACCAATCCGACAGCACCGGAGTCGGACTCGCGGTAGTCAAGAAGTCGGTCGAGCTGTACGGCGGCCGAGTCTGGATTGAATCTCAGGTCGGCAAGGGCAGCACGTTCTACTTCACCCTGCCGAAACCGACCCCGGCCGTTGGAGCCTAGTCAGGATGCAGGGGTCGGAATGTGAGACGCGAGATGCCGCGCGGCCAGGTCGCGTCAGTCGCGGAGTAAATCATGAGTGATGAGACGACCAGGAAGGATGCAGGAGTGACGTCGTCCGTGCGCTACCGCCTGTTGCTGGTCGAGGACGACGTCATCGACCAGCTTGCGTTCAAGCGGGCGGTGCGCGAGCTTGGTTCGCCCTATGACTACGCAATCGCCGGCTCGGTCGCAGAGGCGCGCGAACTGCTCAAGGGCAACCAGTACGACGCGGTCGTCACCGACTACGCGTTGGGCGACGGCAACGCATTTGATGTGATCGAACTGGCCCGCGGGCTGCCGCTCGTGTTCACGACCGGGGCCGGCGACGAAGAGATTGCGGTCAGGGCGATGAAGAACGGCGCTGACGACTACCTCGTGAAGGATCACGAGCGCGCATACCTGAAGAAGCTGCCGGTCACAGTCGAGAACGCCATCCGCCGGCACCAGGCCGAAGCGCAGGTGCGAAAGCTCACGCTGGCGGTGGAGCAAAGTCCGGCCTCGGTCGTCATTACCGACACCGAGGGCAGGATTCAATACGTGAACCCGAAGTTCACCAGCCTGACCGGCTATGCCTCCGACGAAGTGCTGGGCAAGAACCCGCGTATCCTCAAGTCGGGCGAGCACCCGCGTGAATTCTACCAGGGCCTCTGGACGACAATCCTGGGCGGCCGCGAATGGCACGGCGAGTTCCACAACCGGAAGAAGAGCGGCGAGCTGTTCTGGGAGTTCTCTTCAGTGTCACCGGTCCGCGACCGCGACGGCAACATAACCCACTTCGTCTCGGTGAAGGAAGACGTGACCGAGCGGAAGAGGATGGAGGAAGAGCGTGAGCGGCTGATTTCCGAACTCGACGCCTTCTCCCACACGGTTGCGCACGACTTGAAGAACCCGCTCGCCGCAGTGCTCGGATTCGCCGAGCTCCTGACCACGAAGGGCGTGAAGCTGAGTCCCAAGGACGTCGACGAGTCGCTCCAGGCGGTACACCAGAGCGCGCGCAAGATGAACAACATCATCGAGGAACTGCTGCTCCTCGCCGGCGTGCGCAAGGCCGAAGTCGAACGGCAGCCGGTCGACATGGCAGCGGTCGTACACGGCGCAATCCAGCGCCTCTCGCACATGACCGCGGAGTATAAACCGGCCCTGATTTTCCCCAAGGAGTGGCCGGTTGCGATCGGCTACGGCCCCTGGATTGAAGAAGTCTGGGCCAACTACCTGTCGAACGCGATGAAGTACGGCGGGAAGCCACCACGGCTGGAACTGGGCGCTGAGATCGCAGGAGAGAAGGCGAGGTTCTGGGTTTCGGACAACGGGCCCGGGCTTACACCGGAACAGCAGTCGCGGCTCTTCACGCCCTTCACCCGCCTGCACCAGATCCGCGCCACGGGTTCAGGACTGGGCCTTTCCATCGTGCGCCGCATCATGGAGAAGCTCGGCGGCGAAGCCTGGGTCGAGAGCGAACCGGGCAAAGGCAGCCGCTTTGGCTTCACCCTGCCGCGAGCTTCCGGAAACTCAACCACGGATAAACACGGATAGACACAGACTCCGGCCCGGCCTTAAGAGTCATCCTTGTTCATCGGTTTCTATCTGTGGTTTGTTGATCCCCGTCCTGGAAATGGAATAGCGGGAGGGTCGCTCCCGCTATAGTGGTCCCCTAAGGGGGATTCCCAGTCTTCAAATCAGTCCGTGTCCGGACTGTGGACACTTCACAACTTCCTCTAACCTACCCACCTTGTCCGCCTCTTTAGACGCGCAAGAAGGCTCGCGGATGCTCCGGCCATGTTTGCGCCGTCGCTTCCCTTCAGCAGAACCCCAAGCCGCACCAAGGGGTCTAAGAGTGTTTTAGAAAGAATGTGAGTGACATGAACAGAGATGATGAGATGGAAGTGACCGTGAATGATGAAAGAGGAGTCCGTGTTTATGCATGCGACAGTCTGGATTGTCGCCTGCTAAGCGGCTACGAAGTTAGTGCTGAGTATTGCTAGACGAAGGGTGGGTGCGGATGATATTGAGGCGCAGGGCCTATTCCTCCCAACCCCTGCGTCCTCTACAGCGGGTCATTGTGACCCGCTGTTCTCTTGCCTCCAGGCGGTCGGAGCGTTGTTCCTCTCCGCCGCCTCTGTCCCGAGGCCGCCAAGTTCCTGGCGGCCGCCCACAAATGCCACCACCGCGGCGCAAGACTCGGATTCGGTTCTTCCGGATGACGGGCATTATTCGCACCGGGATTCATCTGAGCAATTTGTGTAGTCTGCGAAATCTGTGGATGTCCTCTCCGGGCCATCTGCGTCATCTGTGACATCTGCGGTTACATCAGGTTTGGTTGCGGCCTCCGAGGCCGCGCTAGGTAATATGCGGTCAATCCTCTCGGGGCCTTGGCGTTCTTGGCGGTTGTCTTTCCGCCCCCTTATCTGCCTTCGTCTGGTATAATTGAACGTGGCCTTCCTGGTAGACCTCCTCATCCTCTTCGTTGTCCTCGCCGGCATCTTGGCTGAAGCGCGGCGCGGGCTGTTCTTCGCGCTGTTCGATGTGGTTCGGATAATCGGCGCCGTCTGGGCCGGGTTTGTTGCCTTCTCTCTCTTCCATCGCCTCTTCCATTCCTACGCGGCCGGGTTCGCCGCCTTCGGAATCGCCGCGCTCGCCACGGTCATGCTCGTCCCGGCGCTGCTCAGGCTGCTCAAGGCAGACCCTGACTGGGGCAGGACACCGCTGGGCCGCCTTGCCGCCGCCGGTATCGGGCTTGTCATCGGCTGCCTCATCGCCGCGGTGTTCGTCCCGGTCATCGGTCGCGGCCGATCGGGACAAGAGGCAGTACTTCGTTCAACCCTGGCCCGGCCGTTCGTCGAGGCCGCGCCTTTGCCTTACTACATTGCTGACGCCGTCAACCTCGATTTCCCGATGCTCAACGCCCGGGCAATCAGGTTCGAGGACGAAGGCAAAGCCGAACAGGCGGCGCTGGTCGAACGCATCAACTACTCGCGGCTGCATGGTGCAACCTGCATCGAGTGCGGGGCCAAGGTTCACTTCGACGGCTACTTCCGCCGCATCGGTGTCTCGGTTTCGCCGCGGTTCACCTGCCCGGTTTGCGGCCGGACATCGGATGGGTGTCAGACGTTTGAGGGATTCCACCGCATGTACGGCCACTGCCCCGTGGAAGTCGCCGAATCACTCGGGCCGATTGACTGCGGAGTCTGGCCAAACGACCGGCCGGTGTACCCCAAGGGCGTTTGTCCGGTGTGCGGCAGGTCGTTCCAACCGAGATAGCCGCAAACAACAAGCCGCAAGCTCCGGCCCACGAAGAACGCAAGCCCAAGCACAGGCCCCGGTTCTGAACTCGTCTCATCGTGGCCAAGTAGGCGGATCCAGTCAGCGGCGCGGCCCCGCTTCGGCCGAGGCTCCCCAGTAAGTTGTCCGGGAAGCTATCTGGTCAGCAACGGCCAGAGCTACCCCGGGACCAACGAGGACGGCAACCCGCGGAGTTAGCCGGACCGCAACGCTCCGACCAAACCGGAGAGGAATCGGTGGAGTAACGGGTGGACTAACCGGGGAAGCTAACCGGAGAGCAACCGGTAGACCAACCCGGCGAGTTGCGGAGGAAGTTCATCCGAGAATTGTGGTGGAGATGACCCTTCGGGCTATGTCCCAACCAATCCCTTAAGCTATCTTGGGGGTAATCCCCCGGGTGGGGGTGTCATTCCCCTCCTCAATCCTAAAGCCACAAGCTGCAAGCAGATACGCCGGAAGGCCGCGTAGGACTAATGATACGAATTAGTCTCATTCGGGCAGGCCAACGATAGCCCGGACCTGATATTGACAGGTCCAGGATTAGTCAAAATGGGTAGCGTCCCTATTTAGTCTCCTGGGGCAGGGTAGGCCGCTTGACTTTGTCAGGCGCGAAACCAAGATACCGCGGTTTCCTTCATGAATGCTGAAGAGTGGGCGCGAGAGAAGATGGACGGAGAGCTCGAAGCCACTGGCTGGGTTGTCAAGGCCCGGCCGGCGATTGACCTTGGAGCGGGACCAGGCGTGGTCGTGAGCGAGCTCACGCTCGACACGGGCGGAGCCGACTACGTCCTGTTCGTTGGCCGCAAGGCCTGCGGGGTAATCGAGATTGCCGACAACCTCGAAGCAGCGCTGTAGCAGTTCCACGGAATAGCGAGGGACTTGGAGGGATAGACATGCGATTCCGTCCTCCTATTTGACGCGCAGCGCCGGTTCCACCGGGTGCCGTACGCATACCGTATCCCCTCGGGGGAAATGACAGTGCCGAATCCGATTCTGTGGGCCGGGGTCTAAGATCGGTCGTTGAGGGTTCGAATGAAAGGAGCTTATCATGAATCGGATTATTACTCTTGCTTTGCTGGTTGCTCTTGCAGGTGTAGCGATGGCGGTCGCACCGGTCCAACGCGGGACAGTGGCACCGGTTGGGCTTATGCCCAGGGTTTCACCCTATCCTACAACCTATCCTGTGCTTCCACCTCGATCGGTGGCGTCGCTGTTCGGCTGGGTGAACCATCTGTTCGCGCAACAGCGGCTTCCGAGCGGCGTGCAGTCGGGCTGCGTACCGGGGTCCTGCAGGCTGGTTGATCCGAGGCTGCCCATGCGAGGGCTTGCGTACTGAGTAGGTGTGGGCGAGCGAACCCGGTAGATCGAAGGTAAGTGCTGGGGCAGCCTAAACTGCCCCAGTCGGGGCGACCTGAGCTGAAATGAAGGGGCGGGACGCAATGCGTTCCGCCCCTTGAGGTTTGTAGAGCCTAGTCTATCTTGATAGCCTTGCGGGTAAGCGTGGTGCTTCCGGTTTCGAGACGCCAGAAGTAGACGCCCTTCGCGACGCGGCGGCCTGAGTCGTCACGGCCATTCCAAGTGACGGAGTATGTGCCGGGGACGAGGGGCTGGGGAGAGGTGAGTACCCGAACCAGGGCTCCGGTCGCAGAGCGGATAGTCACGCTCGCCTGAGCGACATGCGGGATGTTGAATTGGATTGTCGCTTGTCCGCGCATCGGGTCGGGAAGGGGCCGTTCGAGGGAGAGGACTTTCGGCAGCCCGGTTGGTTCGGCGACCCCGGTGGTCGGTCTGACCACGATCGATTCGCGTGACACGTTGTTTCCCGGGTAGACGTCGTTGGCGAGCATTGTGGAGCAGGTCACTGCGAACGTGCCAAGCGCATGCGCGGTCCAGTTGGGGAAGGCGACCGTGTCGGTCTTGCCGGACCCCACCGTGACCGAGACCGTGTCGGCATAGCCGGTGCCGATGGTGAGCCGCGTGCTGAGGGTTTCGATGGCCGAGCCGAAGTTCTTGATGACAGCCCGCGGCGTGAACGTCGCCCCGGAGTCAACCGTATCCAGAGGCGAGAGGATCTGCGTGCACCCGGCGTCGAGCACGCGGACGATGACCCAACCTTGGCTCACGTCATTGCCGGAGTTGTCGTCGCTGAGGGCGGTGGAGCAGCGGGTGGTGTTGGTGCCGCGCGCGGTTGCCGTCCAGGACGCAAAGGTAAGGGTGGCCGAATCGCCGGCAGCGAGGCTAGTCACCCGCTGGGTGTCCGAGTAGGCGCCGATACGGAATTTGACCGTGAACGATTCCGTGTTGGTGCCGTAGTTCTTCACCTTGGCCTGGGGGCTGGCCGTGGCGCCCGAGTCAAAGGTGCCGGTCGGAACGGGGATTGCGGCGACGCCGACGTCGTGCGGCCGTATGAATTTGGCCGGAGCGTAAACTGCGACGTTGTAGTCGGGAATACTGACCGGCGTGTCGGGCGACACGGCGTTCGCGGGCCACATCAGTTGATTGGCAGTGAAGTAGTGGATGGTTCCGGTCTTGCCGTCGGAGACGTCGTCGATACACCGCACAAACACTGAGTCGGCCTCGCCATCCTGGAGGTACGGCGCACCGTCGCTCATGTCGAAGACGATGTTATGGTTCGGAAAGGGTTGGTTAACCAGGGGGTGACGCCATGTCCGGAAGTCCTTGGCCCAGCTCGGATACGCGGTAGAGCCAACGCCGAGTCGGATGCCGACCTTGTCACGGGCCGAGTGCGTTATTCTCACGCGGGCTAGCAGGGTAGGCGAGTAACCGACGAGGTCGTCGAGGTAGTAGCCCTGCTGGGAGGTGAGCGTCGCATTCGTGGCTGCCACGTAGGACATCCACCAGTATCCGGACTGACCCCAGCCCGTGCCCCAGGAGTTCACCATCTTGAAGGCGCCCATCCCGTCGTGCGTGGACTTGTTGTCATCGTACCCGACAATGGTCACCGCGTGGCCGCCGCGGTCGCCGCCGTAAGTGTCGGCCACGCAATAGGTGTAGTTGTAGTTCTGGATGTTGTCGAAGTTGGACCATACGCCGATGCCGATGACCGTCGTCAGCCCGGAGTCGATGCGCGCCTTGGCCTCATCGATGCCGGTAGAATCCTGCATCCAGAAAAAGTGGGCGGCGCCGCCGCGGTTCGGTATGGCGCGGGCATAGGCCGATTCGGAAGGCCAGCTCGTGCAGTCGTTCTGGTTGTAGGGACAGTCGGCCATGGATGCACAGCCCTGGTCGGCAATCAGGGCCATGGCGACGGAGAAGTCCGAGCCCGAGTCAACGCCGCCGTTAATCTGGTTGTAGACAAACGCCGGGCTGAACTCGTGATTGGTCGTCGAGTCGTTCCAATGATGCTCGACCCACTCGTAGTGGGTTTTCTGGTAGTATGCGATGGCCCACGCGGTGCAGGAGCCCTGGGAGCCCTGGTTCCCGACCGGCGGCATCTGGCTGGATATGTCACCCGAACCAAGGGCACGGGCAACATGTGCGGCGGCCGGGGCGGGCTTGTCCTGGATCATCCACGGAATCTTGCTCGCGTCCTCGCGAATCAGTCCGCACGGGTGCAGGGGCTGGGGAATGACGATTGACGATTGGCGATTGGCGATTGACGAACCAGCAGGGTTGTCGCGAGGCGACGACTTCGCCGGCGACTGGGCCCGCGTAGCGGTGGGGCCAACCAGCAACGCGACAAGCAGAAGGACGTGACGGCTACAGAAATGAAGTCTCATATTAGCACCTCCCAAAAAGGGGATCGATGCGGTCATTGTCGAAACGGGAAAACCTGAATTCTAGTGCGACCGTAGCGCCGGGACGCCCACGGCGGTCCTCGCCGGCGAACATCAACACCTGATAATTCTACCCGGCAGCGTGGGCTGACGTCAAGGCTGGTCGCCCTCGGTCCGCAAGCGCCCGGTGAAGCTCGTCCCGCCACTGAGGTCCGGCCGGCGCTAGTCCAGCTTGATGGCCTTGCGCGTGATAACGGTGTTCTCGCACTCAAGCCGCCAGAAGTAGATGCCCGGTGCGACGCGTCGGCCCGAGTTGTCGCGGCCGTCCCAGACAAGGGAGTAGTAGGCCGGGGAGAGTGAGGAGTTGCAGAGGGTTCGCACGACTGCACCGGTTATCGAGCGGACGGTGAGGATTACCTGTCCATGCCGGGGAATGCTGAACCGGATTACGGACTTTCCGCGCATCGGGTCGGGCGCAGGGCAATAGAGTGCGAGCACACGGGGCAGGACCTGTCGTTCGGCCACGCCGGTAGGGGGCAACACGACAACCGTGTCCCGCAGCGAGTCGTTTGCCCTGTTCTTGTCGGTCGGAAGCATGGTGATGCAGAGGATCGGGAATGCCCCGCTCGCTGGCGCGGTCCAGCCCGCGAAGCTCGCCGTATCGGTCGCGCCGGCCGCCAGCGTGAGCGGAACCGTATCTGCGTAGGATGCGCCGATGGCAAGCCGCGCGTTGAACGTCTCGTCGGTGGTGCCCAGGTTCCGTATCACTGCCCGCGGAGTCTCCGTCGCGCCGGAGTCGATCGTATCCGGCGGCGCGAGGAGCTGGATGCAGGCCACGTCGCGCACGCGCACCGCAACCGAGCCGCGCAGCGTGTCGTTGGTGTGGTCGACGTCGCCGCTGAGAGCGGTCGAACACCGAATCGCGTTCGCCCCGCGTGCCGTTGCCGTCCACGAGGTGAAGCTCACGAGAATCGAGTCACCCGCAGGCAGGCTGGACACGCTCTGGGTGTCTGCGTACGTGCCGATGCTCATGGTCACCGGGAAGCTGGCCGCGCCGGTCCCGCGGTTCCTGACGCGAGCCTGCGGGGTGAAGGTTGCTCCGGAGTCGACCGTATCGACCGGCGCGACAATGGCCGCTACCCCGACGTCGATGACTCGTACCGTGACCGAACCAGCCAGCGTGTCGTTGGCATGGACTTGGTCTCCCGTTAAGTTGGTAGAGCAACGTGTGGCATAGGTGCCTCGCTGTCCTGCGGTCCAGTTGCTGAATGATACCAGCACCGAGTCGCCCGCAGCCAGGTTGGAGACTGTCTTGGTGTTGTTATAGCCGCTACCGATGCGGAAGGTGGCCGGGAACGTCGCCGACGCCGTGCCGAAGTTCTTCACCCGGGCCTGTGGGGTGATGGTGGCACCGGAGTCGACCGTACCGGTCGGCGCAACTATGCTGGTCACACCGACATCGGTCACCCGCACGGTCACTGTGCCGGACAGCGCGTCGTTGGAGTGGTTCTGGTCACCCGTCAGAGCCGTCGTGCAGCGGGTGGCCGAAGTGCCGCGCTGCACCGCGGTCCAGTTGGCAAAGGAGACCAGCACGGAGTCTCCGGCAGCCAGATTGCTCACGGTCTGGGTATTGGTGTAGGAAGAGCCAATGCGGAAGGTGGCCGGGAAGGTAGCAGCGGACGTGCCGAAGTTCTTGACCCGCGCCTGCGGGGTGACGGTGGCCCCCGAGTCGACCGTTCCCGTGGGCGCGATGAGCGCGGTTACGCCGACATCTGTGACCGGCGCGTGCGCGACGGTGACCATTCCGGACAGCGTGTCATTACCGTGGATCTGGTCGCCGGTCAGAGCGGTCGAGCAACGCTTGACGTACGTGCCGGGCGGTCCGGCGGTCCAGTTAGTGAACGATACCTGTATTGAGTCACCGGCCGCGAGGTTGGTAACGTTCTGGGAGTCGGAGTAGATGGACCCGATGCGGAAGAAGACAGGGAACGTGGCGGAGTTGGTGCCGAAGTTCCTAACACGGGCTTTGGGTGTGACGACCGTACCCGAGTCGACAGTATCGGGCGGCGCAACGATTGCCGTCACGCCGACGTTTGTCACTCTCACTGTGACTGAGCCGGACATCGTGTCATTACCGCGTACCTGGTCGCCGGCCAGGTTGGTAGAGCAGCGGGTGACAGACGTGCCGCGCTGCACCGCAGTCCAGTCGCTGAATGACACCAGTATGGAGTCGCCGGCGGCAAGGTTCGTAACGGTCTGGGAGTTGGAGTAGAAGGAGCCGATGCGGAATGTCACCGGGAACGTCGCAGAACCGGTGCCATAGTTCTTCACCCGGGCCTGCGGAGTTACGGTCGTGCCGGAGTCGATGGTGCCGGTTGGCGCCGCTATCGCGGTCACGCCGACATTGGTGACGCGCACAACGACTGCACCGGACAGCGTATCATTGGCGTGGATCTGGTCGTTAGACAGTGCTGTTGAGCAGCGCGTAGCCAGCGGACCGCGCGGGGCCGCGGACCAGTTGGCGAAGCTCACCTGAACCGAGTCGCCCGAAGCGAGGTTGCTGACGGTCTGCGTGTTGGTGTAGCTCGAGCCGATGCGGAACGTCACGGGGAACGTTACGGCGTCGGTGCCGTAGTTCCTGACACGGGCCTTCGGCGTGACGACGGCGCCCGAATCGACGGTATCGGTCGGTGTGACAATCGTGAAGACTCCGACGTCGGTGACGCGCACCGTTACGGAACCGGACATCGCGTCATTGGAGTGGTTCTGGTCACCGGACAGCGCTGTCGTGCAGCGCGTGGCCGAAGTGCCGCGCTGCACCGCGGTCCAGTTGGTGAAGCTGACCAGAGTCGAATCGCCCGACGCGAGATTGGTGACGGTCTGAGAGTTGGAGTAGAAGGAACCGATGCGGAACGTAACGGGGAACGTCGCGGCGGACGTGCCATGGTTCTTCACCCTTGCCTGGGGCGTGACGGTCGTGCCTGAGTCGACCGTTCCCGCGGGCGCGACAATCGCGATGACTCCGACGTCCACGAAGGGTGCATGCTTGACGGTGACTAATCCGGACAGCGTGTCATTGCTGTGGACCTGGTCGCCGGCCAGAGCGGTTGAGCAACGCTTCGCGTAGGTCCCGGGCGGCCCGGCCGTCCAGTTAGTGAACGACACTTGAATCGAGTCGCCGGCCGCGAGGCCGGTGACGTTCTGGGAATCGGAGTAGACAGACCCGATACGGAAGAAGACGGGGAACGTCGCGGAGTTGGTCCCAAAGTTCTTCACGCGGGCCTGCGGAGTAACGACGCTACCCGAGTCTACTGTATCAGGCGGCGCGACGATGGCGGTCACGCCAACATTCGTTACTCTCACGGTTACGGAACCCGACAGGGTGTCGTTTGCATGGACCAGGTCGCCCGACAGCGCCGTAGAGCAACGTGTGGCATATGTGCCG
This sequence comes from bacterium, assembly GCA_035505375.1. NCBI lineage: Bacteria > bacterium. Next base: position 288,760 of record DATJQV010000081.1, on the reverse strand, counting down.
CGCTGCCCGGCGGTCCAGTTCGCAAAGGACACGAGCACGGAGTCGCCGGCCGCAAGATTGCTGACAGTTTGGGTGTTGTTGTAGCCCGTACCGATACGGAAGGTAGTCGGGAACGTCGCGGCAGCAGAGCCGAAGTTCTTCACTCTGGCCTGCGGCGTGATGGTAGTGCCGGAATCGACCGTACCCGTTGGGGTCAGGATTTGACTGACACCGACGTCTAAGACGCGGACGATCACGGAACCGGAGAGGGTGTCGTTGTTGTGCACCTGGTCTCCGGTCAGGTTGGTCGAGCAGCGCGTGGCATAGGTGCCCCGTTGCCCTGCGGTCCAGTTGCTGAACGATACCAGCACCGAGTCGCCCGCAGCGAGGTTCGTGACTGTCTGGGTGTTGGAATAGCCACTGCCGATACGGAAGGTGGCCGGGAATGTCGCCGACGCCGTGCCGAAGTTCTTCACCCGGGCCTGTGGCGTCATAGTCGTGCCGGAGTCAACTGTCCCGGTAGGGGCGACAAGAGCGGTCACACCGACATCGGTGACCCGTACCGTCACGGAACCGGACAGGGCATCATTGGAGTGGTTCTGGTCACCGCTGAGCGATGTTGTGCAGCGCGTGACCGAGGTGCCACGCTGCACCGCAGTCCAGTCGGTGAAGCTAACCTGCACCGAGTCACCCGCGGCCAGGTTGGTGACCGTCTGAGAATTGGAGTAGAAGGAGCCGATACGGAAGGCGACCGGGAATGAGACGGTAGTATTGCCGAAGTTCCTGACGCGAGCTTTCGGTGTCACCACCGTGCCCGAGTCGATCGTGCCGGTCGGCGAGATGATCTGGGTCACGCCGACGTCCAGGAACGGTGCGGGTTTCACCGTGACCGAACCCGACAGGGTGTCGTTAGTGTGTACCTGGTCACCGGCCAGGGCAGTCGAGCAACGCTTGACGTAGGTGCCGAGCGGTCCAGCGGTCCAGTTAGCGAACGACACCTGGATTGAGTCGCCGGCCGCGAGATTGGAGACGCTCTGTGAGTCGGAGTAGACGGACCCGATTCGGAAGAAGACGGGGAAGGTTGCAGCGCCGGTGCCGAAGTTCTTCACTCGTGCCTTCGGGGTTACGACCGTGCCGGAATCGACCGTGTCGGGCGGCGCGATGATAGCCGTCACCCCGACGTTGGTGACCCTCACCGTAACCGAACCCGACAGAGTGTCGTTGGTGTGGATTTGGTCGCCCGACAGTGCCGTAGAGCAACGTGTGGCATACGTGCCGCGCTGTCCGGCGGTCCAGTTGGCAAAGGAGACCAGCACGGAATCGCCGGAGGCGAGGTTGCTTACAGTTTGGGTGTTGTTGTAGCTGGAACCGATGCGGAAGGTGGTTGGGAACGTCACGGCCGTAGAACCGTAGTTCTTCACTCGCGCCTGCGGGGTGATAGTAGAGCCGGAGTCGACCGTACCAGTTGGTGCCACAATCGCGGTCACGCCGACGTCGCTTGCCCTTACCGTGACCGATCCGGACAGTGTGTCATTGCTGTGGACCTGGTCTCCGGTCAGGTTGGTAGAGCACCGCGTAGCGTAGGTGCCTCGCTGCCCCGCAGTCCAGTTACTGAATGATACCACCACCGAGTCGCCGCCCGCGAGGTTACTCACCGTCTGGGTGTTGGTGTAGCCTGTCCCGATACGGAAGGTGGCCGGGAACGTCGCGGCAACCGTGCCGAAGTTCTTCACCCTTGCCTGGGGTGTGATAGTCGTGCCCGAGTCAACCGTCCCGGTAGGCGCGAGGAGAGCGGTAACTCCGACGTCGGTGACCCGCACAGTCACTGTGCCCGACATCGTATCGTTGCTATGCACCTGGTCGTTCGCGAGGGCAGTTGAGCAACGCGTAGCCAAAGTACCACGCGGAGCCGCAGTCCAGTTGGCAAAGCTGACCAGGACTGAATCGCCGGCTGCAAGATTCGTTACGGTCTGGGTGTTGTTGTAGCCCGTGCCGATACGGAATGTGACAGGGAAGGTGGAAGCGGCAGAGCCGTAGTTCTTCACTCGCGCCTGAGGTGTGATGGTCGTCCCGGAGTCGACCGTGCCGGTCGGGGCGAGGATCTGAGTAACACCGACATCGGACACACGGACTATCACGGAACCGGAGAGGGTGTCGTTCACGTGGACCTGGTCGCCGGTCAGGTTCGTAGAGCAGCGCGTGGCGTAGGTCCCTCGCTGTCCTGCAGTCCAGTTGCTGAACGATACCAGCACCGAGTCGCCCGCAGCGAGGTTGGAGACGGTCTGGGTGTTGGTATAGCTGCTGCCGATGCGGAACGTGGCCGGGAATGTCGCGGAGGACGTGCCGAAGTTCCTGACACGGGCTTGCGGGGTCAATGTCGTGCCGGAGTCCACTGTTCCCGCAGGCGCGACAAGCGCAGCAACTCCGACGTCGGTGACTCGCACCGTCACGGTACCCGAGAGCGTGTCATTAGTGTGGACCTGGTCGCTCGAAAGCGCGGTGGAGCAACGTGTAGCCAGCACACCGCGTGGAGCCGCGGTCCAGTTGGCGAAGGACACCAACAAAGAGTCTCCGGATGCGAGGTTGGTGACCGTCTGTGTGTTGTTGTACGAGGAGCCGATACGGAACGTCACTGGGAATGTGGCCGCGCCCGTGCCGTAGTTTTTCACTCGGGCCTGCGGTGTAATGGTCGACCCGGAGTCGACCGTGCCGGTCGGGGCGAGGATCTGAGTAACACCGACATCGGAGACACGGACGATCACGGAACCGGAGAGGGTGTCGTTCACGTGGACCTGGTCGCCGGTCAGGCTCGTAGAGCAGCGCGTGGCGTACGTTCCTCGCTGGCCTGCGGTCCAGTTCGCGAAAGACACCAGCACCGAGTCGCCTGCCGCCAGGTTACTGACCGTCTGGGTATTCGTATAGCCCGTCCCGATACGGAAGGTGGCCGGGAATGTCGCCGACGCCGTGCCGAAGTTCTTCACCCGGGCCTGGGGCGTCACAGTCGTGCCGGAGTCAACTGTCCCGGTAGGGGCGACAAGAGCGGTCACACCGACATCGGTAACGCGTACCGTTACGGTGCCGGAGAGAGTGTCGTTGCCGTGCACCTGGTCGCCCGAGAGTGCGGTCGAGCAACGCGTAGCGAGTGTGCCACGCGGAGCCGCGGTCCAATTGGCGAAGGACACCAACACGGAGTCGCCGGCGGCGAGGCTCGTAACCGTCTGGGTGTTGTTGTAGGATGAGCCGATGCGGAAGGTCACCGGGAAGGTTGCAGCCTGAGTCCCGAGGTTCTTGACCCGGGCCTGCGGTGTAATGGTCGACCCGGAATCGACGGTGCCGGTCGGAGCGACTATCGCGGCCACACCGACGTCAGTTACTCGCACCGTGACCGAGCCCGACAGCGTGTCATTGCTGTGTACCTGGTCGCCCGAGAGGCTGGTCGAGCAGCGGGTGGCGTATGTGCCGCGCTGCCCCGCAGTCCATGAACTGAAAGACACAACCACGGAGTCCCCTGCGGCGAGGCTGGTGACAGTCTGGGTATTGGTGTAGCCGGTCCCGATGCGGAAGGTGGATGGGAACGTGGCGGCGGATGTTCCGTAGTTCTTCACCCGCGCCTGAGGCGTAATGGTCGCGCCTGAATCCACCGTGCCGGTGGGCGCGATAATCGCAGCAACCCCGACGTCGGTGACCCGCACCGTGACTGAGCCTGACAGCGTGTCATTGACATGGACTTGGTCGCCGGTCAGGTTGGTAGAGCAACGCGTGGCATAGGTGCCGCGCTGGCCCGCGGTCCAGTTGGCGAAGGAGACCAGCACCGAATCACCGGCCGCGAGGTTGCTCACCGTCTGCGTGTTGGTATAGCCCGTTCCGATTCGGAAGGTGGCAGGGAATGTGGCGGAGACCGTCCCGAAGTTCCTGACCCGGGCCTGCGGCGTAACCGTGGTGCCGGAATCTACTGTTCCCGTGGGTGCGACAATCGCGGTCACGCCGACGTCGGTAACGCGTACCGTCACGGTGCCGGACATCGTGTCGTTGCCGTGAACCTGGTCGCCCGAGAGCGCGGTGGAGCAACGCGTGGCGAGTGTGCCGCGCGGACCTGCAGTCCAGTTGGTGAAGCTGACCAGGATTGAATCGCCTGAAGCGAGGTTGGTGATCGTCTGAGTGTTGTTGTACGAAGAGCCAATGCGGAAGGTCACTGGGAATGTAGCTGCTGCTGTGCCATAGTTCTTTACGCGGGCTTGTGGCGTAATGACCGTACCGGAGTCAACGGTGCCGGTGGGCGCGACAATCGTGGACACGCCTACGTCCGTGACCCGCACCGTGACCGTACCCGAGAGCGTGTCATTAGTGTGGACCTGGTCGCCAGTAAGATTAGTAGAGCAACGCGTGGCATAGGTGCCGCGCTGACCTGCCGTCCAGTTGCTGAAAGATACAACCACCGAATCACCGGCCGCGAGGTTGCTCACCGTCTGCGTGTTGGTATAGCCCGTTCCGATTCTGAAGGTGGCAGGGAATGTAGTGCTCACCGTGCCGAAGTTCCTCACCCTCGCCTGAGGCGTGATGGTCGTGCCGGAGTCAACCGTCCCGGTAGGGGCGACAAGAGCGGTCACGCCGACGTCGGTCACGCGTACCGTGACCGTGCCGCCCAGCGTGTCGTTCGAGTGGACCTGGTCGCCGGTGAGATTAGTAGAGCAACGCGTGGCATAGGTGCCGCGCTGGCCCGCGGTCCAGTTCGCGAAGGAGACGAGCGCTGAATCACCGGCCGCAAGGTTACTCACCGTCTGCGTGTTGGTGTAGCCCGTTCCGATGCGGAAGGTGGCAGGGAATGTGGCGGAGACCGTCCCAAAGTTCTTCACCCGGGCCTGCGGCGTAACCGTGGTGCCGGAATCTACTGTTCCCGTGGGTGCGACAATCGCGGTCACCCCGACGTCGGTAACGCGTACCGTTACCGTGCCGGAAAGTGTATCGTTGCCGTGTACTTGGTCACCCGAAAGTGCGGTGGAACAACGCGTGGCCAGCACGCCACGCGGGCTCGCAGTCCAGTTCGTGAAGCTGACCAGGGCCGAGTCGCCGGCCGCCAGGTTCGTTACCGTCTGGGTGTTGTTGTACGAGGAACCAATACGGAACGTCACCGGGAATGTGGCCGCGCCGGTACCATAGTTCTTCACTCGCGCTTGCGGGGTGATGACCGTGCCGGAGTCAACGGTGCCGGTCGGAGCGATTATCGTCTTGACCCCGACGTCTGTGACCCGCACCGTGACCGTGCCGCCCAGCGTATCGTTCGTGTGGACCTGGTCCCCGGTCAGGTTGGTAGAACACCGTGTAGCGTACGTGCCGCGCTGCCCCGCAGTCCACGAACTGAATGATACCACCGCGGAATCGCCGGCCGCAAGGTTCGAGACGGTCTGGGTATTGGTATAGCCGGTACCTATGCTGAAGGTTGCCGGGAATGTCGCTGTAACCGTGCCCAGGTTCTTGACCTTTGCCTGTGGCGTGATGGTCGAGCCCGAGTCGACCGTGCCGGTTGGCGCGACAATCGCGGTCACGCCGACATCAGTCACACGCACCGTCACCGAACCGGACAGCGTGTCGTTGGAGCGTACCTGGTCGCCGGTGAGCCCGGTCGAGCAGCGGGTGGCGTAGGTGCCGCGCTGACCCGCCGTCCAGGAACTGAACGATACAACAATGGAGTCGCCGGCAGCAAGACTCGTGACGGTCTGGGTGTTGTTGTAAGAGGAGCCGATCCGGAAGGTCACCGGGAATGTAACTGCAACCGTACCATAGTTCTTCACCCGGGCCTGCGGCGTGATGCTTGCGCCGGAATCCACCGTACCGGTCGGAGCGATTATCGTCTTGACCCCGACATCGGTGACTCGCACCGTGACCGTGCCGCCCAGCGTGTCGTCCGAGTGAACCTGGTCGCCGGTCAGGTTCGTAGAGCAACGCGTAGCGTAGGTGCCGCGTTGCCCTGCGGTCCAGGAACTGAACGACACCACCACGGAGTCGCCGGCGGCAAGGCCCGTGACCGTTTGTGTGTTGTTGTAGGATGAGCCGATTCGGAAGATTACCGGGAAAGTCGCGGCCTGGGTCCCGAGGTTCTTTACCCGTGCCTGCGGTGTGATGGTCGACCCGGAATCGACCGTGCCGGTCGGGGCAATGATCGTCCTGACGCCGACATCAGTTACCCGCACCGTCACCGAGCCGCCCAGTGTATCGTTGGCGTGATTCAGGTCGCCAGTGAGGCCGGTCGAGCAGCGGGTGGCGTAGGTGCCGCGTTGACCCGCAGTCCAATTGCTGAATGACACCACCACCGAGTCGCCGTTCTTGAGGTTCGAGACGGTCTGGGTGTTAGTGTAGCCCGAGCCGATGTGGAAGGTAACCGGGAACGTCGTGGTGTCGATGCCGAAGTTCTTTACCCTTGCCTGCGGGGTTATGGTCGAGCCGGAGTCGACAGTGCCGGTCGGGGCGAGAATCACGGTCACACCCACGTCATGCGGTCGGACCATCTTGGCCCGAGCATAGACCCCGACGCCGGAGTCAGGAATGCTCACCGGCGTGTCGGGCGATACGGCGGTCGCGTTCCAGACCAGGTGTTTGGCCGCGAAGTAGTTGATCGTGCCGGTCTTGCCGTCGTGAACGTCGTCGATGCACCGCACGAAGACCGTGTCGGTCTGGCCGTTGGTGATGTACGGCTCGCCTTCGGTCATGTCGAAGACGATGTTGTGGTTAGGGAAGGACTGGTCGACCCATGGGTACCGCCAGGTGCGGAAGTCCTTCGTCCACTTCGGACCTGAGGGGCGACCTACACCCATGCGGATGCCGACCTTGTCGCGGGCCGGGTGGGTGATTTTCACACGGCCGATCATGGTCGGGGTGTAGCCGATGAGGTCGTCGAGGTAGAAGCCGGCCTGCTGGGAGAGCACCGAGTCGGTGGCCGCCTTGTAAGACATCCAGGCGTACCCGGACTGGCCCCAATACGTGCCCCAGGAGTTGACTATCCTGAAGGCGCCGGTGCCGTCGTGTGTGGTCAGGGTGTCGTTGTAGCCGACGATGGTGATGGCGTGATTACCGCGGTAGCTGCCTGCGGGAGTGTCGGCCACGCAGTACTTGTAGCCGAAGCTGTCGATCCTGTCCCAGTTGTGGTAGACCTCGATGCCGATGACCGTCGTGACGCCGGAGTCGATACGCTGCTTGACCATTCTGATGCCGCTCGTGTCCGTCATGTAGAACCAGTGGGCGGTGCTGCCCCGGTTCGGGATAGCATGGGCATAGGACGATTCGGACGGCCACGACGTGCAGTCGTTCTGGTTGTAGGGACAGTCGGCCATCGAGGCGCAGCCCTGGTCTATCATCAGCGTGAAAGCGTCCCAGATACTCGACCCGTAGTCGGCGCCGCCGTTGATCTGGTTGTAGATGAAGGCCGGGCTGAACTCGTGGCTGGTGGTGGAGTCGTTCCAGTGATACTCGCGCCACTCGTAGTGGGTCTTCTGGTAGTAGCCGGTGGCCCACGCGGTACACGAGCCCTGCTGGCCCTGGTCGCCGACCGGTGGCATCTGGCTCGAGAGGTCGCCCGAAACCGAGAAGGTGCGCGGGCCGCCCGGATGCGGCTTGTCCAGAATCATCCCGGGAATCTTGCGCGGGTCCTGTACAATCAGGCCGCAGGGGTGCAGTTGGTAATTGGTGATCGGTGATTGGCGAGTGGCGACGGACGAGCCGGCCGAGCCATTGCCGGGCGACAGATTCGCGGGCAATTGGGGCTGCGCCACGGCCCGGCCAATCAGCACGGCGGCGAGCAAAACGAGCCAGTAAGGACGGACGTTCACCTTCATGCAATTACCTCCCGACCTGAGAAGGTTCGGCAGTTGCGACCCAAACGGAAAGTTTAACCTCCCAGTGTGGCGGTAATGCCGACTGGCCGATAGCAGTCCGTACCCACGGACACATTGCCATCATATTATTTTACGTGAACTTGAGAGAGACGTCAAATGCGTCCACTCGATTCCGAGGAGGCCGAAAGCAAATCCGGCAACGCGGTACTCAGGCGCGGAAGGGCAACGGACGATGGCCGCGCTGGAAGGCTCGGGTCAGTCGATTCTGACGGCCTTTCGGGTGATAACCGTCCCTTCGCTCTCGAACCGCCAGAAGTAGATGCCCGGTGCAACGCGTCGGCCGCGATCGTCGCGGCCGTCCCAGGTCATGGTGTAGTAGGCAGGGGGCAGCGCGGAGTTGCAGAGGGTCCTTACGACGGCGCCGTTTGCGGAGCGGATGACCACGCTTGCCCGGGCAAGGTGCGGGATGCCGAACCGGATTGAAGCCAGTCCGCGCGCCGGGTCAGGGCGGGGTCGTTCGAGGGAGAAGACCTTTGGCATCCCGGACTGTTCGGCAACCCCGCCGTAGGGCGTTACCACAATCGACTCGCGGGACGCGTTGTTCCCTGCGTCCACGTCGGCCGCCAGCATGGTGGAGCAGGTTACGGGGAAACTCCCGAGCGCGAGCGGGGTCCAGTTCGGGAAGGCAACCGTGTCGGTCTTTCCTGCCGCCACCGTGACCGAGACCGTATCCGCATAGCCGGTGCCGATAGCGAGCCGCGTGTTGAAAGTCTCGCTGGCCGTTCCGAGGTTCTTGATAACGGCCCGCGGCGTGATCGTCGCGCCTGAGTCAACCGTGTCGGGCGGCGCCAGGAACTGGGTGCAGGCCACGTCCCGCACTCGCACCGTCACCGATCCCGGCAGAGTGTCGTTGGCGTGGACTTGGTCGCCCGTGAGGTTAGTCGAGCAGCGCGAGGCGTAGGTGCCGCGCTGACCTGCCGTCCAGTTGCTGAAGCTGACCAGAGCCGAGTCGCCGGCCGCGAGGCTCGTTACAGTCTGGGTGTTGGAGTAGCCGGAACTGATGCGGAAGGTGACCGGGAACGTTGCGGCACCCGTGCCGTAGTTCCTTACCCGAGCCTGCGGAGTGACAGTAGCACCGGAGTCGACCGTGTCGGGCGGCACGACAATAGCGGTCACGCCGACATCGGTTACGCGTACCGTCACCGTGCTTGAAAGCGTGTCGTTGTAGTGGTTCTGGTCGTTCGTCAGGGCGGTGGAGCAACGCGTGGCCAGCAAGCCGCGCGGGCCCGCAGACCAGTTGGCAAAGCTCACCAGCACCGAGTCACCGGAGGCGAGGTTGGTGACGGTCTGGGTGTTGGTGTAGCCCGCGCCTATGTGGAAGGTCACCGGGAAGGTCGCGGCGTGGGTCCCATAGTTCTTGACCCGCGCCTGCGGCGCGACCACCGTGCCGGAGTCCAGGGTGCCGACGGGCGCGACAAGCGCTAACACGCCGACGTCGACGGTCGGCGCAGGAGCAACATAGACCGTGCCGGACATGGTGTCGTTGGTCGGTACAGCATCGCTGGTGAGACCAGTGGAGCAGCTCTTGACGAAGCTGCCGCGCTGCACCGCGGTCCAATTGGCGAAGCTGACCATGATGGAGTCGCCGGCCGCGAGGCTCGTTACCGTCTGGGTGTTGGAGTAGCCGGAACTGATGCGGAAGGTGACCGGGAACGTCGCGGCACCCGTGCCGTAGTTTCTCACCCGCGCCTGTGGAGCTAAGACGGCACCCGAATCTACGGTATCGGGCGGCGCGACAATCGCCGTGACGCCCACATCGATTACCCGCACCGTCACGGTGCCCGAGAGCGTGTCGTTAGTGTGGACCTGGTCGCCGGTCAGGTTGGTCGAGCAGCGTGTGGCATAGGTGCCGCGCTGCCCTGCGGTCCAGTTGGCGAAGCTGACCAGAGCCGAGTCGCCGGATGCAAGGTTGGTGACGGTCTGGGTATTGTTGTACCCGGCACCAATGTGGAAGGTGACCGGGAATGTCACGGTGTTAGTCCCGCAGTTCTTCACGCGGGCCTGCGGGGTGATGGTCGATCCCGAATCCACTGTTCCGGTCGGGGCGATAATCGCTTTGACGCCGACATCTGTAACCCGCACCGTCACCGTGCCTGACAGAGTATCGTTGGCGTGGTTCTGGTCGTTCACCAAGGCGGTGGAGCAGCGCGTGGCCAGCAAGCCGCGTGGGGCTGCGGTCCAGTTGGTGAAGCTGACCAGAGCCGAATCGCCGGCCGCCAGGCTGGTCACGGTCTGGGTGTTGGTGTATAAGGCCCCGATGCGGAAGGTAACCGGGAAGGTCGCGGCGTGGGTTCCGTAGTTCTTGACCCGCGCTTGCGGCGCGACGACGGTCCCCGAGTCCACTGTGCCGGTCGGCGCGACAATCGCGGTCACTCCGACATTGGTCACTTGTACCGTCACGGTGCCCGAGAGCGTGTCGTTAGTGTGTACCTGGTCGCCCGTTAGCCCGGTCGAGCAGCGCTTTGCGAACGTGCCGAGCTGTGTCGGGGTCCAGGTGGAGAAGGACACGAGCGCCGAGTCACCGGATGCGAGGTTGGTGACGGTCTGGGTGTTGTTGTAGGTCGTACCGATACGGAAGGTTACCGGGAATGTTACGACATCGGTGCCGTAGTTCTTGACCCGAGCCTGTGGGGTGATGGTCGCTCCGGAGTCGACGGTGTCGGGAGGTACGAGTATTGCGGTCACACCAACGTTGGTCACTCGCACGGTCACCGAACCGGACAGTGTGTCGTTAGTGTGTACCTGGTCGCCGGTAAGGCCGGTCGAGCAGCGTGTGGCGTAGGTGCCGCGCTGGCCCGCGGTCCAGGAACTGAACGACACGACCACGGAGTCACCGGCGGCGAGGCTCGTGACGGTCTGTGTGTTGTTGTAGGATAAGCCGATACGGAACGTCACCGGGAATGTCGCTGCAACCGTGCCGTAGTTCTTGACCCGGGCCTGCGGGGTGACGCTCGAGCCGGAATCAACGGTGCCGGTCGGGGCAATAATCGCTTTGACCCCGACATCGGTGACCCGCACCGTGACCGTGCCACCCAGCGTGTCGTTGGAGTGAACCTGGTCCCCGGTAAGGGCGGTGGAGCAGCGCGTGGCCAGCACGCCGCGGGGAGACGCGCTCCAGTTGGCGAAGCTGACCAGAATCGAGTCACCGGATGCAAGGTTGGTAACGGTCTGGGTGTTGGTGTAGCTGCCGCCGATGCGGAAGGTGACCGGGAAGGTCGCGGCCTGAGTCCCGAGATTCCTGACGCGGGCCTGCGGTGTAATGACGGTGCCGGAGTCAACGGTGCCGGTCGGGGCAATGATCGTCCTGACGCCGACATCAGTCACCCGTACCGTCACCGAGCCGCCCAGCGTGTCGTTGGCGTGGTTCTGGTCGCCGGTGAGGGCGGTAGAGCAGCGCGTAGCGTAGGTGCCGCGCTGGCCCGCGGTCCAATTGGCGAAGCTGACAACAACCGAGTCGCCGTTCTTGAGGTTCGAGACGGTCTGGGTGTTGGTGTAGCCCGAGCCGATGTGGAAGGTAACCGGGAACGTCGTGGTGTCGATGCCGAAGTTCTTCACCCTTGCCTGTGGGGTGATGGTCGAGCCGGAGTCGACCGTGCCGGTCGGGGCGAGAATCACGGTCACGCCCACGTCATGCGGCCGGACCATCTTGGCCCGGGCATAGACGCCGACGTTGTAGTCAGGGATGCTGACCGGCGTGTCGGGCGACACGGCGGTAGCGTTCCAGACCAGGTGTTTGGCCGCGAAGTAGTTGATGGTGCCGGTCTTGCCGTCGGAGACGTCGTCTATCGCCCGCACAAAGACCGTGTCGGTCTGGCCGTCAGTGACGTACGGCTCGCCTTCGGTCATGTCGAAGACGATGTTGTGGTTCGGGAAGGACTGGTCGGTTCGCGGGTACCGCCACGCGCGGAAGTCCTTCGTCCACTTCGGCGCCGACGGACGGCCCACCCCCATGCGGATGCCGATCTTGTCGCGGGCCGGGTGGGTGATTTTCACCCGGCCGATCATGGTCGGGGTGTAGCCAACGAGGTCGTCGAGATACCAGCCGGACTGCTGGGAGAGCACCGAGTCGATGGCCGCCTTGTACGACATCCAGGCGTATCCGGACTGGCCCCAGCCTGTGCCCCAGGAGTTGATTATCCGGAAGGCGCCCGGGCCGTCGTGCGTGGTCAGAGTATCGTTGTAGCCGACGATGGTTATCGCATGTCCGCCCCGGTAGCTGCCCGCGGGAGTGTCGGCCACGCAGTACTTGTAGCCGAAGCTGTCAATCCTGTCCCAGTTGTGGTAGACCGAGATGCCGATGACCGTCGTCAGCCCGCTGTCGATGCGCTGCTTGGCCGTCTTGATGCCGTTCGTGTCCTTCATCCAGAACCAGTGACCGGTGCTGCCCCGGTTTGGGATGGCGTGGGCGTAGGCCGATTCCGACGGCCACGACGTGTAGTCGTTCTGGTTGTAGGGACAATCGGCTACGCTCGCACAGCCCTGGTCGGCAATCAGAGAGAACGCATCGGAGAAGCTCGACCCCTGGTCCGCGCCGCCGTCAATCTGGTTATAGACGAACGCGGCGCTGAACTCGTGGCTGGTCGTGGAGTCGTTCCAATGGTATTCGCGCCACTCGTAGTGAGTCTTCTGGTAGTATCCGACCGCCCAAGCGGTACAGGAGCCCTGTTGGCCCTGGTCGCCGACCGGCGGCATCTGGCTGGAGATGTCGCCCGAAACCGAGAAGGTGCGGGCGCCGCCCGGATGGGGCTTGTCCTGGATGAGCCAAGGAATCGTGCGCGGATCCTCACGAATCAGGCCGCACGGGTGCAGCGGGTATTGGGGAATCGGCGATTGGCGAGTCGCGGCCGACGAGCCGGCCGAGCCATTGCCGGGCGGCAGATTCGTGGGCAGTTGAGGCTGCGCCACGGCCCGGCCGATAAACACGGCGGCAAACACCAGGAGCCGGCGAAAACAGACATTGGGTTTCATGTGATTACCTCCCGACCAGGGAAGAGACTATGGCTGTAACTAAAACGGAAAGAATCACCTCCCAGTGTGGCGGCAGCGCCAACTGGCCGACAGCAGTCCGCGTACACGGACATTTCGTCACGTTAATATCCTAGTTGAACCCTGGAAATACGTCAACTAACTCCGAGGCGACCGACAGCGGGCCACGGACCGCATTGCGCCGGTGGAGAGCCGACATGAGGGCGCCAAGGCCCTCCGAATGGCTGCGTCCGACCGCATTGACTCGACAATCCGGACAGCAACGGGAGGAACAACTCGGGAGATAAGCCTCGGAGCAATCCGGAGAGCAACGGCCGGAGCTACCTCGGGATCAACCCGGACAGGAACCCGCAGGGTTGGTCGGGCCGCAACGCTCCGACCAACCCGGAGAGGAACCGGTGGAGCAACCCGTAGACTAACCCTGAGAGCAAGTTGGAGGGCAACCGGTAGACCAACCCGGCGAATTCCGGTGGAGGTTCACCCGGGAATTGCTGTGGAGGTAACCCCCCTGTCTACTGCCTACTGAATCCTGTCTACTATCTGCGGGGCAATCCCCTAGGTGGGGGTGTCAGTTTCTCGGCTTCAGGCCTAAAGCCACAAGCCGCAAGCAGATAACCTCAAAGACCAGCTCCCGGCGAATGATACGGATTTGTCTCATCGGCTCCGAAGTCGGTTCCCGCCCGCCGGCGGCACTCTGCCGTCGGCTGTAGGCGGCGAGCGGTCAGGTGCCCGCGCGTCAAGAATCGCCGTTTCGTCACCGGACTTGGGGCACCGTCGATGAGCAACGCGCGCGTTTGGCGTTCGCCTGCCTATCACCAACCGTTCGTTCGCATCCTCTTGACTCGCTCCCCCGCGCGACTTACAATCGACTCATCGATCGTGCGGAATTCCCGAAGTCCGCGGAACGCCACGAACCACAGACATTAAGGGCGGAGATGTGACAAAGAAGGTCTACGCTCCTGACCTGATCATTCTCCTGTCCGCTGTCTGCCTTACCTCAATTGCCTCCGCCCAGACGAGTTGGTGGAGAACCTATGGCGGGGCAGGCACTGACTACGGCAACTCGGTACAGCAGACTAGCGACGGTGGCTACATGATTGCGGGCGCCACGTGGTCTTTCGGTGCCGACAGCGGCGCTTTCTATCTCATCAAGACTAATGCTCACGGTAACATGCTGTGGTCTAGAATGTACGTCGGCCCAGGATACTGCGCTGGCTTGTCAGGTCAGCAGACTAGCGACGGTGGCTACGTAATCACCGGCTATGTCGAGTATTCCAAGAGCGAGTTTAAAGATGTCTATCTCGTCAAGACTAGTGCATCTGGCGATACACTCTGGACGCGAACCTATGGCGGGTATGTCGATGACTGGGGCAACTCAGTCCAACAGACCGTCGATGGTGGCTACGTCATCGCCGGCTATACCTGCTCATACGACGCAGGCGGCGGGGACTTCTACGTCATCAGGACCAATTCCCAAGGCGACACCCTATGGACCAGATCCTACGGTGGAACAGACTACGACGAGGCCAGCTCCATCCGACAGACCACCGACGGAGGCTATGTCATCACGGGCACAACCAATTCCTTCGGCGCTGGGTATTCTGACATCTACGTCGTCAAGACCAACGTCTCGGGTGAGACACTCTGGACAAGAACCTATGGCGGGACAAGTAACGATTGCGGTTGCTCCGTTCAACAAACCACTGACGGAGGCTACATCATTGTAGGCTTCACGGCCTCCTTTGGTTCAGGGGTCTACGACCACGTCTTCCTCATCAAGACCGATGCTCAAGGAGACACGCTCTGGACCAGAACCTACGGCGGACCGCTGTACGATGCAGGCAACTCCGTCCAACAGACGACTGATGGCGGCTACATCGTCGCAGGTTATGCCTACTCGTCCCTCGGTCAAGGGCACGACGTTTATCTCATCAAAACCAATTCTCAAGGCGACACACTCTGGACCAGAACCTATGGTGGGACGGGATATGACGAGGCCCGCTCCGTCCAACAGACCTTGGATGGTGGCTACATAGTCAGTGGCACGTACGAGGACAGCGCGCCAGACGGCGATGATGTCTATCTCATCAAGACCGATTCGCTGGGCAACGTCGGCGTCGCGGAGCCTCTGACCGGGCACGCCTTGAGGCCAACTCATTTTCTGGTTCGGCCCAATCCGTTCACTTCCTTTGCCCGAGTCCCGGGGCATGAGACCGAACTCTTCACTCTGTCGGACGTCACCGGCCGGCAGGTCGCTGTGTGCAATGGCGACAGAATTGGTGCCGGCCTCCGGCCCGGAGTCTACTTCTTGTCACCAGCCGGCCCGAGGGCCGGCACGTCGGCTACCGCGACTATCGTCAAGACGGCCTTCTGATATCCGCCCGGCCGTTAGTTGATTGGAGATTGACGTCTGTAGATTGATGCGGCGGGTCAGGCCGATTTGCCGAGCTGGATGAGGACGACAGAAATGACGGTCAGGGCGATACCGAGCCAACTGCGGACGCCGACCTTCTCTTTCCACAAGACCACACCGGCCACGGCCAGCAGGCCGACCTCACCGGCGGCAATCACCGGGTAGACCACGAGCCCGGGCAGGCTCGAGAGCGCCAGAACGAGGAAGAGGTAGTTGCCGAAATTGGCTGAGCCGAGCAGGGTACCCCATTTGAGCGTATCTCTCTGCAGCCCTGGCCGGCGTACGTAGTAGAGCAGCGTGGTGACAAAGAATGCGGATACGAAGATAACCGTCTGGAACGGCATGGTTTCGTTTGTGGGCATTCCCTTGCTGAAGACGAGCGCCGGGATCATCGTGAGCCCCTCGACAAGAAAGAGCAGCACGAGCCAGAGCCGGGAAGGGAGACTTGAGATTCTAGATTCTAGGTTGGAGATTGCCGGGCTTGGGACACGATCCGGATTGTCGGACAATCCGGTCATGTCCCCGCCCTCGGCCCCTGCGTGTCTGGGTGTCCTGGTGGTTGAGTTCAGGGATTGGGGGTCAGGGGTCAGAGACTGGGGAGGAGTCGGAATTCCGGAGTTCGAAACCTTGGCGGTCTTGGCGTCCTTGGCGGTTGTCTCTTCTCCGACGGGCGTTTCACGCCTGGCGACATCGTACAGGACGAGCGCGAGCGCAAGCAGGGCCACGAAGCTGCCGGCTATCTCGAGCATTGAGGGTTGTTCGTGCCAGATGAACACGGCCGCGAGGAGCGGGATGACAACGGCCGTGCGCATCGCCACAACTGAATGGGCAAGCCCGGCTGCCTGTATCGCGCGAGCCCAGATGAGGAGGCCGGCAACGAAGAGAATGCCGGTGACGGCCGCAAGCATTGCTGCGGGACCCGAGATGTGGGCTTGTCCGAGCGCGACTGTGGCGAAGAATCCGATAACTGCCGCGACCGCGTAGTTGATGCGGATAAGACTCAGGCGCTCGAGCGAGAGGGCGTCTGCCCGTTTGAGCACGAGTCCCATGCCGACCGCCGACGCGACCTTGAAAAGGAGATAGACCACGGGGAAGTATCCTCGCCGCGGTTGGCGCGTCAAGCGCGGGAAGGTCGGCCAGGAACACCGAGACATGAAGACGAAGGGATGAAACAGGAAGGGCTGAAGCCCGAAGGGCCAAACCAGGAAGCCGGAGCTGGCGCTCATCCTTCATCCCTCAGCCTTCATCCTTCCCGTAGTTGGCGCTCTCGGCGTCCTTGGCGGTAGTCTTCTTGTTCCGGCTGGCCGGCTTGCATGTCGTCCGGGTTCGGGTATATTGGGCGCGTGATTCCCACCAATGTGCTCAGGCAGGCCACCCGTTTTCATGGCCATCTGGGGCCATGGCTGGTGCTCGGCCTCAAGGCCGGCACCTACGCCCGGCGGAAGCTGGCGGCCTCGCCGTTCGAGCTGAGAGCCCGGGTTTCTTGCCCCGCCGGTACTCCGTACACCTGCTTCGTGGACGGCGTCCAGTTCAGTTCCGGCTGCACTATGGGCAAGGGGAACATCAGCCACGTCCGAGCGAAGGGCTGCAGGGTCGAGTTCATGCGCGACGGAGAGGGAAGCGGGGTTCGACGCACAACCGAAGTCAGAGGTCAGAAGTCAGATGGCAGAAGTCAGAAGTGTGGAGCGGGACGAATTCACCTGACCTTGCGGCCTGAGGTGTGGGAGGAGCTTCACGCTGGGCCGGATGAGGGAATGGCCGGAGCGGCCCGGTTGGGGCGCGAGTTCGCCCGACGGCGGCTGGAGGATCTGTTTACCGAATGAGCCATGGCCGGCCAACCGCGGCTCTACTAGCTGCGTCAAACAGAACTTATGCGCTGGCTTCGTAACCTCGTCCGCGACTGGGGCCCGGTAATCATCGCTGTCCTGCTCATCCGTTCCTTCCTGGTTGAGGCGTTCATGGTGCCGACCGGCTCGATGCTCAACACCATTCTCATCGGCGACTTCATGCTCGTGAACAAGTTCGTCTACGGAGTGAGGCTGCCTTTCACCGACAGGACGATCGTGCATGTGTCGAGCCCGAAGCGCGGGGACATTGTTATCTTTCGGTTCCCGCTGGACCCGGACGTGCCGCCGGGGGCGAGCCGCATCTTCCCCGCCCAGCTTCCGCTGTTGCCTTTGTTCTGGAACAGCTCCAAAGGTTTCTTCCAGTGGTACACGCCGCTCTCCCTGATTAAGCGCTGCGTCGCGGTAGCCGGCGACACGGTCGAGTACCGGGACAAACAGCTCTACGTGAACGGCAAGCAACAGGTCGAGCCCTACGTGCAGCACGTTGATGGAAGGACATTCCCCGGTCTGCCTAAGCTCAGCGATTACCAGCGACGATGGGAGCGGCACGATTTCTTCCGTACCGAGCTTTCCGCCTATGTCCGCGACCAGTTCGGCCCGATCGTGGTTCCATCGGGGTGTATCTTCGTCATGGGTGACAATCGAGACAACTCGGAGGACGCGCGGTTCTTCGGCCCGCTCGATCTGCGCCACATCCGGGGCAAGCCGCTGGTCATGTACATGTCCACGGCCGCGGCCGGGTATCCCATAAACATTCCAAAGATGGCGCTCTCGCCGTGGGCCATCCGGTTCAACCGCATCGGCCGGCTCGTTCGTTAACGCCCTCAGGCGCGCAATCGACGCAAGCAAGTCTCAATGTGCTTGCCACGACGGTCTGCCATCTTGCATCTTGTGTCTTGCACCTTGCACTTTGACCCCTCCTGTCCTATACTGACCGTCTGTGCTGACAACTGACCCAGGCGCTAAGCTGTGAAGGGCGGGCTCGGCTGGCTGCGTAATCTCGGCCGCGAGTGGACGCCGGTGATCATCGCGGTCCTGCTCATCCGCTCGTTCGTGGTCGAGGCGTTCATGGTGCCGACCGGCTCGATGCTCAACACCATTCTCATCGGCGACTTCATGCTCGTGAACAAGTTCGTCTACGGGGTGAAGCTGCCGTTCACCGACAAGACCATTATCCCGGTTTCGAGTCCGAAGCGGGGGGACATCATCGTGTTCCGTTTCCCGGTCGACACCGACGACCCGCAGCCGCCGGAGCGCTACGCAAGGCTGTTTCCCCGCTGGCTGCCGCTGCTGCCGCTCTTCTGGGACAGTCGGGCTCACTTTTTCACATGGTACGTGCCCCGCAATTTCATCAAGCGCTGCATCGCCGTCGCCGGCGACACGGTCGAGTACCGGAACAAGGAGCTATACGTGAACGGCAGGCTGCAGGCCGAGCCGTACGCAGTGCACACGGACTCTCGGACGCTGCCCGGTTTCGAACCCACACCGCCGCAAGCCGATTTCCAAAGAGCCTGGGAGGAACGGGGGTTCTACGAGTCCGACTATTCCGCCTACGTGCGAGACCAGTTCGGGCCGGTGGTAGTGCCGGCCGGGCACGTCTTTGCTATGGGTGACAATCGCGACAATTCCGAGGACGCCCGGTTCTGGGGTCCGCTCGACCTTCGCTACCTGCGCGGCAAGCCGCTGGTAATCTACTTTTCGTCCGACGCGGCACCGAACATCGCCCGCGTAATTCTCTCGCCGTGGGCCATCCGGTTCAGCCGCATCGGCCGAATCGTCAGGTAAGAGAAGGTCGAAGTTGTAAGGACCATGGACGTATCAAGCCGTAAGTCCAAAGTCCTGGGTCAGACGTGGTGATTTACTGACCTGTCCGTCTGGCTTTGTCCCTGGGACTCTGCCTTTCATGCTTGCAGTTTGACCATCTCACTTCAGGTCCGGCTCGCACTTTTCCGGTGCGTCCAGGAACCGAATGTCAATCCGGTTGCCCGAAATGCTCTTGACCGTGAATGGTATCGAGGTTGTGCATCGGTCAATCCGGGCAAGCAGCTGCTGCGATGACTCTTCCGATATCACCTCGACCACCGCCGATTGTCCGTCGAGTGAGCTGGTCACCACCGAGTCGATTCCGGGGGCCTCGCTCCGTATGATCGACTTGAACAGCTCGACGCGCTGGTAGTCGGCGTTGTCGGCGTGAATCTCGGTGATAGTTGACGGGGCCTTCCAGTTGTCGAGTATTCTCGCCGCCAGTTCGGCCGCGGCTGAGTCGGCGGCGCGCTTACGCACGGAATCCGCACCAGACGGGGACTCGACAAGCATCTCGCTCGAACCCAGAACTCTGGTGGTCGCGGCGTCTACCGCCCGGGCCGAAAGCTCGATTCTGAAGACATCGGTCGGTTTGCTGCCCGCGGTCCGGTGTTCGCTCGACTGCTGCACCGTACCGGCTACAACTACCTCCGCACCGGAGCGACGCCCGACCTTGCTCGCGGCCGGGTCGTCGCCTTGGAGGATTCGGAGCAGTTCGTCTTTGTTCAGCGCCTGCATCACTGTGGCCTCGTCCACAACCGGGAAGCCGCGGGAGTGGAATGCTTGTGAGGTCAGCGCCTCGGTCACCCCGGGCCGGAGCATCTCGTCGGTGACGGCAACGATGCCTTCCTTGGGGATGTCCCTGACCAGGACTACGATGGTCGGTCGGCTGAGACCAACGGGGAGTTGCTCGGTTTCCGGCGCGCCGGGGGACGTCTGCGGTCCGGTCATGGTCGGGGGAACGGGCTGAGTCCGCGCCGGGCTCTGGGACGCGGGCGGGGCCATGCAGGCGGAGACAAGAACGACGCAGCAGACGGCACATAGTACGCCGACAGCGCCGGCTCGCATTCGGACTCCAGTATTCCTGCGTCCTTCACTATGCGTCTTGCGCGTCATGGAGCCCTGCTACATTGCCAGCCTGACGAGAACGCGGCCCGTGCCGACCAGGAACTGGATGGCGTTCTTAAACGACATCACCTTGTCCGCGTCCGTCTTGCCGAGGACGATGTCCGTGCCGAGCTTGCCGCGTACTCCTTTGACCTTGAGCACCAGCGGTGGGCGGGCGAAGTCGGGTCTGGAAAGAACCTGCTCAAGCTTGGCGACATACTGCACCACGTAGTTTCCGGACACATCCGGGTTTGTCAGGCAGTCGCGCAGGTCGAGCAGCAGGTTTCCGCTCTCGTCGTATATCTTGGGGGAGAGCGACGGCTTGAGGGCGGTGTTTGCACCGTCGAGGACCAGGCCGGAATATCGACGCAGGAAATCTTGCGACGAGTCGGAGACTTCTCCGGTGTCGGCTGCGCCTGCCGGCGTGTCCGCCGCGGGCAATGAGGTGAGTGCGTTCTCAATGCCGACCGCGCCATACAGGTCGCACTCAAGCTCGACTTCGACGGTCCCGCCCGTGGAATCGTAGGTGGCCGGGCCGCCCGGGCGTGCACCCTTGACGATGGCTCCAACGAGCCAGGACACGGTGTCGTGTTCGGCCATGAGATCCTGGAGCCGGTTGTCGGAGTCAACCCGGAGGCCTTTGACAATCTCGAGCAGGTTGCGTTGAGCGACGGTGACTGCGGCTTGCTCGGCCGTCTGCCACGCCTGGTTTCGGTCGGGGTTGCCCGGGTCGAGTACGCCGGCTCCCCGGGCACGGACAGTCATGCCGGACCAGTCGACGGCGCCGCCCGGTACAAGTTCCTCCACTTCTCCCGGAACGGAGACCTGGCCGACCGGCGTGGGCGCTTCGAACCTGGCCTTGGCTGCGGGAGTCGCTGCGGTGGCGATAGCTCCGGGCGGGACGCTGGCAGCTCTCGTTGCAGGGCTGGCCAGAACCAGCAGTGCCAGGCAGGGAAGCAGGAATCGTCGGCGCGGGAAGAGGTGTTCGGGGTTCATGTCTTAGCGGGACTGACCCTTTCCGTTCTGGATGAGCGGCGCAAGTGCCATGTCGAGAGCGCCGGAGAGCGCTGCGTCCGGCCCGTCAAAGCTCGATCCCTGGCCCTCCGCATAGTAAAGCACTTCGGCATTCCTGACCGATATGATTTTCACGAAGAGCTTGGCCTCGCGCTGTTCTGGGTTGTCTTTGAAGAAGTCGTTGTGTTCGAGCCTGGTTACGTCGACCGTCACAACTGCCTCGGCGCCCATCGATTGGCCAAGACGACGCACGTCACGTGGTTCCAGGATGCGGGGGCCGCCGGACCACTGTTCCTGCAGAATCCGCATGACCTCGGTGCGATCGATGAGAACGAAGCAGCCGGGTTTCATCATGAGGAGCCCGGCGCGGTCGTAGAGGCTGGACAGCTCTTCGTCGCCGTTGTGCGGAGGCAGGACGGCTATGCGCCATGTGCGGTCGAGCTTGAAATCGGGCGCAATGCTGTAGGATTGGTTGGCTTGCTGCATCTGCTGTATCGTCGCGGAGCTGCAGCCGGCAGCCGCCGCGGCAAGCAGCAACAGCGCGCCGAGGTTCATTGATCTTCCAGTCATCGGACATGCTCCCTTCGGTGAGATTGGACCAGAGATTATCAATTGCGCGGGGGCTGGTGTCAAACCGGGCGCGCTGGCGCGGCCCGGAGCAGAGTCATCGGTGCTTTCCGTCCGACCGCAGTTGTGCTCCGGCCCCGATCACCGCGAGCACCAGCCAGCAGACAATCATCAGGCCGTAGAGTGCCGACGGCCTTCCGGCTCCGGCGGTGCGGTGGTGAAACTTGAGCAGCTCGGCCGCCCCGAAAACGATGCCCCAGCTGCCGACAAGAGCCGAGAGGATGGAAACCAGCGGCCGTTCAAGCAGGAGGGTCAGGATGCCACCGACCATCGCGGCGATCACGCGTATGAGCATCGGGTGGTGCCAACCGGCTGCGGTGATAATTACACCCGCGAGCAGCGCTCCCGCGCCTGCGCCGAGCAGGAATACGCCGAACTTGTAGACCGCAGTCGCCAGGACTGCGAAAAGTACCCCGCACACCACGCCGACAACGACGGCAAAGACGTGGCTCGTGTGGGGCATGAGCCTGGCGACTGACAGACCGAGCACGAGTCCGACCCCGAACCCGGCCAGCGCGAGCGTGAGTCGCAGCAGCCGGTACCCGAAGAAGCAGACGACAAAGCCAGCGAGCAGAAGCGCGAACGGCGACAGGGTAGTAATCAAGCGCATCGACACCTCACCGTAA
Organism: bacterium; assembly: GCA_035505375.1. NCBI lineage: Bacteria > bacterium. The sequence continues at coordinate 266,472 of DATJQV010000081.1, read as the reverse complement.
TGACTCAAGAGTTCGGGGAATCAGGTGACGAAGTGCGGGGTGCGGAGTCGCTGCCAGAAAGGATAGGGCCGGCAATGGCCGCTTCGTGCTCAGCGCCTTCGGTGTGGATGTGCGTGGTCGCAGTCTGTCCAAGGTGTCTGAGCATATGTGGTGAAGAAGGCCAAGTCAAGTCGTTGGCATCCGTCAGGACCTGAAACGTCCGTCGGTTCACGGCGTCTAATACAGCAAATCATAGCTAGCGCTTAGGAGGTAAATATGGCTAGAAACATAACGACGTGGGATCCCCTTCGTGAAGTCAGCACGATGCGGGAAGATATGGAACGATTATTCGACTCGATGCTGGGCCGCTATCCTCGTGAACGCGAGCAGGCGCTGTGGGCGCCCGCCGTGGACGTCGAGGAAACAAGCGAAGCCGTGATCGTCCGCGCCGAGCTTCCCGGCATGAAACGGGAAGACATCAAGGTGAGGGTCGCGGAAGATACGGTGACGATCAGCGGCGAGCGGAAGTATGAGGCTGAGCAGAAAGACCGTACGTTCCACCGCATTGAGCGTGCATACGGCTCATTCCAGCGTACGATCGTGCTGCCGGTAAGCGTGCAGGGCGACAAGGCCGCGGCCAGCTACAAGTCCGGCGTCCTAGAACTCAACCTGCCCAAAGCGGAGAGGGTCAAGACGCGCGAAATCACAGTCGAAAGCAAGGACTGATAACGACTTAGTCGAGGGTGCGGTCCGCGTAACGTGGGCCGCACCGTTTCCGTGCTTGACCCAGTGCCGGATTCGTGTTCTAATAGAGCTGTCGGTGGACTACGTATGATCCGGTCGTATCAAGTTCCAATCCAGGCGCACTAGAAGGGCGACCAGGATGGTTTGTCCCGCGTGTGGCTCGCCCAATCCCCGCATGGCGCGGTTCTGCCGTACGTGCGGGGCCGCTCTGTCCGATTTACGCAGGAGCCGTTTCAGGTACGAGCGGCAGGTCCTCCGGCGCGCCCGGCCTGCGCCCATTCAGCCCAGGCCACAGACCAAGACTCCCAGCACCATCGGCCTTGTCCTCGGTCTATTATCTCTCACGCCGGCGACATTCGTAGCCGGGATACCTGCGATTATCATGTCCACTCTTGCGCTCAGGTTGCGCATGCCCGGCCGTGGAAGGGCCTACACCGGACTGGTAACCGGCGCGATCGGGACGCTGATACTCACGTTCGTGATGCTGCCGCCCCTATTAGCCTGGCAGCGTGGGCTTCGCCGGATTGCCGTGCTGGAACAGAACATGCAGTCCTATCGGGCCGCGCTGGAAGACTACGCCGCCAAGAATGACGGGGGCTATCCGAAGTCGGGCATCTCATGGGAAAAGGAGGACGAGGACGGGATGGTACTGCACTTCAAGGCCCGCAGCGGGCTTCTCAGCGGCATTCCGTTCAACCCCTACACCCACGAGCGCTATCGCAAAGGCAAAGACTTCTTCTACTGGCCCGAAAGCCTGACCGAAGCCGGGTTGGGTGCGGCAGTCTCACGCACCGACTCCGGTTGCCCGTACGTCGGAATGGCCGCGCCCGGCGGCGTGCCGGGTACCATTATTGTCCTGGGTTGGTCACCGCCTGAGGAGCGGGGCTCGCCGACCGAGTATGCCATTGTGGGTTACGGCCGCAGTACCGCTGAACCGCTATCGGTTCACGGTGGACAGACCTTCTTCGTCCTGCACAACTGAGACCAGACACGTCCGGTCGCTGCCTTGGATGCAATGACTTGACAATCTCGGAAAAGCCACCTATCCTATCCATCTAGACGACAGGAGACACGAATGAGAACGGTAGCGTTAGTCACGGTGATTGTGGCCCTTGCCAGCTTGTCCTGCGCCGGCCACGCGCGTGTGCAGACGTCGACGACAAATACGAAATGGCCGAAGGAAGCGCTGGAAACTCTGACTCCGGACGAGTTGGCGCAGTTCATCAAGGCCTTGCCGGCATTCAGCGGGGCCCTGAAGGCCGCGAAGTGGTCGAACCCTAATACCAAGGAAGTCGATGACCAGCTCGGCACCCTGAGCAGGATGGTAGAGAGCATGAACGTGCCTGGCATCAACGACTCGCTCAGGCCATACGGAGGTTGGACTAAGGTCCGCCCGACGCTCTACAAGGTATTCGCGGCAACGGCTGCGGTCTTTGTTGGTCGACAATCGCCCCAATTCATAGAAGGGTTGAAGCAGGACACCACGGAGCGCGGCAGGCACACTCTCAAGAACTTCGAGTTCTTCAAGACCGTTTGTGCGCAGATACCCGAGTCAAACAAGCAGCTGGTAGCTCAGCACCAGAATGATCTGCAACCTTTGGGTTCCCTTGGCAACTAGGAGTAAGTCACGCCAACCACCAAACCAGCAGCAGAATCTCAAGCTGGCCCGTCAATAGTGGCAGCAGCAAAGGGTTGTTATAGATAGGGTCTAGTAATTTATAGATACTAGCTGCGCGGTGATGGCTGCGGGCTTGATGGCGAGTACCCACTCCGGTCGTTATTGCGTAACACGAAAGAAGCCGACCGGCAATTCTAGAAGGTTACACTTGGGCCAGAACTAGAATGCGCGTCGTGCAGCAATCGCGTAGCCGCCATTGCGGGCCTTGGATTCCAACCGAGTGCCTCATCCCGGAACTGACTCGGTCTCGGCATCGTTATGCCTCTGCCTGACAACTCGAAGAACATGCTGTGTGCTACTGCGCGCATGCAGAACGATCGAACGCCCCCCTACGCGGGGTCCCTGCACCAGCTCGCACTCGGCCGGGCGCGGCCGCTGGGGGCAGTTTGCTTGGTCCGGTCGGCTCGTGATCGATCTGTCTCGACTTGGCTCGTCCGCAGCGATTTGACAGTGGCCGGAATCCCTCTATCCTGTCCGGTTTGTTAGAAAGGAGTAACAATGCGAGAAGCAACACTACTTACGTTAGCCGCGGTCCTTACGCTCTTCGGCTGTGCTCGCAAGGCGACGACTTCGTCCGCGAAGTGGCCGGCTGAGGCATACGGTAACTTGACTGAGGCCGAAATGGCCCAGTTTATCAAGATTCTGCCGACGTTCAGCGCCGCCGCGAAGGCGGCGGCTTGGAAGCCGCCCGCCAAGGGGAACGAGGGCGCAGTCGGTTTGCTCGCTCCCTTGGTCGAGGGCATGAACGTGGCGGGCATGGATGAGTCGTTGAAGAAGGTTGGCTCGGACTGGAAGTCGGTGCGACTGATTCTGTACAAGATAATGGCCGCACATACCGCTTCGGCGGTTGACGCATGGCCCCCGGGTTTTCTTGACCAAGTGAAGAAGGACACAAGCGCGGGCGCCAAGAAGGCCTATCCGGACATGCTGAACATAAAGGCGGTGTGCGCCAGCGTGCCGGCTGCAAACAAGGAGATAGTGAAGAACCACGAGCAAGACCTGATGCCGCTCCGGACGCTCAACCGCTGACCGACGTCGCTAGCGAGGTCGCCGAGAGCGCTGTTGCCTGGAGCGTTGTCCGGTCGGCGAGGTGCTCTGCCGGTTGTGGTGTCTAGTGATTTATGGATGCCCGGCACCGCACGACTACCTGCAACCCCAAGAGCGGGTGCGAAGTCTATGTTAATGCGCAACCCGAAAGGAACCTGAGTCTATGGAAGAATTGAAAGACGACATCAAGCGAGTGCACGAAGAGATTGAGCGCGAGAGCCTCTTCGTCCAGGCAATCACGAACGAGGTCGGCAAAGTGATTGTCGGCCAGAAGTATCTGGTCGACCGGCTCTTGGTTGGGCTGCTGGCGAATGGTCACGTGCTCATCGAGGGCGTGCCGGGACTGGCGAAGACCTACGCGGTAAAGACGCTGGCCCGAGCGATTGCCACCACGTTCCACCGGATACAATTCACACCCGACTTGCTTCCTGCCGATATCACCGGCACCCAGATATACAACCAGCGCACCGGCGAGTTCACCTCGCGCAAGGGTCCGGTGTTCGCCAACCTCGTGCTGGCAGACGAAATCAACCGCGCCCCGCCCAAGGTGCAGAGCGCTTTGCTGGAGGCGATGCAGGAACGTCAGGTCACGATCGGTGAAGACACGTTCAAGATTGAGGATCCGTTCCTCGTGCTGGCTACCCAGAACCCGATCGAGCAGGAAGGCACTTATCCGCTCCCTGAGGCACAAACGGATCGGTTCCTGCTGAAGCTGCGCGTCGGCTACCCGAGCAAGGAAGAAGAGAAGCAGATCGTTGACCGGATGACAACCGGCGTAGAGCCGACGGCATCGCCCGTTGTCGAGCCGGCCGCCATCATCCGCGCCCGGTCGCTCTGCACGCGGATATACGTGGATGAGAAGCTGAAGGACTACATACTGAGCATCGTCTTCGCGACCCGGCAGCCGAAGGATTACAACCTCGCCGACCTCGCGCCGCTGCTTCGGTATGGTGCTTCGCCCCGGGCTTCAATCTACCTGCTGACCGCCGCCCGGGCAATGGCGTTCCTGCGCCGGCGCGGGTTCGTGATTCCCGAGGACATCAAGGAACTGGCGCCGGATGTCCTCCGGCACCGCCTGATTCTGAGCTACGAGGCCGAGGCCGAGGAACTGACGACCGACGACGTCGTGAAGCGGGTGCTCGAAGGCGTCGAAGTGCCGTGAGGCCCGGCCCAGGAAAACCAACAAAGCAGACCGGCCGTAACGTGAAGCGGCCGGATACTGCTGGTCGCTCGCATATTCGCCAGATAGAGATACGTACGCGGCGGCTGGTCAATACTCTCTTCTCCGGCGACTACAAGTCATCCTTCAAGGGCCGGGGCATCGAGTTCCTCGACGTGCGCGAGTACCTGCCCGGAGATGACGTGCGGACGATAGACTGGAAGGTGACGGCGCGATTCGGCCGGCCCTACGTAAAGAAGTATGCCGAGGAACGCGAGCTGGTTGTCATCCTGCTCGTGGATGCATCGGGCTCGGACCGGTTCGGGACGAAGCGGCTGTTCAAGCTGGAGCAGGCCGCGCAGGTGGCGGCCACGCTTGCTTTCTCCGCCATCCGCAACAACGACAAGGTCGGGCTGGTTTTCTTCACCGACCATATCGAGAAGTACGTGCCGCCCAAGAAGGGCCGGGTTCACGTTCTCCGTTTGATTCGTGACATCCTCTACTTTGAGCCGGAACGCTGCGGCACGGACGCCAAACAGGCTCTCGAATTCCTGATGCACGTACTCAAGCGCCGGTCGATTGTCTTTCTGATCTCCGACCTGATGGGAGAATCATATCGACCCGAGACAATCCGGCAGCCGCTCGGCATCGTCGCCCGCAAACACGACCTCGTCGTGGTCTCAGTCAGCGATCCGGCTGAGAAGGAGTTGCCCAAACTGGGGCTCGTTGAGATGGAGGATGCCGAGACGGGCGAGCTCGCCACTGTGGATACATCCGACCCCGTACTCCGGAAGCGCTTTGCCGCAGCTCAGGCTTCGCGGCAGGAGGCGGCGGAGAAGCTGTTCCGGCAGCTCGGCATCGACCACATTCCGGTCTCGACTGCCGAGGACTTCACCAAGAAGCTGCACCAGTTCTTCCAGAAGCGGGCGCGGAGATACAGGTAGGAGAGGTCGAATGCACAGACCGGCACGGAATCTCACCACTAAGACACAAAGGCACAAAGTCCGAGTCGGATTCTGGACTATTAGTGTCTTGGTGTCTTTGTGGTTGATTCCCGGACCGACCCTGGCGCAGCCTGCGCCTGACTCTGCTGCGGCGCGGGACACGACCGTCCGTGATACCGTTGCTCGCGATACCACGCCTACATACCGCATTGTTGCCGGCGGGCCGGTGTCAGTGAGCGCGAAGCTTCTGCCCCGACCCAAGCGGGACCTGACCGTCGGGGACCGGTTCAAGCTGGAGCTGACAGTCCGGCACTACCGCAACACCAAGGTCGGCGAGCCGTTCAGCTCGAACCTGGACCCGTTCATGATTCTCGACCGGAAGAGCATCACCCGGTACGTGGGCGACACGATTGTCGATGTCCACACGCTGACGATGGCGGCGTTCGCGACCGGCGAGCCCAAGATGCCGCCGTTCATCGTGCCTTACCCGGCAGAGGGCGAAGTCGTCGCCGCTGCCTCGGATTCGATACCGGTCAAGGTCGCAAGCGTGATGCCCAAGGACATGAAGGACATCAACGACCTGAAGCCGCAGGTGCAGTTCCCGAACTTCCTGCCGATATGGATTATCCTGGGGATACTAGCGGCGGCCGGTCTGGGCTACGTGGGTTGGCGTCTTTACCAGCGCTACCGCCGGATAAAGCTGTACGGCACGCCGCTACCCGACCCTTGGGTTGAGGCGCTGGCCGCGCTCGACAAGGTGCCGGCCGACGACTGGCTTGCGTCAGGTCACTTCAAGCGCTACTACTATACGGTTTCGGAAGTGTTGAAGCGCTACCTGACCCGCCGGTTCGGATTCCCGGCCCTCGACCAGACGACCACCGAGATTCTGCGGGCGATGAAGGCAGCGAAAACACCGGAGCGCGAGGGCTTCGGCGACTTCTTCCAGCGAGCGGACATGGTGAAGTACGCCAAGTTCGTGCCGCCCGCCACGGAGGCAGCGGAGGTCATCGCCACGGCGCGCGAGCTGGTCAAAGTCACCACTCCGAAGCCCGAGCCCAGTCAGACAAGTCCGACGGGTCAGACCAGTCAGAACGTCAAGCCATGAGATTCGCCCATCCCTGGTTCTTCCTGCTCCTGCTGCTGGTGCCGGCCTACGTTTGGTGGCAACTGATCAAGCGCCGCGCCGCAGTGGTGTTCAGCGACATCGGATTCCTGCGCAGCTCAACGCCGCGCGGCAGTTACGGGCGAATCATCGTCCACACGTTCTACTCGCTTGCGCTGGTAACTATGACAATCGCTCTGGCTCGGCCGCAGCGTGGCCGCCAGTTCCAGGAGGTCGAAACGCGTGGCATCGATATCATGCTTTGCCTCGACATCTCGGGCTCGATGCAGGCCGAGGACTTTTCGCCCCAGAATCGTCTGGCCGTGGCCAAGCAGCGCGCGAAGGAGTTCATCGAGAAGCGCAATGGCGACCGCATCGGCCTTGTCATCTTCTCCGCGACCAGCCTGACCCAGTGCCCGTTGACCAACGACCACCAGATAGTCGAGAACCTTATTGACCGCGTTGACTTCGGGATGCTCGAAGACGGCACAGCCATCGGTCTCGGGCTTGCCAGCGCCGTGGCGCGGCTCAAGGACTCGAAGGCCAAGGACCGCGTGATTATCCTGCTGACCGACGGCGTCAACAACACGGGCGACATCGACCCGATTACCGCGGCCCAAACCGCGGCCAGTTTTGGTATCAAGGTCTACACCATCGGCGTCGGCAGCAAGGGGCTCGTGCCATACCCGGTGAATGACCCGATGTTTGGCCGCCGCTACGTGCAGGTGCAGATTGACCTTGATACTCAGACCCTACAGCAGATAGCTGACATGACCGGAGGCAAGAGCTTCCTTGCCTCGGATGCCCAGGCGCTCGGGCAGATATACGACGCGATCGACCGGATGGAGCCGACCACATTCAAGGTCAAGCAGTACACCGTGTACAATGAACTCGCGGGCCTCTGGCTGCTGCTCTCCGTCCTTGCCCTTGGTGCAGGAGCCGCGCTGGCGATGACCGTATTCCGGAGGCTGCCATGAGCGGAACCGGAGAAATCAGAATTCAGAAGTCAGAGACCAGAATGCAGAATTCGGGCTCCGGACTTTCTGACTTCTGGTTTCTGCATTCTGACTTCTGCATTATCCGGGGGTGCCTGTGATTAAGTGGGGCGAGCCCATCTACCTCTGGTTCCTGCTCGCGGTCCCGCTGGGGATTTCATTGCTCATCTTCCGCGGGGTGAACCGGCGGCGGGTCCTGTCGCGGGCGATTGACGCAGAACTGGTCGACCGGCTGACGCCGTCCCTGTCCCCGGGCCTGGCCACGCTCAAACAGTTGCTCCTGCTCGCCGCGCTTGCGTTCCTGTTGCTGGCCGCGGCCCGACCCAAGTGGGGAGAGAAGCTGCAGATGTACCAGGGCATGGGCATTGACGTCGTGATTGCTCTGGACGGTTCGCAGTCCATGCTGGCCCAGGACGTGAAGCCTTCACGGCTGGTCCGGGCTAAGACCGAACTCGAATCCTTTATCGATGGCCTGACCGGCAACGCCATCGGCGTGGTCGGATTCGCCGGGGACGCCTACGTCATGTGCCCGCTGACTACGGACGCGGATGCGGCCAAGCTCTTCCTCGACATCATCGGCCCGGACATGATGCCCGTGCCCGGTACCGATTTCGGCAAGGCGATCGACGCTTCGCTCTCGCTCCTGAACCCGAAAGAGAATAACTACAAGGCGCTGGTGCTGGTGACCGACGGCGAGGACCTTGGCAAGAACACGGCACAGGCAATCCAAAGGGCGGCCGAGCAGCATGTGCGGATATTCCCCGTTGCCTTCGCCACCGCCGAGGGCTCGCCGATTCCCGACTACGATGCGCAGGGCAATCTCACCGCGTACAAGAAGGACAAGAACGGGCAGGTCGTGATGTCGCGGATGAACGAGCGCGAGCTCATCGTGATGGCGCAGGCGACCGGCGGCCGGTTCCTGCGGGTTGAAGGGTTCTCGAGCGACCGACTCCTTGCCGAACTCGACCAGATGCGTAAGAAAGATATCGGCGGCGGCCAGTTCACCGACTACGTTGAGCGTTACCAGTTGTTCCTCATGGTGGCGTTCGTCCTCTTCATCGCGGGGCTCGGGCTGAGTAACCGTAGAGGAGCGTGGGCGCAGGTCAAATGGCTACGCGCAAAGGGCAAGGTGCAAGATGCAAAAGGCAAGATGCAAGATGAAGAAGCAGCATAGGCTTCGGTTCTTAGTCCTTTGTACTTTGTCCTTTGTCCTTGCCGCGCACGCGGCTGATGTCGGTGGCCTCATGCGGCAGGGAAACGGTCTGTACAACCGCGGCAAATACGACGAGGCGCTTTCTCATTATCAGATGGCCGAGGTGCTGGTGCCGGACGCGACCGCCATTCACTTCAACCTGGGCAACGCCCTCTTCCGGCTCGGCCGTTATCAGGATGCTGCACGCGAGCTTGAGCTGGTGATGATCGACAAGAAACCTGAACGCCGGGCAAATGCGATGTATAATACCGGCAACGTGGCATTCAAAGCAGGTCAGCTCGACCCGGCAATCAAGGCGTACGCCGGCGCCCTTGCCATCAACCCGAACGACAGGCAGGCAAAACAGAACCTCGAGTTCTGCCTGAAGAAGAAGCAGGAACAGCAGAACAAGCCGGATAGCTCCCAACAGAAGCAGCAGAATCAGCAGCAACAGCAGAACCAACAACAGCAACAGCAACAACAGCAGAACCAGCAACAACAGCAGCCGAAGCAAGGCATGGACCGGAATCAGGCCGAACGCATCGTCCAGGCAGTCGAGAACAAGGAAAAGGACCAGCAGAAGAAGCAGCACCAGGCCGGCGGCAAGAAGCAGGTGGAGCAGGATTGGTGAGTCGCTGGTTCTCGGTCGGATCCGTCCTATTGGTCCTATCGGTCCTATTGTCGGCGACAGTTGCCGCAGAACTTAACTTCTCCGCTGAAGCTGACCGGACCACGGTCGGCCTGGGCGAGCAGTTCCAGCTTACGGTAACGGTTGAGGGCACGAACATCGGCGCACCGCGTCCGGAGGTCCCTGCGCTTGATGACTTCGACCAACTCGGCAGCACGTCGTCCCAGTCCACCAACATCTCGTTCGTGAACGGACGAATGAGCCAGCAGAACAGCATCAGCTTCATCTACTTTTTGTCCCCGAAGCGGGTCGGCAGCCTCACCATCCCGCCTTTCAAACTTTCCCTCAAAGGAACGACCTACCAGACGCAGCCCATCTCAATAACGGTCACAAAAGAGAGTCAGGCCCCGCCCCCAGGCCAGCAGCAGCAACAGCAATCGCCCTTCGGTTTTCCCGGCAGCCCCGAACCCAGCAGTTCGGGCCGTGGCGGCGTCCACCTGACGGCATCCACTGACCGGACCACGGTCTATCAGGGCGAGCAGGTGACGGTCACCTTTGTCCTCTACACGCAGGCCCAGATCGGTGACCTCGGTGTCAAGGCGATGCCCGGTTTCACCGGCACTTGGACCGAGCCGCTCTTTGACGCCAAGGAACTCAACTGGCGTACCGCGACCTACAACGGTCAGCGCTACAACGCCGCGACGCTGAAGCAGGTCGCGCTTTTCCCCACGCAGTCCGGCGAGGTGAAGGTCGACAAGATGACGGTCAGCGGCCAGGTAGTCGTCGGCGGGTTCATCTTCCAGTCGGCCGAGCCGTTCGAGGCGTCGTCCGACCCGATTACGATAAACGTCAAGCCGCTACCCGAGGCGGGCAAGCCGCAGGGTTTCAGCGGCGGGGTAGGTGACTTCAAGGTCGCCGCCTCTTTGAGCGGTGACAGTTCGGTCGGCGGCGAGCCCATCACACTGGCCGTCAAGGTTACCGGCACCGGCAACATCGGGCTGGTGGGCGAGCCGCAACTCGCAGCCATTCCCGGCGTCAAGGTGCTGAGTCCGGAGACGAAGCAGAACACGAGCACACAGGACGGACGGATTGCCGGCGAACGTATCTTCAACTACCCGCTGATTCCGACCGCGGACGGCAAGTTTGTGATTCCCGAGATTGAGATGGGCTTCTTCAACCCGAAGACCGGCAGCTACTACACCCAGACGACGCCGCGCCTTGAGTTCGTGGCGACCGGCGCCACCGGCAAGACGCCGCTCGCGGAAACCGAGACCGGCGTCAAGACACTGGGCACCGATATCCTGCACATCAAGCCCGGTCTCGGTCCGGTCTCGCCAATCGCCAATCGCCATTCGCCATTGGCCAATCTCGGGTGGTTCTTCTACCCGGCCGGTATTGTCGTGTTCGGCGTCGGCGTCATGATGGGCCGGCATCGCCGTCGTCTCGAACAGGACCGCGGCTACGCGCGGCGCAGTCGCTCCAGCCGGCTGGTGAAGAAGGGCTTGGCCGAGGCGACCAGGCTCCTCGCACAGGGGAACGAGCGGGAGTTCCACGCTGCGCTGAACCGGGCAGTGGTGCGCTACGTCGGCGACCGGTTCAACCTCGAAACATCCGGCATGACCGGTGACCAGATTCAGGCAGAGCTGTCCAGTCGCAACATCAACGCGGACACGGTTTCGAGCCTGCTCGACCTGATCGCCTCGTGCGACGCGGCCCGGTTCTCGCCCGGCATGACGCGGTGCACGCCGCAGGAGACGCTGGAAAAGGCGAGAACGGTTTTGGAGAGGCTGTGAGAAGGAAAGTGGTCCAGTGGTCCAGTGGTCTAGTGGTCAAGTGGCTCGGCATCTTGACCTTTGCAGCTTGCAGCTTGCAGTTTGCAGTGGCATCGGCCTCCCCGGCGGACTTGTTCAGCCGAGGGAACGCGGCCTACGAGGTGGGCAACTACCAGCAGGCGGTCACGCTATACGACAGCGCGGCCGCGCGGATGACCAGCGCGGAACTGCTGTACAATCGAGGCGACGCCCATTTCAAACTCGGGGAAATCGGCCGGGCCATCGCTGACTACAACCGGGCGTACGTACTCAAACCGCATGACAAGGACATCGGCTACAACCTTGCTTTCGCGCGGCAGTACCGTCCCGACAAGTCTCTCACCATCGACAACCCGCTCATGAGGATGTTCACGGCCTTGCTGTGCGTACCCGACGCGGCGTCGGCGCGGGTGCTCGCTGGCCTTCTCTTCTTCCTGGCGTTGGCCGCGCTGGCCTTGCTCCTGATTCGCGGCCAGCGTCTGTTCGGCTGGATTGCCATCGGGCTCGGCGTCGTCTTTCTCTACTGCTTCATCTCCGCAATAAGCTGGGGTGAGGTCACCAACCCGGCGCATGCGGTCGTAGTTCAACCTGAGCTGACTTTGCGCAGCGGCCCGGGCCCGGACTACAAAGAGATTGCGGTCGTCCACGACGGGCTTGAGGTGATGGTACGCGAGCGGCGACCGGACTACGTCCTCATCCAGATTCCGGGTGGCGACGGCGGCTGGGTGGAATCGAACTCAGTCGAGCAGATCTTCGCCCGCTAGCCGAGGCCTCTGAGGCCAGGCTCGGAACGGACCGGAGATGAACCGCAGATTACGCAGATTGCACAGATGGTCCGGAATCGGAGCGGACCGGAGACTAGCCACAGGCCAGCACTGATGAACACCGATCCCAAGTCGCTATTCGCCGATCGCCAATCGCTACGACAGCGCCGAGTGGACTTTCTTGAGCAGCTCCGGGATGGGCAGTTGTTGCGGGCACTTGGATACGCACTTGCCGCATTCCTTGCAGGCAGAAGCGCGGTTCGCGGCATCCATCCAAGTTCGGTAGACGAGCTTCACCTGGTCTGAGCCTGGGAACATGGTCCAGTCGTTGTAGAGCGCGAAGTTGCGCGGTATGGCAACGCCCGACGGGCAAGGCATGCAGTACTCGCAACCCGTACAAGGGATGCCCCGCAGCTTCCGGTAGGCACGCTGGACCCGGGACACCAGTGCGAGTTCGTCCTTCGACATCGCCCCGACGCGGCTGCGGCTCGCGTAGCGGACGTTATCCTTCACCTGTTGCATCGTGCTCATCCCGGATAGAACCATCGACACTTCAGGCTGGCGCCAGAGCCAGCGCAGCGCCCACTCGGCCGGCGTGCGTTTGACTGGAGAGGAGTCCCAGAGCGCCTTGATGCTCGGCGCAACACGCCCGGCAAGGTCGCCACCGCGCAGCGGCTCCATGATAATGACACCGAGCCCCTTCTTTGCAGCGTAGTGCAGTCCTGCCGTGCCGGCCTGGTAGCGAGTGTCAACGAAGTTGTATTGAATCTGGCACGTGGTCCAGTTGTAGGCGTCCACTATCGGCTTGAACGCGGCCGGGCCGTCGTGGAACGAGAACCCGGTGTGCCGGACACGGCCCTCGCGCATGGCTGACTCCAGAAAGTCGAACACGCCCAGTTGGCGCACGCGCTCGAATGACTTGGCGTTGAGCGCGTGCAGGAAGTAGAAGTCGAGGTAGTCGGTGCGGAGCCGGCGCAACTGGGTCGAGAGCAGCCGCCTGAAGTCGGCGGGTTTCTTTGCCAGCCAGACGGGCATCTTGGTTGTGACCATCACCTTGTCTCGCGGCAGTCCGGCGAGCGCCTTGCCGAGCACCGGTTCGCTCCAGCCCATGTGATAGCCCCAAGCCGAATCGAAGTAGTTCACTCCGTGCTCGAAGGCGTAGTGCATCATCCGCACGGCTTCGTCCGCGTCAACGCCGCAGCGGCGCTTCGAGTTCTTCCGGCCGGGGAGCATGGGCAGGCGCATGCAGCCGAAACCGAGTGCCGGCACTTTGATGCCGCTTGCGCCGAGAGTGCGGTACTTCATAAGACACGAATTCTAACAGCCGCGAACGACTCCTGCAACTTCCATCTGTCCTTGCGAGAATCGAAACAGGAGCTAACCACAAAGGCACAAAGACACAAAGAGAGTCTTCTGTGTCTCGGCTTGACTGTTGCTGAATCCAGGCATATCCTCAAGACCATGGCAGACAAGGAGCGATAATGGAAATACTCAAAATTGCTGTCCCGGCGGCAACCGGCCTGCTGGGCGTAGTGAAACTGTTCGGCCAGCGCAACGCGGTGATGCGTTTCGTGACCACCGCACTCATCATCATCGGCGGCGCCGGCTCGGTCGTGCTCGTCCAGGAAAGCGGCAAGGTGGAGGAACGCCGGGCTATCGCGGCCGAGCAGGCCCAGCAGCGGGCCGAGGCAAAGCTCGATAAGATGACCGATGCCCTGCTCAACATTCAACAGGACCTCGCTGGGCTCCAGGTCGCACTCGCCAAGTCCCCAGGTGGCTCTACGGGTACGGCTGGAGAAGCGCTCAAGGCTACCCTCCAGAAGGTCAGCGATGCAAGACAGATTGTCCGGCTGCCCGAAGGCAAGATTGTTCCGAAGGTCACGCCGATTGTGCCCATACAGCCTGTGAAGAAGCAAACGCAGAGCGTGCCGATTCAGGCCCCAGCCACACCGGGACCCAAGACGGGCGCAACCGGCCAGTAGCTTGCTCAAATCCCTGCTGCTCGCGTTCGCACTCATCGCCGTTTCCCTCGCTCAACCCGACACGGCGTGGCTGTTCACATATCCGGCCAGCGAGTTTGGAGAGTCCCAACCGTTGGCCGCCTTTTTCGACGATACGGGCAACGTCTACGTCGCAGGATGGTCGCAGAAGAAACCAGAACGTCCCGACCTGCTCCTGCTCAAGATTGACTCACTCGGCCATCTGGTCTGGGAGAGGACGTACGATGGTGTCACTGCGGTCGGGGCGGCGAGAGACAAGTCCGGGAATATCTATGTCACCGGCTTCTCGGACGATACCTCCGATGGTTGGCTCCACACGCTGAAATACACGCCGAGTGGTGATTTGGAATGGGCTAAGAGCTATGGTGAACCGCCGCCTCAGTATCAGTACAGTTATGTCGGATCGATAGTCCTCGATGACAGCCAGAACGTCCACGTATGTGATAAGTCTGACTCGGCGTCCTGCACGGTTGTGCGGATCATCAAGTACCGGCCGGACGGCGTGCTAGCGAACGTAATGAGTTACACGCCCGGCAAGACCACGTCCCTGTCGTGGGGCGGCAGGTTCCACATTCTCAACGACGGGGGAGCATACCTTGCCATGACCATCGCGTCCCGCCCCGAAGGCTGGCCTCCCCACCTGCTGGTAGTAAGACTTTCTAGTCAAGGCCAAGTGCTTTGGCAGAAAACCTACAGAGAAGGGGACAGCACGTGGGACGACATAGAGTGGAGCCAGGTTGACGAGAACGCCAACATCTACACTACGGGGCACGCCAACACACACGACGGGCCTGAGAGATTCAGTACTATGAAGATGGATTCGTCCGGCAAGGTGATGTGGACAAGGGAGTATCCGCACTCCAAGAACAATGAGGGAGGTGACGGGTTCCTCTTGCTTCACAAGGGGAGTGTCTATGTCGCCAGCGGCAGGGACACGATCACGCTGGTGAAATACGACTCCCTGGGCAATCAGCTCTGGCTCAGCAAATACGGGAACGGCGACTTCGAGCTTGGGTACGGACAAGGATATGATGAGGATCATCCGGGTTTCTGCCCCATGAGTGTTGACGATTCAGGAAATATCTACATCACAGGGGACGGCCTTGACGAGTACAGAACCGGGAAAGGCACCGCTGTCGACAGCCTCTTCGCCTTTCTCGTGAAGTACGACCCTCAAGGAAGACCTGTTTGGGAGAGGAGGCGGCCCTGGACGAACAAGGGTCCTGATGGACTGTTCGATTTGGATTGGACCGGAGCGATAGTTGGTCTCGACAAGAAGGGCGCCACGTATGACATCGGGGTCAGCCGCGTCTCATCACGCGTGCGCGGCATCTACGTCCTGAAGTACCGGACGAGGTGAAGAAGGTGCCTGGAATTGTACCGGTTTCCTGCCGCGCGGGCGGATTTCTGGGTCACACAAAGCCCAAAAGAACTGACGGTTTAGTGACTCTCTCTGACCGAGCATAACTTCATCACGCTCGGTCGGTTAAGCCCTATCGTGTTGCGGAAAGTCCGCATATAGGGGTCGCCTGCGGGCTAGCTCTCGAAGGAGCGTTCGAAGAAGCCATGAAACAAGCCTTGAAATGAGCTTTGAGTTGAGCTTTCAGAGGAGCTTTGACGCGAGCTTTCGAAGGAGCTTTGAAGTAAGCAATCTAACAAGCGATGCGCTGAGCTTTGAGACGAGCAATGCTTGATGCGATGTGACGAGGTTTGAGCTGAGCGATGGAAGACGCCATGAAGTAAGCTTTCGAGTATGCATTCTGCGATGCTCTCCGGCGAGCTTCGAACCGAACTTCCCGACGAGCTTTGGCGGGTGCTTTGTGAGGCCCAACTGCGCGTGAGACGCGAGACCCGAAGCGCTACGGGCCGCGCGATTCCGAAGCCAGGGGTGCAGACGTTCCTTCGGAATGCCGGCTACCGGCCGCATTTGGGTCGACCTTGGTCTCGGCCTGGCTTTGGCATGGCCTGACTTCGCAAGGCGGGTCAAAGCACCCGCATTGGAATTGCGCGGCTCTAGGCCATCCTGAACTCGGCAGTGGCAGTCACACTGAAGCCGTAACTGAACGCCGCACCTAACTCACGGCTGAGCGCGCAAGTCAGGCTGGCGCTGGTTGCGCGACTCGCCGCGGAACTCAATTCCAAGCTGACTGCGGCGTTGAGGTCCAGAGTCTAGGCGAAGTTGGTCGCAGTCTTGATTGCGCCGTTGAGGGCTGCGCTGAGTTCGGCGCTCTGCCCGGAGCTGAAACGCGCGCTAAGTCCTTGATTGACGGCTACATTGAAAACCGCATCGTGTGCGGCTTTGAATACCGAAGTCACCCCCGGATTGACCCCCTCGATGCCGGTTCAAGTCCCGACTGCACCGCGCTGTGAAGTTCCATGTTGCGTTTTGCCTCTCAGGTTTCACTAATACTAGTGAGGGCCACATGGAGTAAGGACTAATGCCCAAGTCCCAATGACCAAGACGGCCTTGAAGGTTCGAGATGTCAGTAACCAGGCCTGACGGCCTGAAAGGAGACCCACTATGTCCGACGTAACACGGAGACTCTCGCGCTGGAAGGCGAAGTACTCGCCCGAGATTGCAGCGCAAACAACTGCCCGCATCTATGACGAAATGAGCGAACGCTACCAGGCTTCGTTGATTGCCCTGTGCGCCATGGAGACGGACACGAAGCAGGTGCTATCCGCAAGCGGCATCGACACGATGTTCATTGTCTTCTACCTCGACTACGCCCGGCAGTTGTTCCGGCTTTCACACGGCCGGACCATCTCCGGCCCGACGTTGGCGAAGGAAGCGCAGGTGCTACTGGAGAAGTGGCAGCGTCGCGGTCTCGACCCGAACGTGCTCGCTGCTATACGTTTCCAGGTCTTCAGTGTACCGGCGCCCGAGCCGTAGCGGCACGCGCGAGTCCGAAGTCGTACCGTCGTAGCGGTTGGGGCGCGCAAACGCAGGCAGCCCGCGAAGTGCGTCGCCCCACCGCCGACGTTGGACAGGTGGCACTTCGCCATCGGACGCGGGGCCAGTCAGGCGATTGTGTCGCCGACCATTCACGTCACTTCGTTCCCTTACGAGGGTCGTGGAGCGATCCAGCCGTACACAACACCATCGTCGCGTCAGCCCGTCCGCTTCCAGCGGCCGCTTTCATCACGGTGGGATGATAGGCGAAGAGATGTGGTGCGTCAAGAAGGAATCCCGCAAGTGGACGCGACCGACCGGAACCAAGTCACCGTTCGCAGTTCCCGGTCAATGACCAGACAACGACAACCGCGCGAAACAGCATGGAAGCGGTCGGGGATCAACCTCTTGCCCACATGAGTATTCCTCAATGCGTGTCCGCAGCGGTCTCTTTCCTGCGTTTCACACACGGACTGGCCCGATGCCAGTTAGGACGGTTCACGTCGCCTTGGCGTCTTCCATCCACATGGGGTTGGGTATCTCGAAGCGCAGCGGGCACGAGACCAGGTCGGAGAGCTTACATATGGTTTGCCTGCTGGCCGGCAGGCGCGGTCGTGGCGGCAGCCCGAGGAGGAGAAGGGTGTCCGCCCGAGGTCACGGATCGCCGCGGCTCACAGCCGGCGGATCTTGTAGGCACGCTCAGATTGGGCAGTTGCGTGAACCTGGACGACATGGCCGACCGACATTCGAGTGACCTTTGAGCAGTTCCGGCACCTTTCCGTGCAGCGGCCCTCTCTCGCCAGCCGCATGTCATCAGCTAAGTGCAGATAGTGGCATGGGTAAGGCAACACTTGAACGCTTGACATGAGGCGGCGAGCCGGTAGAATCGGCAATCGTGAAACCCTGCAACGCCGCCGAGCGTGCGGACGAGTATGGAGAACGAAGGTCAACAGGCTGGGTTCGGTCACTGTTCGTGCCGAGAACCTGGAAGCGCACCCTGTTCTACGTCATCACCGATGCGCTCGTGGTCGTCTGCGCGAGCGTGTTGACCCATCTGGCCGTCATCCGCCACGTTGGATCTGGTGTTGCCTATTACGAGCACGGCGTGGCGCCATTCACGGCCGCTGCAATAGCTTGCCAGGCAGTTCTGGGGTTTCTCTTCTCAAGCTACCGACTGAGGTGGTCTACTTTCTCGCTGGTTGACGTGCCGCGGATCATGTTGCCCAGCATCGGCACCGCGTCTCTGCTTGGTGGCCTTTCTGCTGCGCGAGTTTTCGGCAGCCTGTCTCCGTGGCCGGCCGTCACGTGGGGACTGCTGAGTATCTGCGGAGTCGTCGCCGTCCGCGCCAGCCGGCGTTTCTATGCCGAGGTGATTCGTCCGAAGTCCGGCAAGCGGGCGCTGCTGGTGATGTGCTCGCACAAGGGCTATTTCCTGCTTGATACGCTGCGGAGAACCCCGAGTTTCAACTATCGGGTCGTCGGTTTCATCGACCCCGAACCGAACAATCGGAACACAGTCAGCCAGGGCCTTCCGGTCCTCGGGACGTACGATGACATAGAGAACGTCGTGGCCCGGCATCGAATCGACACGGTGTTCGTCTTTCTCAGTTCCGACCCGACATTCGCAATCGGTGAATTCTATCAGCGGCTCAACGACCTCGGTCTGGAGGTGCGGTTGGTTCCGTCCATGGCGGATTTGATCGATGACCGAGCGGACATCGGAGCCCTGGAACGTCAGACCATCCACGAACTGACCGGTCAGCAGCCGGTTAGGGTCAACCCGCGCGAGATGCAGCACGTCTTCGGCGGGAAACGCATCATGGTTACGGGCGCGGGCGGTTCGATCGGGTCCGAACTCTGCCGCCAGCTTGCCCGTTTCGACCCGGCAATACTGGTCCTCTTTGAACGGGACGACTCAAATCTGTTCTACGTCGAACGAGACCTGCGCACGTCCTACCCAAAAACCCATGTGATGCCGTTCCTCGGCGATATCACCCGCGAATCGGACGTCGCCCGCATCTTCGGGCAGACCCGGCCGGACATCGTGTTCCACGCAGCCGCCTACAAGCACGTTCCAATCCTCGAGTTCCATCCGGCCGAAGCTATACGCGTCAACGTACACGGCAGCCACCTCGTGGCCCGCGCCGCCATTGACCACGGCGCCGAGAGCTTCGTTTACATTTCAACCGACAAGGCGGTGAACCCGAGCAGCGTGATGGGCGCGAGCAAGCGGATCGGGGAGAGGGTTGTGACGGCCATGAACGACTCCGGCGGAGTCCGATTCCTGGCGGTGCGGTTCGGGAACGTGCTCGACAGCCGGGGCAGTGTCACGACCATCTTCCGTGACGCCATCATGCGCCGCGAGCCGGTCACGGTCACTGACCCGGAGATGAAGCGCTACGTGATGCTCACAAGTGAAGCAGTCCTGCTGGTAATGCAGGCAGTGGCGATCGGCCGCGGCGGGGAAGTATTCGTCCTCGACATGGGCAAACCGATCAGAATAAAGGACTTGGCTGAGACGATGATCCGCCATGCAGGGCTGCGGCCAAATGTCGACGTACCAATTGTCTACACCGGCCGGCGTCCGGGCGAGAAGCTGCTCGAAGAGCTGCTGACCGCCGAGGAGGGCACGACCGCGACCGTGAATCGGCGAATCTATCGGGCCCGCATTTCGAGACCATCCGGCTATCCGGAAGTGCTCGACGATTTGCGACGGCTGGACCAGGTTGTCAAGAGCGGGGACGCGGAGCGGATCCGTGCCGAGATCGCCAAGCAAGTCAGCAGCTATTGCCCGGACACGGGCTATAAGAATGGCCGGCCAACTGCCTCGGGTGTGGCGGAGTATCCGCCCACTGCTCAGAGGGTGTCTGGCGCTGAGCGAAGCGGTGCGAAACCGACCGATCCCTCGGCGCAGCCGCAGAGCACGCCGACAGGAGATCCCGGTGCCGGGAGGCTGGCGCCACGCCCCGAAATTGCAGAGTCGACTGCGACGCACTCCGCGCCAGGTGTCGTTGCGGTCATGTCCCGGTATTCCCGGGAGAACACGAGTTCCATTGACATAAGGGAGGAATCATGAGTACCAAGAATCTGCCGGGCCTGGTCGTACTCGCGCTGCTGGTGCTCGCCGGCTCGGCTCCGGCCCGGTTCAACAGCCCGACGCTTCTGTATGAGACGCCGACTGCCGACGTACTGCCGGCGCGTACGTTTGCGGTTTCAGCTGATTTGACGGGTCCGCTCCTGAAGACAGACATGAACGCAAACTACCCGGAAGTCGACGCCAACGTGCGATTCTCGCCGGTCAGACATCTGGACTTTGCGTTGACTGCCTACACGTTCGCGGACTACGTCCTTGACGCAAAGTACCAGATCATCGGTGGTGATCCCAACCGATTCGGCCTGGCACTCGGTGTCCTTGACGTAGGGCTTCACGGCGATATCTCGCCTATCGGCCACGACACCGCGAATGCCTGGCCTGACTGGAAATATAATCGGGCCCTCCCTCAGTACGATCGCCAGCCCGAGAACTTCTCGGCGTACGCCGTGACGAGTATCCCGGTATCGAGCATACTCCGGATACACGTCGGTCTCGGCCGCGGGCGCTTCGTCGGGTACTCCGAGCGCAGCAAGTACTTCAACACCGGCGTCTTCTCCAGCAAGGGCCACAGCTGGGACTTCGCCCTGTTCGGAGGTGGAGAAGTGTGGGTCAGCCCCAAGGTCGCGCTGGTGCTCGAAGGGTCAAGCCGCGACCTGAACTCCGGAGTCAAGGCCAAGTTCGGCCCGGTCTGCGCGAATATTGCGTGGAACAAGATGGAAGGTCTGCTCTTCGGCCAGGACGAAGGCCGGTTCGGACGCTTCGAGCTCGGCGCAACGTACGAGTTCAGCCCATGGGCGCAACCGAAGGCGCCAACACCGCCGACACGGCCGCAACCGCTTCCGCCGACTCCGCCGCCTGAGACTCTGCCGCCGATCGCACCGGTCATCAGGCTATATCCCATCTGGTTCATGTGGGACAAGTCGGACATCACGGAGGTGGCCGCCGCCACTCTGCGGAGGAACGCTGACGTAATCCTGTCGCACCCGAACATCAAGTCGGTGACGCTCCTGGGTTACGCGTCCGAAGAGGGCACGATTGAACATAACCGTCCCCTGTCGGAACGCAGGGCGAACGCCGCACTTGCGTATCTCAAATCGCTGGGTGTCCCGGCTGACAAGCTGAGCTCACGGGGCATGGGAGTGTCGACGGGCAGGCCGCTGCCGATGCACCGGTCGGTCTACTTCCAGCTTGAACTGGAGCAATAGGTAGAGCCAAGCGAAGCGTGTCCATCGGTCGTAGCTCGATGTCCGTGGTTGCAGGGTAATGGCTGCGGAATCGAGCTACGGCGGCAACTGGTGGCACGAGGGACGCAGCGCGTGACGTGGGGCAGAGTATGGAAAGGCCGACCGGGACAAGGGTCACTACATGAATGACGCACGACCTACGATAAGGAGGACCGATTTGCAGTTCGCCGTTTGCAGTATGCCGGGCGCAGCAGAGCGCGCATCAGGTTCGCCTGCGGTCAGCAAGAAGAGACGTCTGCGGTTCCGTCTCCATGGTTCACCGTCCTCAGTCCTCGGCCCACGGTTCCTGGTACCGGTTCTCGCCGGGCTGCTGCTATTCGCCGGCCGGACGCCGGCCCAGACTCAGCCGCTGAATCCGGTTGTCAAGTACTACGTGTGGGGACAGGTGAGGGCGCCCGGCGCATACCAACTCAGCGTCAATCCGGACCTGGTGGAGTTGCTTTCCGCGGCAGGAGGGCCGACCACAACGGCGGACGTGAGGCACATAGTCCTGGTCCGGGCAATTACCCAGACGCGGACGCGGATCGACCT
The DNA here is from genome assembly GCA_035505375.1 of bacterium. Lineage (NCBI taxonomy): Bacteria > bacterium. Next base: position 244,667 of record DATJQV010000081.1, on the reverse strand, counting down.
GAAGAAGGTGCTCGCCTCCGGGCAGGTCATTCAGCTGTCGCCCGGGGACGTGGTCATGATTCCGAACTCCGCCTGGTACGTCATCACCGACGCAATATCCGTGGTGACCGTGGTCGCCTCATTGGCCACGCTGGCCATTACATTCATGACTTGGGCGAGGGGCGGATGAGCCCGGTTCCGGCGGGTCTGCGACTCGTTCCCTTTTGTAGCGCTGAAAGAACGGGCAAGCAACGATGAACGAGCCAACCAACAACGCATTAGGACCTTTGACGGGACCGAGCGCTCCGGCACCTGAAGCGCGGACGAGCTTCCAGGACTACCTGGAGATACTCGTAAGATGGAAGTGGATGGCGGCCGGCGTGTTTCTGGGGGTTCTTGGACTGGTCATTCTCTCCATCGTCCGTACCCAGCCGGTCTTCGAAGCCCACGCAACGCTGATGGTGTCAACGAACAGCCCGAGCGATATCTTCGGCAGCGGCGCCATCGTCTGGCCGACGCAGCCGAACATCAGCAACGTCGTCATGCTGCTGCAGAGTCAGAGCATGCGCGACCGAGTAGCCAAGAGCCTGCCCGATCCGTCAATCTTGCCCGCTGCAGCGGTCAGGGCCGCGCCGATGAAGGACGCCGACCTCGTCTCAGTCGTGGTATCGGCGCCAACGGCAAACGGTGCCGTCGAGGTGGCAAACGGCTACGTCGATGCCTACCAGCAGTACGACCTGGACCTGAACCGGACTGCCGTCACAGCAATCCGGCAGTTCATCGAGGCTCAGTTGGCTCAGTTCGGGAACAATCTGGATTCGAGCGAACACAATCTCGCGGAGTTCAAGGCGACGCACAAACTCACGAACATAAACGAGGAAACTCAGGACTTGGTCGGTCGACAGTCCCAGCTCGGGGCCGAATACCAGGAGGCGATCATCGAGGCCAAGGGTACAGAGGCCCAGCTCGCACAGGTGCGTAACGAGATTCAGCGGGAGGGCAGGAGTATGGCGGACTCGAACGCCGTTTCGTCGCCCCTGGTCACGAACCTCAAGGCTTCGCTGAACCAGCTCGAGGTCGAAAAGACGAACCTATTGATCCACGGATTCGACAAGAACTCCGACCGCGTCCAGGGTCTCGACCGCCAGACTGACAGTACCCGGACGCGGCTGCGAGCGCAGACACAGGTCCTGATTGCCCAGCAGGGACTGGCCGACCCGGTCGGACACCTGAGCGGATTGTTCGAGATGGAACTCACCCTCGGCACGACCTTGGCTGCGTCCAAAGCCCGTCAGGCCGCTTTGGACTCGGCCAGGTCCAGCTTCGATGCCCGGATTGCTCGCCTGCCTGAGGCCGAGCGCCAGCTGGCCAAGCTGACTCGAGATGTAGAAACCGGACGCCAGGTCCACAACCTGCTGTCCCAGCGCTTCGAGGAAGCGCGGATTCAGGAGGTCGGGAAAATATCGTCGGTCCAGATAATCGACCGGGCCGCGGGCGCCAATCAGACCCAGCCAAACGTCCATTCACGCCTCAGCTTCGGGCTGGTGCTGGCCTTGGTCATGGCTTTGGGCTCGGTGTGGGCGGCGGAATTCCTCGATAACTCGATCCACGGCACGCGCGAACTGGAGCACTACGGATACTCAGTCCTGGGCAGCATACCTCAGCTGTTGACCGGGGGCCGGCGAATGCGTCGTGAGGAAATATCTTCTCACCTCATTACCCACACCGACGTGGAGTCCTCGGGCGCAGAGGCTTTCCGCATGCTGCGTACGGCGCTCGCGTTCGTCAGCGCGGAGCGTCCGGTGCGTCTCCTGGCCGTCACTTCGCCTGGTCCGAGCGAAGGCAAGTCGACAGTCGCTGTCAACCTGGCTTCAGTTCTGGCCCAGGCCGGTTCGCGTGTCCTGCTCATAGATGCCGACCTGCGCCATCCGATGCTGCATCACGTCTTCAAACGCGGCAAGAAGCCGGGCCTGTCCGACCTCATAGTTCTCAATACAGACCCGGCCCAGGCCATCTTTGCGACCGGACTGGAGGGGCTCTACTGTCTGACTTGCGGGACGACGCCGCCGAGCCCGGCAGACCTGTTTACGTTAAACGCCACCCGTGACCTTCTGAAGCGGCTGGCCGGGCAGTACGACTACGTCATCATTGACACGCCACCCGTCCTGGTAGCGGCTGACAGCCCGATTCTTGGCGCGCTCGTTGATACTACCATCATGGTGGTGCGCGCCGGACGGACCGCGCTGGAGGCGCTCGACCACGCGCGTACAGCAATGCTCGGCAGCGGCGCCCAAGTATGTGGAGTAGTGATCAACGACGTGAACCGCTCCGGCCGCTATGGCCGTTACTACTACTATTACTACAAGTATCACTATCGGTACTCGAAGCACGCTGCGGCCGCGGCAAAGGAACAGGACCAGACGACGAAGACCTAGGATCGGACCTGAGACCGTGACTAATGACTCGGGCCGGTCTGTGGTCTACGGTCTATGCGAGGGTGATGAGGCCGTCGGCCAGGGACGTAGGTTTTGAGCATCGACTCAGGCTCCAATCAACACCAAGGGCAGCACGAGAACGCCGCAGTGGGATTCTGCAACCGGCGGTAGTCATCGTGCGTTTGTACGGCCTGTAACCGCAGGCTTCGCGCGCTGCCGGGCGAGGAGCGGACGATCAGGGCTTTCCTGACTTCAGCCAGTTGACCAGCGAAACATTCCGGTCTTTCTCGGGACCTCGGACCAGTGGCAGGCCTCGCCTCGCGGTCCGGAACCAGTAGGCACGGACGACGTCTCTCACCCGCAGCAGGTAGTAAGACCAGAGAAACCCCGAGTTACGAGCCGCGGGATACACCGCGGCCATCTCGTCGCGGGACAGGAAGACCCGTCTCCACAGCAGTTTCACCTTGTCTCCGATTGACCTTGCACCTTCCATGTCGAACAGTGACATCCACTGGTGGTAGTCGGTCTGGGTGTATACGAATTGCATCGCCGCCTGAAGTATGGGCCGGTCGATACCGCCAGGCACCAAACCCTCGAGGACGTAGTCGGGGACTGCCGCGTTCAGCATGCGCCTTGCCAGATGGAGTTCCAAGCCCACATGTCTTGTCGCTCCCCATTCGTGGGCCAGGCGAACGACCTGCTGCCAGTCCATCTCGCGGCGGTAGTGGCTGATGGTCTGCGCGATGTCACAGAAGGAGCGCAGGCCAGTGAGGCGGTTGTCTCGGCCGAAGTGAAGACAGAGGTGGAGCAACAGGTCCTCGGGTGAGAGAGCCGTTAGCTGCACACCGGCCACCGTTGCCGGTCGGGCCCGGGCCCAGAGACCGACGGCGTCTATCTCCACCGGTCCGGTGAAGGGCGTGATAGTCCAATGCAGCTCCACAAAGAGGTTGCCGACAACGACCGGCGCAACGTGATGATGTCTTTCCACGCGGAACAGCTCGATGTCTCCGCGTTGCTGAAGAACCCCGCCATTGGCGATCAGGATGGTCTGGGCCTTTGACAAGTCGTCTTTCGGAACCATGAGGTCGATGTCGCACATCGGCCTGAGCGCAATGTCGCCGTACACCGCCTCTGCCAGGAACGCGCCCTTTAACACGATCACCTGGATGCCCGCACTGCGCAGGCAGCCAAGCAAGGACCTGAGCTCTCGATAGAGCCGACCGTTTCTGGCGGCGCTGATGAAGTAGGCCTGGCTCAACTGCGTCCAAACCGCGGGCGGGATGCGAGTCCGTGCGGTGCGTCCCTTCAGGCGCTTGAAAAGCAGTGGCGCAAGGCCGTGGCGGACGGCCGTGTCAGCGACTTCGCCCCAGTCAGCCGTCGTCGAGGTCCGGTCCCCGGCTTCCGGTTCTTCACCGTACAGACAACCGAGGAGCAGTTCGGCGGCTGAGGTGCGACTTCTTATGGGTATGTCGAGTTAGGTGTCGGGGTTCGGGGACCAGGGGGCAATGAGCGCGGATCGGGAAGGTCGTACTCATCAACAAACAGACGGAACGGCGGGCGGACGTGCCACGTCCCGAGGTGCGCATCGAACTGCCCTGCCAGCAACCTGCCCATCAGGAGCTTCAGGTGCGTGTGGGACGAACTGACGAAGCGCACGACCCGCGGCCGACAAGCTTGAGGAAGAAGGCGGTCGAACGGCCCGAGGCCCGCCGCGAGGTGGTACAGCCGGCGAGGAACAGATCCGCCGAACCCATAGAGATTCTGACCAAGTCGCACCCAACGAAGGGCGGCAAACCCGCGCCAACCGCCGTAGATGGCCCGGCGTCTGGCGCCTCGTTGCGCAATCGTAACGCGGCCGATGATATCAGCGGGCCGCAGAGTCCAGAGATCGTCCTTTGGGTTGTTGTCTCCCCGCGTCCGGATTTCGTCCTGCGGGCCACCGTCCCCGGTCTCCCGTCGCCTGACGGACACGACGCGGTGCACGATGGTTCTGCCGTTCTCGGCGGACTTGAAGCATACGACATCGCCCCGCCGCACGCGTTCGGCACAATAGGGCTCAATCCAAAGCAGATCCGGCTCGTGGAGTGTCGGGTTCATGCTCGGCCCGGCATAGACTACACAACGTCTTCCCTTGATAATGACCGATTCGATTGAGCGAAAGTCGATTGCCACGCTGGGTTTGGCCGGGGTTGTCTCGCCTGACCATTCGCCGCCGAGGTCTTCCACCCGACACTGTTCAACGGTCATGGTGATGCAGCCATCGATCGGCGCTTCGCAGGTCATCGCCATCCGCAGTCGCCGACTTCTCAACCGCTGATGGGAATACTACCGGTGAAGAAACACCGTGCCGCGGAGATTCGGCCGTGCTGTTCGGTTTATCCTGGTACCGGGCGGCTTGTGCCGAATAGAGGCGGGCGTAGATGCCGCCGAGATCGAGAAGTTCCCGGTGATTGCCGGATTCCACGACTCGTCCATGCTCGAGAACGCAGATACGGTCGGCCAACCGGACCGTGGAGAAGCGATGACTGACCAGCACTGCGCTTCTCCCATGGATGATGTTGCGGAAGTGTTCAAAGACCTCGGATTCTGCCAACGGGTCGAGCGAACTGGTCGGCTCGTCAAGAACGACGAGCTCCGAGTCCCGCAGAAACGCGCGAGCCAGTGCCACCTTCTGCCACTCGCCGATGCTCAGTTCCCGGCCATGCTTGAATTGATAGCCCAGCGGTGTGTCATAGCCCTGGGGTAGCTTACGGATCGCTGAGTCCGAACCGGAGAGTTCGGCCGCCCTGACAATACGACCCCGGTCGGGCTCGCTTTCCACGTCACCCAGCCAGATGTTCTCCCAGGCGGTCATGCTGTACTGCACGTAGTCCTGGAGAATGACGCTGACCCGCCTCCGCCACTTGTCCGGGTCGAGTCGGCGAATGTCAACGCCGTCAACCGTGATGCTGCCCGAGTCCGGGTCGTAAAGCCGGCAGAGGAGTTTCACGAGCGTGGTCTTGCCTGAGCCGTTGGCACCAACTAGAGCAATCACCTGGCCCGGCGCGATGCTCAGATTGACCGCCTCGAGCACTTTGCGGGAATCGCTCGGGTAGGTGAAGTGCACGTCGTGGAATTCGATGCCCCGGCTGATTCTGGTCGGGGCCGGCGCCGGGTTCGCCGGCGCCAGGAGCTTGGGCTTCAGGTCCAGGAACTTGTAGAAGTTGGAAAGAAAGAGATTGTCTTCGTAGAGCCCGGCCACTCCGCTTAGGACGCTTGCGAACGAGCCAACCGCCAGCTGAAAGAGAGAGTAGTACATCACCAGACTGCCGAGGGTCGTGGTCCCTTTGTAGACCCGATACGCAATGAAAGCAAGGGAGCCGAAGATGGCGGCTGAGGTCAAGGACTGAGCCAACAGACCGGCCACAGTGCGCCGCCGGGCCAGCGCTAGTCTTACCCCTCGCAGTTGCTGACGCAGGGCCTGGAACCGGGTCCGGAACAAAGACCCGAGGTTGAACAGGCGCAGCTCCTTGGCGAACCATGTACCAGTCAGCATGAAGTGGTAGTATGACGCCTGACGTTCCTTTTCCGTCTGCTCCAGTTCGAGGCGGTACTGGCGGCGGGCGTATAGTGACTGCACCAAAGCACCGGGCAGGGCTACGCAGAAAAGGACCAGCGTGATCAGCGGGGAGAAAGCGAGCAGCAGGCCGGCAATACCGACCAGCGAGACCGCATTCCGTCCGATACCGGTGAGGCGGTTGACCACGCCAATGGGGCGGGAGGAGGCTTCGATCTGAGCCCGCTGCATCGTGTCGAAGTAACTGGGATTCTCGTAGTACTCAAGGTCAGCCGCAACCGATTTGCTGTGCACGATGTCGGTCACCTTGTCGGAAAAGACCATGGACTGGTACTGCCCGAACAGCCCGGCCAATGAACCAAGCAGGGCCGAAACCAACGCTGCCGCGGCGGCGAGAGTGACCCAGAACAGGACCGGGCGAAAGGCGACAACCCCGACGTGCACCGTCATGGCGGCCTGAAGGGCATCGATGGTGCGTTTCATGAAGTAGGGTGCAAGCAGGGGCAGCAATCCCTGCACGACAACCATGACAAGATTCGTGACTGTCCAGCCCGGAGCGATGCCCCAGACCAGGCGAATCGCACGGCCAAGGTGGAGGCTCTGTTTCAAGGTCTCGCCAATCCCGGGCACGGCGTTGTCTGCGGTGTGCTCGCCGGTGTGGGCCATCCTTACAGCCGATCGGTCTCGTTCGTCAGTGAGACCTGGTGCACCGATTTTGCCCAAGTCTCTCGGGTCATGTCAAAAGTGAGAGCTAACCTTATGGATTTCGCCCCGGCCCACTGCCCAAGGCTAGCGAACATGCGTCGCTCAGGGCCCGCTTGTCCACGAACAGCCGAAACGGGCGTCGGATGTACCACCGTTCCATGAGTTCGTTGTATCGTCCGACTGTCTGCCGGTCATTTACCAGCCTGAGTAACACGCGACCACGGGCGTCGAAGCGCACTAGCCGGGGCCGCAAACGTCGCGGGAGGAGGTGGTCGAACGGGCCGAGGCCGGCAACATAGTGATACAGCGCGTGAGGGATGAGATAGGCGCTGCCTAGGATGCGTTCTCTCCAGCGTGCCAGCCAGAGCGTCACCAGGCCCCTGCGTCCGCCGTGGATTGCTCGAAATCGGACGCCGCGCCCCGCACCCGTTACTCGTCCGATGATTCCTTCAGTAGTCAAAGTCTCCAGGTCGTCGTGGGAGGCGTTGTCCGCCCGGGTCCGTATTCCGTTGACCGATCCCCGATCCCCGGTCCCTTGTCTTTCGACCGACACGACGCGACGCACAACTGTAGCACCGGTCACCGGTGACTCGTAGCACACGACGTCGCCCGGACGCAGTGGTTGTGTCCCACAGGGCTCGGCTTCAACCAACTCGGGGTCGCGAAGCGTCGGTTTCATACTGACGCCGGTGTAGACCAGACGCAACAAACCGTCGGTGACGCCGCGCGACGGCAGATCGGACTCCGCGGATGGTGGAGAGAATGACGCCGGGGTCAAGTGCGGGACATGACCACGGATTGGAGACATGACACGGTCGGTAGCGTTGGGTCCCTGATCCCCGGTCGCAGCAGGCAATACGCGCTCAATCTCCTCCCAAAATCGGCCAGTCAGGCTGAGCTTCAGCGAGTACGCCGGGACGGCAAGTGCCAGCGCCTTGGCAGCCCTGATTCCGGTGGAAACTGGGAAGGTCGGATCGGGGACCGGCAACAACGGGGTTCGGGCCAGATTCAGAGCCGATTCCATATGCAGAGCGCTCGCTTGCACTGGGCTGACCGGCCTCAACATGTCCGTGGTCCCTCGACCGAGGAAGAACAGCGCACGGAGTGCCACGGCCCGCTGGACGTCCCAGGAACAACCCGTTTCGCCTCGTGCCAAACGACTCCATGTCGGCCATGGGTGTGCCCAATACTGGCCGTTGTCGTCCCGCACGACCAGCGTCATGTCGTCGCACAACGTACGCCAGGGCGAGGGCAGGCGGAGGCTGGCCGTGCTCTTGCCGATTCCGCCCGGCCCGGCCATGATGAAACCGCTGCCGCGGTACTCGGCCAGCGCGCCATGCAGCAGCAGGGATTCTCGCCTGAGGGCCGCACGCGCGACGAAAGCGGCGATCATCTCCATTTGGACGACCTCTAATTCACGGTTCAGGCGGAAGGGAATAAAGCATAGCGGTGCGCAATCGTCGGTCGCGCCGTCGAATAGACCGGCTCGCGTACGACAGACCGCCACGTGAATCTCACGTCCGTGGTCTCCCGGGTCGAGCCGCATGACTTGCATGAGTTCAGCAACGGCTTCCGCCGATTGCCTGTCAGCGGGCCGAACTACCCAACGCTGACCGTCCGCAAGTGCCAGTCGAACCCCGATCCGGGGTCTTTCCCTGGTATTGTCCACTATACGCGTGACTCCTTATCGACTCAGCGGAAATGTCTGCGGGCTGTCTCTCTGAAAGAGCCTTCAAATTGCCAGAGGCCGTCGAGCGCAGCTCGACGGCCTCTGGGTAGTGTAACGGGCTATGCCCCTAGTATCTAAGTCCTCTATACTAGAAGGCAACCGAGGCGCCGTTGCCTGTGCAACTGAATGACGGCGACGTGCCAGTCTGGCATCCGTGCGCACTGCTTCCGTCGTTCAGACACGAGGCGCCTGCAGAAATACCGTTGAAGCAAGCAACTGCACTACCACCGCTGGGTCCACAGTTCGACGTGGCGGTAGTACCATTCTGGCACTCGCCATAGGCCAGTGACCGGTCGTCAAGACGAACGGCCCGCGGAGCTTCGTACTTCGGGTCTAGCGTTTTCTCCATCTCAGCACTCCTTATTCTCTTACAAATTCTGTTTGCCGCGTGTAGCCATTAGACACTTGGATTTTATCCCCCCCCTGCCATCGTGTCAAGATATTTCTTGCCCCCGCTCAATGGCGTCACTCGGACCCTTGGTTCCGTGATTCTTGTGCTTCCTCTGCGCCCGGCCGGACGGGAAAGCACCGCGGCGTGCCGCCTCAGCGCAGAGCCAGTTAGGGGAGACAAGCCGGCCGCTGTGAATGTAATTGTCTGCCACGCAACTCGTCCGGCACCGCTTGGCGAAAATGCACTCGCCGCATATGCCGGGATACGAATCGGCGGCCTCGAGTTCCCGACGCAAGGCGAGGATTATCGGGTTCGAGAGCCAGATGTCCCGAATGCGGTTTTCACCCAATCGCCCATAGACGAATTCCGGATGAGTCTGGCCGATGCCACAGAGCGCGATTTCGCCCGTGCCGAGGATGCCTAGAACGCCAAGCACACCGCAATCACCGGCTCGACCGTGGGTCCGCCAGAGTTCTCGGAATGATACCATCCCGGGCGGCATCTCCAGGATTACTGGAATCGGAGCTTTGGGACGCAAGTCGCCGGAAACCCAGCGGGCCAAGGCCAGGTAGTCGTCAAACCCCAACCCTTCGCCCTGCTCGTGCATCAGCGCCCCTCGGCCGGTCATGGTGACCGGATTCAACTTGACCGAGGCTGCACCGCGACTGGCGGCCAGCTTCACGACGTCCTCGATCTGGTCGCGGTTGCCGTGGTGCACGCTCATGATGACCTGGCAGTTCTTATATCCAGCGTTCACAAGATACCCGAGTCCCCGAAGAACGGCGTCAAACGCACCGGGCACTCGCCGAAACGCATCGTGGGTCTCCGCGTCACGGCCGTCCAGGCTGAGCGAGATGAAGGCGAGCTTCGTTTTCTCCCGCAGGTGGCGGGCGGCCTCGGCAGTGAGCAGAGTACCATTCGTTTCCATGTCCATGCCGATGTTCTCCTCGGTCAGCATGTCCACGATTTCAAGGAACCGAGGATGCAGCATGGGTTCGCCGCCGGTGAGCTTGGCATGACACAGGCCGAGGGTTTTTCCTTCGCGGACCGCCTCACGCAATGCATTCAGGTCAACCACGTTACCCGGGTCAGGCCTGCCGTCCGCCGTGAAACCCGGCGTAATCCAGCAGTGGCGGCAACGCAGGTTGCAGCTGCTGGACAGGTACAGGTAGTACGCACCCAGAGGCGGAACACCCTCGGGCAATGACGGCGGTCGAGTGGCTGGGGAATCGACGTCGGTGTTGGTTTCACACAATGCCATGTCTGGTCCTCACTCCTTGTTCCCTAGGTCTGATTTCTTGCGTGCGGTTCCTTTTCCCGCATTCTCAGTCCGTCGGCGGTCTCAGCGTTGCTGCCGGGTCCGACCTCCGCCCGCGTCTGCCGCCTTCAGCTCTTCGGCGGATGGAGGTTCGTCTTTCTCTTCTCCCTTGAACACGCGGTAGCAAACCAGCGGGTCACGTACATTCAACCTTCCGAACCGGGCCATGGCTGACCCCGGGCAGCCCCCTGCGCAGAAACCCGCATACGAGCAGTCCTTGCACGACGGCAGGGACTGCAGCGGTATCCGGCGGCGATAGCGCACTGCGTTTATTGCCGGGCTTTCGCGCCATACCTCGGCAAGCGAGTGGTGGCCGAAGACACCCATGACAAGCTTGGGCAGCATGTTGCAGGGGACGATGGTCCCGTCATGCAGTATCGCCAGCTTTGTGAAGACCCCTCCGCAGGAACAGAGGGTGCCGCGACCCGGTATACCCGTCTTTCCCTCAGCGCAGGCCTTTTCGATCTCGGCGAAGTGGGCAGCCGCAGCCAGCGGTCCGGCGGTCGCGCTTATCCGTCCATTGTACTTCTTGTTGAGATTCGTCAGGGTTTCCATCGCCTGCTTTCGCTCGGCGTTGGTAAGAACCACGTTCTCGCCGTAGCACCGGGCCGAGCCCATCTGCTCCGCCTCGTTGGTGCTGAAGCCGGGGAGGCCGACATCCTCGATCAGCAGCCGAGCCACGTTCGGCAGGTCATTCACGTTGGCCCGGTTGACCGTTACACGCACGGCGACCGGGAAGCCGGCCTCTTTCAGCAGCCGGAGGCCGCGCAGCGCCCGGTCGAAGCTCTTCGGCGGCCGGCTTTGGTCGTGGATCTCGGCACAGGACCCGTCGATCGAGACCTGAATCGAATCCAGCCTCAGGCGGCGCTTTCCTTTGGCAAACTCCTTGATCGTCTCCTCGGTGATGAGGGTCCCATTGGTGAGGATGCCATAGCGCATCTTGTTGGCGATGATACCGTCGATCAGCTCGAACAGGTCGGGCCGGGTGAAGACCTCGCCGCCCGACAGGGAGACGTTCTGAACCCCCAGCTTGCCCAGCTCCTCAAACAGAGCGTGCCAGCGCGCAGCGGGCATGTCGTTCAGTGCAGTCATCTCGTCGGCGTAGAAGCAGTACCGGCATTTGAGGTTACAGCGTCCGGTCAGCGAGAGATCGAGCGACTTCGGAAAACGGCTCAGGCCCGGCGGCGGCTCGGTGACGTCCGGCATCGGGAGGGGTTCGGGGTAAGTCTGTGCCACGGCTGAATCCCTAGACCGCGCCGTCGGTTTTCTGCTCGACCAGTATGAAGTCGGGTAGAAGTGACTGGATGAACTCTTCGGCGTCGTGAACAGCCTGTTCGCGTGCAATACCGGGGTAGACGGTGGTCAGGTGGCCGGCAATGTCGTCGAGGGTTCGAGGGGCGGTGATGAAGGACCAGACTGCACGTCCTGACGGATTAAGCAGGATGGTGTCGTCCTTGTCCGGGTTGTAGAGCATTGCCCCGTCTTCGCCTTCGTCAACGCATGAGACTACTTCGTTCGCACGGTAGGTCTTCGCATCACTCATCTTTTCACTCCCTCAGCGGTATTTCCTGACCGATGAACCCTTCGCCAGTCAGCTTGGCCAGGATCTCAAGTACGTCATCAGCCACCGAGTCAGGCGCATCCGGGAACCGGCTGCGTACAGCCGCAACAATCTCATCAGTCGTGCGCCTGCCGTCAACCAGCCTCCAGACCAAAGCCCCGGTGTGGTTAACAGCCATGGCCCCTGCCGTATCAGGGTTCACCAGCAGGGTCCAACCATCGGTTCCTTCTTCCTCCACGGCCGCCGGATTGGGTATCGGTCGACCGGGGACGGTTATGTCAGTATTAACTGCGAATTATAGCAATCGGTCGCAGCCTTGGCAATGAGATTCTGCCGTGGCAGCTTGTGGCTAGCAGTCAGTGGTTGACCGAGATCTGAGATGCTGCTTTGGCGTGATGCCCGTACTGCGAGCCGTGCTTGGGCTTGCGGCTCGATGTGCCACCTTGGGCTAGGGCAGAGTCAGTGGTCAGGGTTTCCCTGATTCGAGCCAGTCAATCAGCAAGGCGTTGGCGTCGCGTTCGCGGCCCTGCGCTATCAGACGACGTCGCGTTCGGACGTGAGACATGTAGGTTCCGATGCCGTCCCTGATTCGCAGCACGTAGTAGGGGAAGAGCAGGCGTGAATTGCGGGACATGGGATACCTCTCAGCCATCTCTTTACGGGAGAGGAAGACCCGCCTCCATGACAACCTTGCCTTGCCAACGACTGATCCTTCCCCCAGCAGGTCGAAGAACGGCATCCATTGGCCGTAGCCCATGCCAAGCTCGAAGATAGATTCGAACGCCGCCTCAAGAATGCGCGGGTCAATACCCCCGGGCACGAGCTGTTCCATGGCCGCATCGGGCACTCCCGCACCCAGCATGCTCCGGGCGAGATGGAGTGTCAAACCCACATGCCTTGCAGCACCCCACGCGTGGGCTCGCCCCGTGACCTGAGTCCAGTCTATCTGGTGGCGCATGCGTTGAATGACCTGTGTGATGTCGCAGAGGAAACGCAGCCCTGACATGTAGTGCTTGTGGGAGAAATGCAGACACAGGTGCAACAGCGTGTCTTCCGGCGATAGCGTCAACGCTTCGACGCCGGCTATCGTGGCCGGTCGTGCCCTATCCCAGAGGTCGGAACTGTCTACCCTGAATGGTCCCTTTGGGATGACTATGGTCCAGTGGACATCGACCGGGAGTTCGCGAACGAGAATCGTTGGAAGGTGCGGTTCATACTCGCAGCACGATTCGACGTCCTCAAGATGCTGCTGAATGCCGCCCATTGCTTGCAGAATCGTCCGGGCCTTTGTCAGCTCAGTCTTCCGAACCATCAGGTCCGCATCGCTCATCGTCCGGAGTGCGGGGTCGTCGTAGACCGCCTCAGCGAGGTACGCGCCCTTCAGCACGATGACCGGAATACCGTCGCTGAGCAGGCACTCAAGCACGCGTCGAAGCTCCAGATAGAGGCGCGTGTTCCGCTCGGCGTTGACGAAGTAGAGCAGCCGTAGCCGTTCCCGGGAGTCGGCCGGGACGTCGGTCTGAACGCCGCCTTCCTTCAGCCGCCGGTACAGGAGTGGCGCGAGGTTGTGTTCTTCTGCCAGTTCTATGACTTCGCCCCACGCGGCCGATGGTCGGGATGACCGCTGAAACCGGCCTGACAGAGAACTTAGGAGCAGTTCGACGGCTGGGCTCGTGTTTGCTAGTGCGATGGCGGATTCGGGTTTGGGGACTGGGGTTCGGCGGACACGGGCAAGCTATCAAGGGCCGGGGGCGAGTGAAGCGGATCGGGCAAAGCCTGCGCGTGCACGAACAGTCTGAACGGGCGTTGAATGCGCCACTCGTTGCGCCAGTCGTCGTACTGCCCCACCGTGCGCCTGCCCATCAGCAGCTTCAGGAACACGCGGTAGCGGGCGTCGAACCGTACGAGTCTGGGGTGGAGACTCCGGGGCAGCAGGTAGGTGAAGGGTCCAAGACGGGCTGCGCACTCGTAAAGCGTGTGAGGGACAATACCGGTGTGCTTCCGGATAGCCTGGCCGAGACGCACGCAACGGAGATACGCAAGCCCATACCACCCGCCGGCGATTACCCAACGCCGCGCTCCGCGCTGCGATGCGGTGACGCGACCGATGACGTCACGGGCCTGCAGCACCCACGGGTCTTCAGTGAGGTTGTTGTCGCCCCGAGTTCTGATACTGCCGGTCGGGATTTCGTCGTCCGTCCGCCGTCGCCCGACGGAAACGACACGGTGCACGATGATCCTGCCTGTGTCTCGTGACTTGAAGCAGACGACGTCGCCGCGCCGTACGTGTCTCGATTCGTACGGCCTGACCTTGAGCAAGTCGCGTTCCTGCAGCGTCGGATTCATGCTTGTCCCGGTGCAGACGATGCGCAATGAAACATCTGCGAACCGGGAACGTTCCGATGGCGAGTCCTCGGCCCGCGCCTGTTCCTGAACGACCGGCACGCAACTACGGTCTTCCGTCTTCTGTCCCCGGACTCCGATCTTTGGCAACACCCGTTCTATTTCCTCCCAGAACCGGCCGCCAAGGCTCAGTTGAAGCGAGTACGCCGGCACCGCCCCAGCCAGGGACCTGGCAGCGCGAATTCCGCAGGGAACCGATGACCGGAGGTCGGAAACAGGGGAGGACGCCGCCCGGACAAGGCCAATGTCGGATTCCAGTAGAATGGCGGTCGCCTGCGTGGGGGTGACCGGCTCCAGCTTGTCAACAAGTGCTTGGCCAAGGAAGAAAACTGCCCGAAGGGGTACGGCCTGCTCCACGGGCCACGAGCCTCCGGGCCCGCCAGACCAGAAGAGACTCCAAGTCGGCCACGGATGTGCCCAGTGCTGCCCTTTGTCGTCCCGCACGACCAGCGTCGTGTCGTCACACAGCGAATGCCAGGGCAACGGTAGACGGCGGCTGGCCGTGCTCTTGCCGATAGTGCCGGGACCGGCCATAACGAAGCCGTTTCCTCGATGCTCGGCCAGGGCTCCGTGCAGCAACATGCCCCCGCGAGACAATGCTTCCCGCGCGATTGTTTCTGCGATGCGCATCATCTGGGCAACCAGCATGTCCCGGTCGGTCGGAGCGTGAACACCAAGAACAACCGGTCCGCCGACGTCCGCATCTGACGGGCATGACTCGACGGACTCGTCTCCAAGGGACACGCACAACTCGCGTCCTTCCCGGCTTGGCCGGTCCGTACCGACAACGGGACCCAGCCGCATTACCTTGCCCAGTTCGACGACTATCGCGGCAGTCTCCTCGTCGAGCGAGTGAATCACCCACTGCCGACCGTCGGCGAGGACAAGCTTCAGACTGCGCATCGATTCGGCCCGCTACCAGGACCCAAAGTCGCCGCCGATGGCACGAATAACGCGAACTGGACCGAAACCAGCTACGAAGTTACGTCCTGTCTGAGGAAATGTGACCGAGGTTCTAAGAGTCAGGGATCCGTGCAGCTCTATGTTGTGACGGGAGTCCGACGACCCCTGTTGAGTACCAGCCCTGCTGTCTGACACCTGATAGTCCATGCGGTCCGGCGACGGTTCTCGGACTCAGGGGAGCGCGCTGCTACTCCAGACACTGGCGAATTGCAAGACGGATTCTGTCTTGCCCGAAGTGCGAATCGCCGCCCGCGACTTGCCGGTGCGACCTACCTGAAGGCCCCTCCCGAGCTACCACTATAGCAATGGTTGGCACTGTTACCTGTGCTGTTGCACCCGTTGCCCAGTGCGGAGGACCCGTGCGCGTAGCATAGAGTCGACGCGCTGCTGCCTGACATGCAGTTGTTTGCGGCTATGCCGCTTGCCGCATCGCGCAGGCGTACTGCACGAGGTGACTCGTACTTCCGGCCCGAAGGATCTGAATTAGCTGGTTTCAAGAGCACACCTCCACCGCTAGATTCGCAGGAACGGTACCCTTACAAGACATTAAGCTGATTCTACGCTTCTTGGTCTCTACGTCAAGTATTCCGTGGACACCGTGGACACCGTATTCCGTGGACACCGCTCTCCCAGTCAGAATCGGAAGTTCACCTCGCACACGGTCACCTGTCTATTCGGCACCGTCTTCGGACAACTCCCGTCTGCACCTCTGCATTCCGATTCCTGGTATCCAAGGCCCGCATCTTCGCCATACGCGTACATGTGCGGTTCCATCCGGTTCGGTAGCGGCCCCAGAGGCCGCGCCGCGTAGTCAGCGTCATCCGTAGCCATGACTCCGAGACCATTCGTCTTCTCCTCAGGGCGACGCTGCGCGTCGTCTGCTGGTCACTCCCACGGTATCGTATCCCGGCTTGAAGCCGTCCAAGAGGGTACCCGGGGCGCTCGCCCGTGGCTCGGCAGGGGTCAAGTGTTTTCCTTGACACGCGAACCGTCGCCGGTAGTGTTTTCGCGAGGCTGAGTGCGGATACCGGTGAGACCGGTCACTCTGAACGGTCAACGGTGTGATGAGGTTCTCACTGCCCGGCAGACTGACCGATTCGTTGTCTCTCCGATACCTCGCTCATAGTAACCACCCAACATCAGGCATGGAACCGGAGCCCTTCCGGTATGGAATGGTGCTGCCCCAAAGGTACGCGCGTGCGCGCCCGGGGAATGGCACGAAAGCTGAGGTGTTGCATGAGACAGTCTAAGTCAGCATCTTCGGGCCCGAAGTACGAGTCACCGCGTGCAGTACACCTGCGCGATGCGGCAGGCGGCATGGCCGACGCAGGCCAAAACTGCCAGACGGGGAGCGGCGCGACGTGGCTATGCTTCACCGGAGGGTCCGCACAGGGCGGTGGGTGTCACGACACAGGTAATAGTGCCAGCCATTGCTATAGTGGTAGCTCGGGAGGAACGTTCTAGTAGGTCCCACGTACTAGTCGTGGGCAGCGATTTCTTCGTCTGGGCGGGCGAACAGTCTGGGTTCTCGAGTGACTGGAACAGCAGCATGTCCCTCTGAGTCCGAGAACCGTCGTCTACTTCAAGTCATCCGACGCAGGTAGGACAATCGTGCATCGCGTCGTTTCCATCGGGCGAGGGTGGAATGGGCGCGGGGAACCGACCGGCAGTATTAGAACGCGTGGGGACAACTGTGGGCGGGACGACCCGTGGGTTCTGATATCATCGGTCGGGTCGCAGCAAAGCAGCGCGGAGCGCGGCGCCGCGCAATCGCCGGCGGGTGGCAGGGGCTTGCGTATCTTCGCTGCGTGCGTCTCGGCCAAGCCGTCCGGAAGCACGCCGGTCTTGTTCCTCACACACTTTACGACTTCGCAGCCCGCCTCGGGCCCCTCGACAGTCTGCTGCCCCGGAGTCTTCTGGCCAGACTCGTACGGTTCGACGCCCACTACCGCGTGTTCTTGAAGCTGTTGATGGGCAGTCTGGTGGTCGGGGAGTACGACGACCAGCGCGACCAGTGGCATATCCGCCGGCCCTTCCGGCTGTTTGTGGACGCGCGGGTTCTCCTAGCTGCTGTCTCTTCGTCTTTCGTCACTCGTCCCTCTTCCTCAACTGCTGCCCCCCAACCCCCGACCTCGAATCCACCATCGCAATAGCAGACAGGGCCTCAGCCGTCGAACTGCTACTCAGTTGTCTGTCTGGCCGGCTTCAGCGTTCCGCAGTCAGTCGCCAACCGTCGGCTGCGTGGGGCGAAGTCGTGGAGCTAGCAGAGAGCCACGGTCTTGGTCCACTCCTCTACAGGCGGCTCAAGGAGAGCGGGGTTCAGGCGGGCGTCCCGGCCGATTCCTGGGACCGGCTGCGACTGGTCTACTTCGTCAACGCCGAGCGGAACACGCGCCTCTTTCGGCAGCTTCGACCAGTGCTCCAGTGCTGTAGCGACGCCGATATCCCGGTCATCGTCTTGAAGGGCGCATACCTGGCTGAGGGTGTCTACGACAATGTCGCACTCCGGCCAATGGTCGACGTCGATCTCCTGGTTGCGAGAGCAGACCTACCGAGGGCGCAGGCCAGACTGCTTGGCATGGGCTACGGCCCCCAGAAGCGAGAGGACATTGATGCCCGGTGCCGGAGAAGCTCGGAACTCACCCCGTTTGTAGGGTTAGGTTCCAGCGTGGACCTCCACTGGAGCATAGCCAGCCCCACGAGTCCCCTCAGAGTCGATATCGGTGGACTCTGGAAGAGAGCGCAACCGGCGACCACAGCGGGCGTACAGGTGCTGGCGCTGTCACCTGAGGACCTGCTGCTGCACCTCTGCCTGCACACCTCTTACGAGCACGGCCTTGGGGAAGGACTGCGACAGTTTTGCGACATTGCTGCGACCATTCGACACTTTGGCGAACTGGACTGGCCTCAATTCGTGGACCGCTCTCGCGATTGGGGCGCAGGGCGCTACGTTGGTTTGGCACTCCGCCTGGCGCAAAGCATGTTGGGAGCCGAGGTGCCGGAAGACGTCATTGAGAGGTTGGTACCCGGTGGCATTGACGCACGCATACTGGAGACGGCGAGGGAATCCGTCCTCGCTCGCGCTAGCTACGTACGATGGTTGCCGTTCTTCGATGCGTTTGGCGCTAGGTCCTTTCGTGACAAGGCGAAGCGGTCCTGGCAGAGGGTGTTCCTATCCCGAGCTGAGATGGGGGCGAAGTACCCGGCGTCGCGCGGCAGGAGTCACCTCTGGCCATACTACTTGCTAAGAGTCAGAGACGTCATCCTAGCCTACTGGGCCCACATCTTCCGTCGCGCGCGGTTGATGCTTCGGACTCATGGCCGCGACCGCGCTGCCGACTTGGGCAAATGGCTGGGATCAGGAAAACCCTGACCGCTTCCATCTGCTCAGAACTTGGCCCGCTCCGTCTGCGAATGGCTTGGCTGCTTCCTCTAGCAGCGCCGCACGCTTCGATCCCCCCGCCTCGCGTCAGGTTCAGGATTAGCCAGACGCTGGCCCAGTAATGACTGCAGATAGTCTGCCTGAAGACCTGTCCCCTAAGTTCCGCGTCTACGAAATCCCAGCAGATTCTCCTTGACACGCGAACCGTCGCCGGTAGTGTTATCGCGAGGCTGAGTGCGGATACCGGTGAGACCGGTCACTCTGAACGGTCAACGGTGTGATGAGGTTCTCACTGCCCGGCAGACTGACCGATTCGTTCTCTCTCCGATACCTCGCTCATAGTAACCACCCCACATCAGGCATGGAACCGGAGCCCTTCCGGTAAGCAACAAGTGCCGTCCTAAGGGCGCGTGCGCGGAACGGCACGAAAGCTGAGGTGTTACATGACAAAATCGAGATTGCTGGCGTTGCTGGCAATCGCCGCGGCGGCCGGACTGATACTTGCCGGCTGCAAGGAACCAATGGGCTTTAACCCGGATGCCAATATCGCTTGGCATTGGGAGTCGAGCCCCAAGGTGTACACTCTCTGGGGCTATGGGGCAGGCGGTTGGGGCGGTTGGGGTGGCTGGGGCGGCTCGAGCGACAGCGTCGGTACGGTGAGCGTCTGGAACACGCCGGACACGCTCTATGTTACGTATGCGCTGGCCGGGAACTGGTGGCTGGATGAAGCTCGCCTCGACGCCGAGAATTCACTCAAAGACATCCCCCAGAGGCGCGGTCAGCCCCTCCCTGAGCAGTTCGCCTATGGTGGCAGGTTGCTCCCGCGTGTTCAGACCCGCACGTACGCAATTCCGAAAGACACGGGCTGGAGCGTCGGCGACACGCTCTACATCGCGGCGTACGGCGTAGCAGTCAAACTTGGTCAAGGAGGATGGGGGTGGATAAATCAGCAAGAGAACTGCTGGGCTGGCCCGTACTTCTTCACTGGCGACGGGGGCTTTGCCTGCTGCGGCAAGCAGGGGGCTCGGTACTTCAAGTATGCGTTCCAGAGTGCCCACAAGAACGTGACTCTGCCGAAGGACACGGTCACGATGGTCCCTCACTATCTCGACGGGGCACCTGGTGCGGACTGCTACTGGCGCGTGACGCTTTCGAACGTACCATCTGGATACGACGTGTGGAACGGCGATTGGAGAGGCTGGTGCATCCAACTGATGGCCAGCATGAAGGCGGAAAGCAGCTACCGCGTCCGACTCTGGTCGTCAATCGACCCCAACCTACCTCCTCGCCTGCAGGATACCGCGTGGTGCTACATCAACTATTTGATCAACCACAAGGCACAAGGCGCGACAGCATGGGATATCCAAGAGGCCATCTGGGCTTTGAGGGGTCAACTTGGTTGGCTACCGCAGCCCGATTGGCCTCCACTGACCCTGCAGATGTACAATGATGCACTGGCTCATGGCAAGGGCTGGTACGCAAGCAAAGGAGACCAGATTGCGGTAATCCTGGAGACTCCTGTGCAGGTCCAGCTCTGCATCATCGAAGTCGACCCATGATAGTCTAGCCGGTTACGAGACTGACTGACAACCTGCGGGCGGCGGAGGGTGATCCTCCGCCGCCCGTTCCTGCTGCCGCCGCGTCCGCGAAGGTGTGCACAACCCCTCATTGCTTCCGAGCACGCCCATCTTGTTTGCGCTGTGTGTGGCGGTAGGACGTCTTGTTCCCGGGGCACGAATGCGGCCTTGACTTAGTCTTCCTCGGTCGCTATCTTTATTCGAAGTTAGGTCCGATAGAGGGCACGCCAGCAAGAGCAAAGGCCGCGGGGGTCGGCGAAAAGTCGGCGCCCCGCACCAAGGAGGCAGCATGATCGTCATGGGCGGCTCGTTCGCGACGGCCGCTGTCCTGTCCGGTCTGGTCCAGTTGCTCGTGGTTCTGGTCGGGGCTGTGCTCATTTCGGCGGCAGTGCAGGGGTTCAAGGCCGAGTGGCAGGCTCTGTTCAAGCATCCGTTCGAGGGCGCACCTGCCCGTATCTTGGTCTACATTGTGTCCGCTCTGTTCCAGATATACAACGGTCACGTCCACAGCATCGGCCTTTGGGAGGTCGTGGTGCTCGCGATCCTGACTGCTTTTTCCGCGACCGGTTTGTACGACTTCGCCAAGAAGCGGCAGTCTGCGTAGTAACGACCTGGATACGTTGTTGCGGAGTACCGTCGGGTAGAACCGGATTTCTCTGTCTGGGAGTGCGGGAGCGATCGCTCCCGCTTCCTGTTATGGTGGTGACGGGGGCCGGAGCGGCAGGATGGACAGCATGAGCACGCCGGTGTCCTGGATGGGCGGCGGCTGGCCTTGTCGGGCTAGGTTGTTGAGGCCCGCGCGCGCACTGCATCCCACACGCGCACGAAGTTGAGGCCGAGAATCCCGGCGATGTCGGCCTCAGGGAATCTTTGCTGGCGCAGCCCGGTCCCAATCGCGCCCATCTTGGTTACGTCCTCAAGCCCCGGCAGCGCGCCTCCAAACCCGTCGAAATCCGACCCCAGCGCGGCATGGTCAGGCCCAACAAGCTGGCAGATGTGGTCGATGCAGTCGATCACGTCCTCGATTGACGCGTCGGCTTCGCGGTCGCGCAGGAAGTAGGGCAGGAACACGACCCCAATCACACCGTCGTGCGCGGCAATCGCCCGAATCTGTTCATCGGTGAGGTTGCGGTTGAAGTCGCGCCGCGCCCGGATTCCGGAATGGGAGGCGATGACCGGGGACGTGCTGGTATCGAGGATGTCGAACACGGTCTTGTCGGCGCTGTGCGACACATCCGCAATCATCCCGATTTCGTTCATTCGGCGTATCGCCTGACGGCCGAGTCGCGACAGCCCGTTGTTGGGTTTGTTGTCGTCACCGCTTGAGTCTCCGAGTTCGTTGGAATTGCACCATGTGATGGTGAGCGCGCGCACGCCACGTTCGAAGAACCGGTCGATGTTCTCAAGATTCCCTTCCAGCGCGTGTCCACCCTCGACCCCGAGAACCGCAGCAATCCTGCCTGCGGCCGTCGTCTGTCTGAACTCGTCCGGTGTCAGCGCCGGCGTGACCAGGTCCGGACAGCGTGCGCACACCTCGTCGAAAGTGTCAGCTCCTTTGAGGACGAAGTCACAATACTCGCCCGGCTTGAGTTCGGTCGGACTGACCCAAATGGCAAAGACCTGACCGTTGACGCCACCTTCTTTCATGCGCGGGAAATCGAGATGACCCTTGTCCGACCGCTGCGTGATATCCTTACGGCCGCGAATATGCTCGTAGAGCGCATCGGTGTGAAGGTCCACCAGAAGCGGAATCGGTTGTCCTTGTGCTACTGAGTTAGTCATGATGCTTGGGCACCCAGTATACAGCATACAGTATGCAGTATACAGGCTTTGTTGACTGCGGTCGGCCTGCACAAGAGCCAAGAGCCGGCGAACCGTGCTACAGCCGTGTCCGGCGTAGCCGGAGAGAGTTGGTGACGACGTTGATCGAGGACAGCGCCATCGCCACCTCGGCCATGATGGGATGGAGCAGGCCGAGCATGGCGAGCGGTATCGCGACAACATTGTAAAAGAGGGCCCAGAACAGGTTCTGCCTTATCTTCACGAAGGTCGCCCGTGAGAGCTGGATGGCCGCAACAACACCCGCGAGGCTGCCGCGCACCAGCGTCACGTCGGATGACTCGATAGCCACATCGGTACCGGTGCCGATGGCGATGCCGACATCCGCAGCCTTCAGGGCCGGCGCATCATTGATGCCGTCCCCGACCATCGCTACGCTGCCGAACTCCGTCTGCAGGTCCCTGACGACCTGCTGCTTCTGTGCCGGCAGCACCTCGGCGACCACGCGGCTGATGCCGGCCTTAATTCCTACCTCGGTCGCGGTCTCACGATTGTCGCCGGTCAGCATTATCGGCGTGATACCCAGCGCCTTCAGTCCCTCAATCGCGCGCGCCGAGTCAGGCTTCACCGTGTCGGCAACACCGATGACACCGACTGGCGTGCCCCCTGCTGAAACGTAAAGAGTCGTTCGCGCACGTCTCTTCAGGTCAGTCGCTGCCTGCTTCAGTGCACGGCAATCCACACCGCACTCCGTCAGCAGCAGTTCCTTGCCCGCGAGTACTTCAACACCGTCGACCATTCCTTTGATACCCTGGCCCGGCACTGCTTGCACGTTGGTCGGTAGCACCAGCTTCAGTCCGCGCGACTGGGCCGCTGCGACCACTGCACCTGCGACCGGATGTTCGGAGCCCTGCTCGATCGATGCGGCCAACCGGAGCAATTCGTCCTCTCGGCCTGGGACACCATCCGAATCGACGTCCAATCCGGTCGTGTTCCGCGCCGGAATCACATCGGTCACCGCCGGCCGGCCCTGGGTAATCGTGCCGGTCTTGTCGAGCACGACCGCTCGCACGTCCTTCAGCGTCTGAATCGCTTCGCCCGAACGGAAGAGAATGCCGCGCTCCGCACCCATGCCGGAGCCGACCATCAGGGCAGTCGGTGTCGCGAGTCCCAGGGCGCAGGGACAGGCGATTACCAGCACCGCGACCCCGGCAAAGAACGCGAGCGACACCACCGAGAGATTCGGACTCACCCATGGCAGAAACGTCGCCGCCCATGCGAGCATCGGCTTCAGGCTTGGTGCCAGGAAGAGCCAGGCGACGAATGTCGCCAGCGCAACAAGAACGACTACCGGGACAAATCTCGCAGTGACCTTGTCGGCGAATGCCTGTATGGGGATCTTCTTGCCCTGGGCTTCTTCAACCAGCCGAATGACCTGCGAGAGGAACGTATCTTTGCCCACTCGTGTCGCCTCGACCTTGATGAGACCGTTACCATTCACGGTAGCGCCGATGACGTCGTCGCCGGGCTTCTTCTCGACCGGGAGTGATTCGCCCGTTGCCATCGACTCGTCGATGCTGGTCTCGCCTTCGAGTATTCGTCCGTCGGTCGGTATCTTCTCACCGGGGCGAACGAGCATCAGATTGCCGGGTGCAAGCTGTGCCACCGGCACTTCCTTCTCTACGCCTTCGGCGAGCTGTATGCGAGCCGTCCTGGCTCCAAGCGCAACCAGCTTCCTGATGGCCTGAGAAGCCCGACCCTTGGCTCTCGCCTCGATGTAACGTCCGGTCAGGAACACGGCCATCACCATTCCACCGGCGTCGGCAAAGCTCTTTATCGGCAGGCCGGCCAGCACGGCGATGCCCGAGCCGAGGGCCGCAGCGACGCCGAGCACGATGAGCACGTCCATCGAGGCCGACCCGGCGCGCACCGACCCCAAAGCGCCCCGTACGACGTTCCAGCCCGGCCCAAACAGGACCGTGGCGCATAGGATCACGTCGAGCCAGACCATGCCCGACATGTGAAACACATGCAGACCGTGTAACGCCATGAGCAGCATCGGCACCAGCCCGAGTAGCCAGGCCCAGACCAGCCGGTTGGAGGCACGATGAAGCTCGACTGCGGAGTGGTCCTCGCCGCCGGAGGACTCGTGGATGATATCGTAGCCCACATCGACCACCGCCTTCTCTAGAGCCGGTACCGGCGAGACCTTGGGGTCGAATTCGACTATCGCCTTCTCAATGGCGAAGTTGACGTTCGCATTCTTCACGCCCGGCAGTCGGTTCAAGGCCTTCTCGACCGTGGCCACGCAACTTGCGCAGCTCATCCCTCCAACCGACAAGGTGACGGTCTCTGTCTTACCTAGTTCAGGCTTCTCGAGAATGACCGGCTCCGGCAACACCGGCGCTGTTGTTTCTTCCATCCCGGCCGACTCGGCTGTCTTGAGGAACCGGTCCGGCTCGGCCTGGAACCGCTTGAGGCAGTTCGGGTTGCAGAAGTAGTAGGTTTCACCCTTGTAATCCCACTTGCCCGCCTCGCTTCCCTCTTGTACCACCATCTTGCAGACCGGGTCAACGTGAGATTGACGATTGTAGATTGTAGATTCTAGATGGTCCGAGCTCTTGGCGTCTTGGTGTTTTTGTGGTGAGACGAATTCCTCGGGATTCTGCTGGAACTTGCGGGCGCACGTCTTTGAACAGAAGTAGTAGGTTACACCGTCATATTCCCTCTGTGCCGCCTCCTGCCCCTCGACCACTTCCATCTTGCAGACCGGATCAACGTGAACCGCGGCCTTCTTGCCGTTCATCTACTATTTGACGGGCGGAGTCCCACTCCGGTTCGTCACTGGTAGAATGACTCGATGCCAGGCTTACGGCACTCGCGGGCGCGGTGAACCACTGCTGCTATGCGACGTTGCCGAGTCTCCGCCCGCTTGGCATCCGCGACCCAACGCTCATAGAGACGGCGATAGGACGGCGCGAATCGGTTGAAACCCTGCCAGGCTTTGGGGTCTGCTCTGAGCGCTTCGACCAGGTCCAACGGTACGGCCGACGAGTGGCGATTGAAGTACGCCTGCCGCCACTTACCGGTCCTTCTCGCCGCCATGACCGACTCGAGCCCGGCCTTGCACATCCTGCCTTCGGCCACGAGGCGCTTCACGCGAGCTTTGTTGGATTGAGACCAGACACTGCCTGGCCGCCTTGGCGTCCAGCGCTGACGGAACTTCTCCGCGTCGACGGCCTTTATCTGGCCGTCAATCCAGCCGTAGCATAGCGCTTCGTCCAACGCCTCCAGGTAGCGCAACCCGGCCTTTGCGCCTTTCTTGTACATGTAGACCCACTCGCCCTGCGACTTCGCGTGATTGCGCCGGAGCCACGTCCGCCACTCGGCGGCGCCACGGAAATCAAGCGGTTCAGGCTGAGGGGATGGACTATGGACTTTGGACATTGGATTCAGGCCCTCGGAATTCGAGCTTGATTCGACATTCGTGCTTCGGACTTCGGGTTTCCGTTCTGCTGGCACCAGCCAGCAGAACGGAGAGGGTGGGATTCGAACCCACGGTACCCTTACGAGTACACGTGCTCTCCAGGCACGCCCGTTCGTCCACTCCGGCACCTCTCCGTGGAAAAGGATTCGGGGGGTCGAGGATTCAAGTGGTCCAGTGACAGATATTCGAATCCGCGACTGCCGCTCCGGCTAGCTTAGCGGATGCTGCCCGGCAGTCAAACTTGAAGTTACTTGATCAGGACCAGCGTCCCCGGCTTGACCGCGTCGACAATGGTCTTGAGCGGCATGGAGTCGAGCTCGATGTAGTTGTGGTCAATCGCCTCGGCCGGTACTTCATCGCTGACCTTGCCATGAATCACGATGTCCCCGCCGAGGAAGACTGCGCCCGCGCCAAAGGCGTCGGTCACGACGCGCTGAGCCGAGTCGGTCGGCGGCGGGACGCCCTCGAGCCGGTACAGCCAGTCCGGCCGGCGCCAGCTCGTCCGGACCTGCTTGTTCAGGACTTCGAGCGTTGCCTTGGGCAAGGCTGAGTACTCATCCGGTTCCTCCAAGATCTGGCGGAACTGGTACTTGGCCTCCAGAATCGTTTTGTCCTGAACCGCGAGGGTGATCTTGCGCTCCCCCCGGTTGATGACGAGATAAGGTTCGTGCCGCGACAAGGAAGCAATGCGGTAGTTCAGGTACTGCGCATCCTGTTCGAGCTTCGCCTTCACCGCCTGCAGGCTGTCATACTGGCCGGCAACAGCCCGCGCCTCAGCGTCCGCCTCCAGGGCCGCGCGCTGCAGTTCGCGTTTTCCCACCGCGTCGGTCAGCCGGACCAGGGCCAGGCTCCCGATGATGGTCGCAAGCACTGCCAGGAAACTTCTCATTTGAGCTGTCGGCTGCCGGGCTCGGGATTTCGGAACCGGACAATCCAGAGCCCAGAGTGCTGGGTCCAGAATCCAGAGTGTCGGGACATTCTGGATTCTAGTCTCTGGATTCTGAATTCTGGACTATTCGACTCGTGGCCCTTCATTAGAATATGAACACCTTGGTCCCGACCGGCACCGAGTCGTACAGCACCTTCAGGTCGTTGTACCCGACCCGGATGCAGCCGTGGGTTACGCTCCGGCCGAGCAGGTTCTCCTGCGGGGTGCCGTGTATCATCACTCCGCCGCCAAGGTCGAGCATGAACGCGCCGAGCACGCCCTTCTGCTGGCGCTTCGGCGAGCGGAGCGGCGGAATCGACTCGCCCTTTTCGAGGAACGCCCAGTCCGGTTTCACCCAGATCGGGTCTTTTGCTTTGCGGATGACGCTCATGATTCCACGCGGGGTCTGAAAGACCCACCGCTGGCTCCGGTATTTGAGCGTGTCGTTCCTGCCGGTCGATATCGCGGCCTCGAGTATCACCTTCTGGCCGCGGCGCAGGGAGAGCCGGTTGCCGTTGGGATTGACAACAATGTAGAGCTCATTGGTGAAGGCGGTCGCGAACTGGTCGGCGAGTTGCTTCACCGAACCATTGAGCGCCTCGATCTCGGGTCCGAGCTTCGGCAGCTCCAGCCGCATCGCGAGCGTGCCTGCCCGGGTCTTGTACAAGTTGTAGGTCAGATTCAGGATGTCCAGTCCGAGGCTCTGTTTGACCGGGAAGTAGACCTCCGACCAGGCCAGCACCATCAGCGACAGGACGATGATGCCGAGCGACTTTATCGGACTCATCAGGAATTGACGAATGACGAAGTGCGAATGTCGAATTCAGAAGGCAAACGCCGACCCGGCTCCCGGCCCGGGCCGGACGCGGAACGGTGCTCGGCGCTCATAGCCTGTCGTCTATCGCTCGTCGTTTCCCGTTCGCTATTCGCCAATCGTCATTCGCAACTCGTCATTTCACTGATGCCAGCGGGCAGTCTTGCCGCGAACATCAACGTGGATGAACGGCCCGCGCCAGCGGGTGCGGCTGTACCAGCCGATGCCGCCGGCCAGCTCAGGGTGCTGCTGCTCCAGCTCTTCGGCCCAGGAAGCCAGCAGCTTGGCGTCCTTGCGGTTCGAGTTGCCGTCGTGATTCAGGTCGTCCAGCCGGCCATCGTTGTCGGCGTCGATGATGATATCGGCGGCGCCGCCGTAGATGTGGGCGCTGTTCAGCCCGCGTTCCAGACGCCAGTTGTACGCCGGCGGTCGATAGCCGCTGAATACCGTGAACCGGTCGAAATTGACCCCGTGACGCTTGACGAGATCGGTGAGCAGCTCCAACTTGATCAGCAGTTCCTCGCGCAGGACCGTATACTTGGGGAACCCATCAATCGAGCGCGGCGCGAAGTCGCCGAGCGTGTAGTGCGGCGACACCGGCGTGTTCATGTTGTCGGGTGTCGTCACGATGAACCCTTTCGGCTTCGTGAAGTTCGGGAACGCCGCGATGGGCTTCGGGTACTTTCCGATCTTGACTCCCTTGAGATAACCCTTTTTGTCGAGGCTGTCAAAGGGTATCATCACAAAGGCGTTGATCCGGCGGACCGCCGTGCCGCTGGTGACGATTATCGGATAAAGTCCCGGCTCCTGCGGCGCGACCCAGCACGTCGTGTTTCCCATGTCCACCAGCTCGCCGGCCGAGGCAACCCAGCCGCTGCTGTTCACACGGTCGGAAGTCGACAGGCGGAGCGTCTCGCCCGGCAGCACGAACCGGCCGACGTTGTCCCAATCGTAGACGTAGCCGTTGATGTCGAGCGACAGCTTCGGGTTAACTTGTTCCCTGACAATGGCATCACTGAGGGTGGCGCCGGCCGCGAAGCCGGCGATGAGGACGCAGGAAACCAGTACCGCTCGCATTATTGCCTATGATAGTCAAACGCCTCGACGTGTCGGTTCGGGTCGAAGGCCCGGAAGTATAGCCGCAACAGCCAGCCGTGTCAATCCAGCTCCAAGCCTGCCTCGGTGCGGCAGTTGCGACAGAGGCCGTCTCTCGAACAAAGCGTCGGTGTCACCGCGCGAATCGCAGCGAGAGTCGCGGTGCGAACCGGTCCGCAAGTCCCCTCGCGAATCGAACCGCGAGACACCCTGGAGGTCGCGCGGCAAGTCGCCCTTCGGGTCGCGGCAGAAGTCGCCGCCAGAGTCGGTGTGCGAGTCCTCCTGCCAACCCCGGACCATCTCGCCGCGAGAGTCCCGGCCAGAATCGCGTCGTCAATCGCAGTCCGAACCGCGTCGCGTACCGCCACGCGAACGACCCCCCGAACCGTCCCGGGAACGGTTCCCAGGGCGATTCCCGACGCTAACTTTTCAGCCAATGCCGTGGCTTAACACATCGTGCTTTAATAACTTAGCTTTAGATGAGCGGAAAATGGGTAGCGTCCCCATTTAGATGGGTCTCCTGCGACGATTCGAGCCTTGTCTGCTAGCGCGTCAGGACGACCTTGCGGATGGCTTGGGCTTGGGCTTGAGCCTGTGCTTGGGCTGTCCTCACGAAGTAGACGCCCGGCGCCAGCGCCCGCACATCATTCGCGCCGGGATGCAGGTCCAGCACCTTCCGGCCCGTGATATTCAGCAGCTTCGCCCTGTATCCTGTCTTCTGCCTACTGTCTACTCCTAGATACAGCACCCCGCGGATGATGGTCGGCATCGGCCTGGAGCTTGTGGCTTGAGGCTTGAAGCCCTCCTCGATTCCGGACACAAAATCGCGCAGCACCGAGATGCTGGACCCAGCGCCATTGGCGACATAGACCCGGTTCTGAGTTGGATTCTGCGCCAGCGCGCACGGCCCGGCACCGACACCGATGGTCACGATGACCCCGTTGGTCTTACCATCTATGACGGTCACGTCACCGCTGAATTGGTTCGCGCAATAGACCTCGATGTCGGTCGGGTCATAGCAAAGGGCCCAGGGATAGCTGCCTGCCGTTACGGTGGCGAGGACGCTGTCGGTCGCGCCGTCAATCACGGTCACGTTGCCGCTGCCCGCGTTCGCGCAGTACACCTTGTTGCTGGTCGGGTTGTAGCAGAGGGCACTCGGGCCGCTGCCAGTGGCAACGGTGGCGATGACACTGTCAGTTGCGCCGTCCATGACGGTCACGCTGTCGCTACCCCGATTCGCGCAGTACACCCTATCGTTCGTCGGGTTGTAGCAGAGGGCATAGGGTTCACTGCCCGTAGTCACGGTGGCGATGACGCTGTCGGCGACACCGTCTATCACGGTCACGTTGTCGCTGTAGGAGTTCGCACAGTAGACCTTGTTGCGGGCCGTGTTGTAGCAGAGGGCACTCGGGCCGCTGCCAGTGGCAACGGTGGCGATGACACTGTCAGTTGCGCCGTCAATCACGGTCACGCCGCCGTCAAAGCTCGCGCAGTAGACTTTATCATTGGCCGAGTCGTGGCAGAGAGCGCTAGGACTCCCACCGGTAGCTACTGTAGCGATGACGCCGTCGGTCACACCATCTATCACGGTCACGTCTCCGACCATCCAATTCGCGCAGTAGACCTTGTCGTTGGTCATGCTGTAGCAGAGGGCCTCGGGCATTTCACCTGTGGCGACCGTGGCGATGACCTCGTTACTCCCGCCGTCTATCACGGTCACGCTGCAACTGCTATTGTTCGCACAGTAGACCTTGTTTTTGGTCAGGTTGTAGCAGAGAGCGTACGGCCACGTGCCTGTGCCCACGGTGGCGATGACCTCGTTGCTCTCGCCGTCTATCACGGTCACGTTGCCGCTGTTTTGATTGGCACAGCAGACCTTGTTGTTGGCCAAGTTGTAGCAAATGGCACAGGGGTAGCTTCCTGCGGCCACTGTGGCGATGACGCTGTCGGTGGCGCCGTCAATTACCGTCACATCGCCGCCCGCGTCCGCGCAGAAGACCTTGTCATTAGCGCGATTGTAGCAAAGCGCATCGGGGTGGAGGACTGCAGCCACGGTGGCGATGACACGGTCATTCGCGCCGTCAATCACGGTCACGGTCGTGTCTGCCTCGTTCGCGCAGTAGACCCTATTGTTCGTCGGGTTGTAGCTCAGGGCCCACGGGTGGACACCCGCAGTCACGGTGGCGATGACGCTGTCAGTCGCGCCGTCTATCACCGTAACGTTGTCGCTGCCCTCATTCGCACAGTAGACTTTGTTGCTGGTCGCGTTGTAGCAGAGGGCATAAGGGTGGCTACCTGCTGTCACGGTGGCGATGACGCTGTCGGCGGCACCGTCAATCACGGTCACGTTGGCGCTGCTGTAGTTCGCACAGTAGACCCTGTTATTGGTCGGGTTGTAACAGAAGGCACGAGGATAGCTACCTGTAGCCACGGTAGCGATGGCGCTGTCAGTCGCGCCATCAATCACGGTCACACTACCACTGTGTTCGTTCGCGCAATAGACCTTGCTGTTCGTCGGGTTGTAACAGAGAGCCAAAGGATTGCTACCTACAGTCACGGTGGCGATAACTCCGTTGGTTACGCCATCCACGACGGTTACCTTGTCGCTGTAGAGATTTGCGCAGTAGACCTTGTTTTTGGTCGGGTTGTAGCAGAGGGCGCTTCCGAGCGACCCGATCGGGATTCTGGCCAGCTTCTGGTTGGCCGCGCCATCAATGGCCAGCACGTAGTTGCCGTACGTGCCGGCGACGTAGACAGTGTTGCTGGCCGAGTCATACGCCAGACACTGCGGTTGAGACAGCCCGCCGAGCGAGTCGGGCAGATAGATGGTGGTCTCCAAGGTCTGTCCGCTGGCCGCCGACAGGCAGCAGCAGACGGCCAGCAGTACGCTCGATGTCCTCATAGCGTCTCCTTACCTCGTAATCGCGATCTTCGAGACAGCTTGTGCTTGAACCTGCGTCTGAGCCTCCCTCACGAAGTACACCCCTGGAGCCAACCCCCGCACGTCATTTGCGCCCGGCAGTAGATCGAGGACCTTCCTGCCGCTGATGTCGAGCACGCAGCCTGGGCCTGGGCTTGAGCTTGCTCTTCGGCTTCCTCTCAAGAAGAGCACGCCACGGACTAGTGTCGCGGCAGTGTAGGGACGAGGGACGACGGACGAGGGACGGGTTTCGAGGACGCCCGTGCCCGCAGGGACGCCGTGGAGGTAGTAGACGTCCTGGTTGCCGGTGTGATTGTCGTACCAGACGATGTGGATGCCTGAGACGGCGTCGCAGGCAATTGAAGGGTAGTTGACGCTTCCGGAGTCGAGCGCGGTGAGTGTGGTTGGCGAACTCCAGACCCCGTCGGTATCGCGCTGGGCATAGGCAAGTTGATAGTTGGTGCCGCCGGCCTGGCTGCACCAGACCACGTGGCATCGTCCGGCCGCATCGCACGCTATTGAGGGAAACTCCTGCTGGTATGACTGCTGTCCGCTTACGTCGTCGACGCCGGACCAGGTTCCGGCATCGCATTCTCGGTGAAAGACCTGCTGGTATGAGCCCGCCAAGCCGTGCCAGACGACGTGGACGGCGCCTTCCCGGTCGAACGCGGCGCAGGGCGAATACTGGCTCAGCCCGGCAGGGGCGGAGACAAGTTCGACTCCCTGCCATGTTCCGCCGACGCGGCGGCGGCAGTAGACCTGGCTGTAAGCATCGCCGAGGTCCTTGCCGACCCAGATAACCGCGACATCGCCGTTCAGACCCGCCGCGACCGACACCTGGTCATGGTTGACTGCCGCAGACGAGACTTGCACCACGGAGTCCCATCCGGTTGCCGGATGCCACTCTTTGAGGAAAACCTGGGTGTACATACCGGTGTCAGGCAGTTTGTACAGGGCTACTTCCAAATCGCCGGTGCCGGGCACACAGGCAACCGAGGGATACTGCTGTGGCTGGCTCGTGCCGGTGCTGTCAATCAAGGTGTCGACCCGCCAGTGATGCGTCGAAACGTTGTAACGTTTGGCCCAGGTGCCGACCCCAAGGGGGTTCCAGTTCATGACCTGCCAGGCGACATGTATGTTGCCCGCGCTGTCACAGGCCATTCCCGGTTGAGAACAATTGGCCTGCTGCGTGGTCAGCGTAGTCTCGGCCAGCCACGTGCTCGTGCCCGCGTCGTATCGCCGATACCAGACCTGATACGGGACGGTACGCTGGTCCAGCCAGACGACGTGGACATCGCCCGATGCATCGACCGCGAGGCCGTGTTGACCGGAGCGGCCCGTTACCTGGTTCGCGGAGTTGGCGGTGAGCCTGGTGATTGTGTCCCAGGTGACGGTAGCGGCGTGCGCCGTTGCGAACGCGCAGAACAAGGTAAGACATATAGGTCCAATCCGTCCTATAGGTCTCATGGTCGCCCTGAGCATATTCCCGTCGGCACGCGTGTCAATCTTCGCCTCACCCGGCTTGACCGGAGACCCCGTCGGTATTACGATTTGGGGATGCGTAACACCGAGAACCATGACGAAGAAGCCGGGGCGGTGCGGTTCAGCGTCTCGATGGAGCCGGAGCTGCTGACCGGGTTTGAGGCCCTTCTCCGGAAGACAGGCTGGTCCCGTTCCAAGGCAATCCGCGACCTGGTGCGAAGCCGGCTGGCCGAATCAGAACTTGAGTCCGGCTCAGCAGTGGGCGTGCTGTCATACGTCTACGGGCACGACCAGCCGGAGTTGGCGCGGCGCCTGATGCAGGTGCAGCACGATGCCTTTGCCGAGGTCGTTTCCTCGACTCATGTCCATCTCGACCGGCACGAGTGCCTCGAAGTGCTGATTCTCCGCGGCCCGGCGGCCGACCTGCGGGAACTCGCCAACCGCCTGCTCGCGCTCAAGGGCGTACGACAAGGCAGCCTGACCCTGACCCCGGCGCGCTGTCCGCTCGCCCGAGCACACCAACACGAGGCACACCATGCGAGGAGTTCCTGACATGGCAAAGAAGCTCTTGATGCGATTGTTCCTCGTCGGGGTTACGATCTTCGGTTGCGCCCGGCCGTCAGGCCGAATCCGTGTGGTCGCCTCTACCACGCTCATCAGCACGATTGTACAAACGATTGGCGGTGACCGATTCGCAGTCACTACCATTGCCCCGGCCGGGCTGTGTCCGGGGCAGTTCGACCTGAAGCCGTCGGATGTGACTGCGGCGAACAACGCCCGGCTCATCCTGAACCACGGCTGGGAAGCCTGGTACCCGGCGCTGGAGAAGGCGATCATCCCGCCCGGCCCGAGGAGAGTGACGCTTGCGACACAGGGAAACTGGATGATTCCCGAACTACAGAAGCAGGCAGCCGCTGAAATTACCACCTTGTTGCAGGGACTCGACCCGGGGCACGCCGACACATATCGGCTGGCAGGGTTGCGCTACGGGGCCGATGTCGACTCGGCCGCGGTTGCCGCACGGACGCTGCTCGCAGGAAAGCAACTGCCGGCGGTAATCGCGGCTGACCAGCAGGCGCCGTTCGTCGCGTCACTCGGATTCCGGGTGGTGGCGACCTTTGGTCGGGCCGAGGACTTCACCGCTCAGGGACTCACCCGCCTGGCTCGCGTCGCGCTCGACTCCGGCGCAAGCCTCGTCGTCGATAATCTGCAATCCGGCCCGGACGCGGGCAGGCCGCTCGCCGAGGCGCTCAAGGCAAAGCACGTCACCCTGACCAACTTCCCGCTGCACGGGTCCTACCGCCAGGCGCTGCTCGACAACGCATCGGCGCTGGCGCAGGCAGTTGGGACAGGGGCCGGGGACTAGGGGCCAGGGGTCAGGGCGAGGAACGAGTGACTGAGGCGGTTTCGCTCCGCTCGGTCACGGTCGGCTATCGCGAGCACGTCGCTCTGCGTGACGTTTCGCTCGACATCGGGCGCGGCGACTTCTGCGGCATCATCGGCCCAAACGGTGCCGGCAAGACGACTCTTCTCACCGTCATCAACGGCCTTGCTCGAATTCACTCGGGCTCGGTCAGCATCCTTGGCGAACTCGCCACCCGCGCGAACTTCGGCCGGCTGCGCCGTCGCATCGGTTACGTGGCGCAGCAGGAACGGGTGGACCCGCGTGCGCCAATCTCCTGCCTTGATGCCGTGTTGGTTGGCCGTTGTGGTCGCGCCGGCCTCTTACACCGGTTGACGCCGGCCGACCGAGAGCGCGCATTGGCGATGATGGAACTAACGCGGACGGCACACTTGGCCGAGCGCCCGGTTGGTCGGGTCTCGGGTGGAGAGGCGCGCAAGATATCACTCGCCCGCGCCCTGGTGCAGGAGCCGGAACTGCTGCTGCTCGATGAGCCGACGTCGAACCTCGACCCGCGGGCAGTAAGTGAATTCGGCGAGCTGGTGGTCGACGCCTTTCAACGCTTCCACCTGACCGTGGTGATGGTGACGCACCAACTTGACCATCTGCCGCCAGTCGCGAACCGAATCGTCATGGTCAAGAACGGCCGCGTCACCTGCTCTGGGGGCCGCGCCGCGCTCGACGACAAGCTCCTGATAGCCGAACTCTTCGCCGATGCCGCCTGAACTCGCCATACTCTGGCGGCCGCTTGCTGCCGCAGTTCTCGGAGGGCTGGTCTGCGGCATCGTCGGGGTCTGGGTCGTGATGATGAACATACCATTTGTCGGGGTGGCGATGTCGCACGCGGCCTTTGCCGGTGCGGTAACCGGACTGCTGCTCGGAGTAAACCCGCTCATTACCGCCGCGGTCTTCTGCATCGCCGCGTCGTTCCTCGTCGGCCCGGTTGCCGAGCGCGCTGACATCGAACCCAATGTCTCGCTTGGCATCATCTTCTCGCTCGTGCTCGGCCTCGCCTTTCTTGCCATCGGCCTGATGCGCGGCTCACGCGCCAACGCTCTCGGCCTGATATGGGGCAGCATCCTGCTCGTGGCCGGGCGCGACCTCGCGGTGATGGCCGGCGCGGCAGTAGTGGTGCTGCTGTTTCTCTGGCTGTTCTACAAGGAAATCCAGGCCGTGCTCTACAACCGGGAAATCGCCCGCGCGGTCGGGATACCCGAGCGAGCGCTCTTCTTCGCAATGCTGGTCTTGTGCGGCCTGTCGGTAACCGCCAACTTGAGCACCATCGGCGGGCTCCTCATCTTCAGCCTCATCGTCAACCCACCGTCAGCAGCGTACCAGTTGACCTATCGGCTGAGGACCATGTACTTGCTTTCGGCGTTGTTTGGGATTCTGTCGTGCCTGATTGGACTACTCGTCTCGTGGTTGACTGACGCCCCGGCGGGCGCGGTCATCATAGTAACGTCGAGCGCGTTGTTCGGGCTGTGCCTGCTCTTCTCGCCCAAGAGGCGAGCGGGTAAGGGACTAGGGATTAGGGGTTAGGGACTAGGGTCAGGAACGGTCGACGGAGACGCGGAGCGCTCGCACAAGAGCGCTCAACAGCCTCCCGACATCATCAATCTTGCCCTGGATCTTTGCGGTGCGGTCCGGCTTCACGAAACCCAGCTTCACGACCAGGATAATGTACGTCTCTAGTTCGACCAACGAACCCTTGCTGATGGACAGGTGATTCAGATAGACGGCCCGGTGTCGGGAACCATGGCCTTCGGCAATGTTAGCCTGCACCGATACGGCGGCTCTCGTCATCTGGGATATTAGTCCGAACCTCTCACTTGCAGGCAATTCCCGCGCGAGTCCATATGTCAGCTCGACCAAGGTGATAGCCTCTTGCCAGACCACGAGGTCCTTGTAGCTCCGAATGGGACCCTTCATCCTCCCGTGTCCTCTCTAACCCCTATTCCCTAACCCCTAGCCCCAATCCTACTTCCCCGGGCACTGCCGCACGACTTCGGCCTCGATTCCCTTTCCACCATACGCTTTATCGAACTGGGAACAGAACTCTGCCGCGAGCTTCTTCGCTCGCACGTCGTAGGCGGCTTTGTCCTGCCAGGTGTTGCGCGGGTTGAGCACGGCCGGGTCGGGCACGCCCGGGCAGCTCTTCGGAATGTCGAGGTGAAAAATGGGGTCGGTGAAGCACTCGACACTGGCAAGTGAACCGTTGAGCGCCGACTCGACGATTTCCCGAGTCAGGCTGATATCCATCCGTTTTCCCACGCCGTACGCTCCGCCGCTCCAGCCGGTGTTGACGAGGTACACCTTGGTGCCGTGCTTGTCCAGCTTCTCACCGAGCATCCGGGCGTACACACCCGGGTTCAAGGGCATGAACGGTGCGCCGAAGAAGCGCGAGAACGTGCTCTTCGGGTCAACGATGCCGGTCTCAGTGCCGGCAAGCTTGGAGGTGTAGCCCATCAGGAACCAGAGCATGGCCTGGTTGCGACTCAGGCGCGCAACCGGCGGCAGCACGCCGTTCGCGTCCGCGGTCAGGAAGAGAATCGTCTTTGGGTGCCCTGCGACCGGCGGTGTCTTGATGTTGGAGAGGAATGTCAGCGGATACGAGCCGCGTGAGTTTGGCGTAAGACGCTCATCGTCGAGGTCGAACCTTCCGTCCGGGTAGGTCATCGCGTTCTCGACAATCGCCCCGTGCTCAAGGTAAGGCGCTTCGTGGAAGCAGGCCTTGTAGATATCCGGCTCCTTGACCGGGCTCAGGTTAATGAGCTTGGCATAGCAGCCGTTCTCGAAGTTGGCAACACCCGAATCGCCCCATGAGTGCTCATCGTCGCCGAGCAGGGCACGGCGCGGGTCGGCCGAGAGCGTGGTCTTCCCCGTGCCGGACAGCCCGAGCAGCAGGGCCACGTCACCGTTCTTCCCTTCATTGGCCGAGCAGTGGAGCGACAGGATACCGTCGAGCGGCAGCAGGTAGTTCATCACGGTGAACATGTGCTTCTTGACGCTGCCGCAGTAGGCCGAACCGTAGACAACTCCGATGCGCCGGTCCATGTCCATCGCGATGACCATGTCTGACGTCTTAGCGGTCTTCGGCATCTTCCGCAGCCGACCGCTGTAGCGGGCCGGGTCGAGCTTTTCGTATGGGAGCACGATGAGCGTGTAGGGGCGTGAGGCAAAGCACGACTTGCCGATGTCGGCCGGCACCGGCCGGAACATGTTGTCAGCGAAGAGGACCGTCAGCGCCCGGTCGGAAACGACCCTGACCGGCAGCGCGTGGCTCGGGTCGGCCCCGAGCGACCTGTCCGCAACGTACAGCCGCGGCTTCTTCGCGAGCACGGCCAGCGCGTCCGCTATGACCATGTCGAACGTGTCCGGGGCAATAGGCAGGTTGTTCGGCGCGTCCCAGTCGATGTTCCTCTCAGACTCAGACCGGCGCACGATGACGGTGTCCTGCGGGCTGCGCCCGGTCGATTCGGGCGGGGTCCAGGTCGCAAGACAGCCGCACGCCGCGACCATCGCCTCGCGCCGCGCCACCACCTCCGCGATCATCGTCCGGCGGTCCGGGTTGACCTTGACTTCAGGATGCCGGTCTAGAACCCCATCAAGCTGCTTCTGCAGTTCGCCGTCCATGTCTCGCCTCCGTTACTTGCTGCCCGTCGCAGCCTCCCCTTCAATCGCGGCCTGGGCCGCTGCCAGCCGCGCGATCGGCACGCGGAACGGCGAGCAACTCACGTAGTCCATCCCGACGCGATAGCAGAACTTCACTGACTCGGGGTCGCCGCCGTGCTCGCCGCAGATGCCGACCTTCAGGCCGGGCCGGGCCGCGCGGCCTTTCTTGACGCCGATTTGGATGAGCGCGCCGACCGACGCCTGGTCGATGGTCTGGAACGGGTCTTCCTTGAGCAGCCGTCTCTCGAGGTACAGCGGCAGAAACGAGGCGACGTCGTCGCGGCTGAAACCGAAGGTCATCTGGGTCAGGTCGTTGGTTCCGAACGAGAAGAACTCGGCCGCGTGCGCCATCTCGTCGGCCAGCAGGGCCGCGCGGGGTATCTCGATCATCGTGCCGACCATGTGCGGTATCCGTTCTCTGCCCAGCTTACGGCAGACTCCGTCGTGCACGCGCGCGATGATTGCGTTCTGGTCCTCGAGCTCCTTTGCCTCACAGGTCACCGGCACCATTATCTCAGGCTCGGGCTGTTTCTTCTCGGCCAGCAGTTCGGCGGTCGCCTCGAATATCGCCCGCGCCTGCATCTCGGTAACCTCGGGGTAGGTAATCCCGAGGCGCACGCCGCGGTGTCCCATCATCGGGTTCGACTCGTGCAGGTCCTCGCCGCGCTTGCGCACGTCATCAACGGTCACGCCCAGCGACTTGGCCAGTGCCGCCTGTTTGTCTTCCGCCTTGGGCACGAACTCGTGCAGGGGTGGGTCGAGCAGCCGAATGGTCACGGGCAAGCCGTCCATCGCTTCGAGCGTTCCCTTCACCGCGGCCTTGACGTGGACGAACAGCTCGTTGAGTGCGGCCCGCCGCTCCTCGGTCGTCTTCGACAGAATCATCTTGCGCAGCAGGAACAGCGGCACGTCGCTGCCCTTGCCGTAGAACATGTGCTCGGTACGGAACAGCCCGATGCCGCCGGCCCCCAACCGTCGCGCCAGCGCCGCGTCGGCCGGCGTCTCGGCGTTCGTGCGGACGACCATCTTGCGGTACTTGTCGGCCAGCTCCATGAACTGCTGGAACCGCGGCTGCTCGGTCGCGTCCATCGTCGCCACCTTGCCCGCGTACACGCGTCCCCTGGTCCCGTTCAATGTCAGCCAATCGCCTTCGGAGAATACGCGGCCACGGATCGTAAGCTCCTTTGCCACCGCATCGACCGTGGTATCCTTTGCGCCGACGATGCAGCACTTGCCCCACCCGCGCGCCACCAGCGCCGCGTGCGAAGTCATCCCCCCGCGCGCGGTCAGGATGCCGGCCGCGGACCGCATGCCGTCGATGTCCTCGGGCGAGGTCTCCTCACGCACGAGTATGACCGGGGCCGCACCCTCGCCCCGTGACCTGGCTATCGCATCGGCCGCAGTGAATACTATGCGACCGGTTGCGCCGCCCGGACCCGCCGGCAGGCCTTCGCCTAGCAGCGTTGCGTCCTTCTCGGCGGCCGGGTCGAGTATCGGATGCAGCAGTTCTTCCAACTGAACGGGCTGGACGCGCAACAGCGCGGTTCGCTCTTCGATCAGCCCTTCGTCCAGCATTTCCATCGCGATGTTGATGGCGGCGACGCCGGTGCGCTTGCCGGTGCGGGTCTGCAACATGTAGAGCTTGCCGTTCTCGATGGTGAACTCAATGTCCTGCATGTCGCGGAAGTGCTTCTCCATCCGGTCGCGGTACTCTTTCAGCTCCGTGTAGAGCCCGGGCATCGCTTCCTCGAGGCTCTCCATTGTCTCATTCTGGACGTTGCGACTGGCTGCATTCAGCGGGTTCGGCGTGCGGATGCCGGCCACCACGTCCTCGCCCTGTGCGTTGCGCAGCCACTCGCCGTAGAACCGGGCGTCGCCGGTCGCCGGGTTGCGCGTGAACGCCACGCCGGTCGCGGACAGATTTCCCAGATTGCCGAACACCATCGCCTGCACGTTCACCGCCGTGCCCCAGTCGTCGGGCAGGTTCTCGATGCGGCGGTAGGCCACGGCGCGCTTGCCGTTCCAGCTCCGGAACACGGCCTGGATGCTGCCCCACAGTTGTTCCGCAGGATCCTCCGGAAAGGGCCTGCCGAACGTTTCGGCAATGCGCGTCTTGTATGAGGCGCACAACTCCTTCAGGTCCTCGGCGGTCAAGTCAGCGTCGCCCTTCCGCCCGGTTCGCTCTTTGAGCGCGTGCATCAACCCCTCAAGCTGGGCCCGGATGCCCTTGCCGTCTTTAGGCTCGATGCCCTCGGCCTTCTCCATCACGACGTCGGCGTACATCGTCAGCAACCGGCGATAGGCATCATAGGCGAACCGCTCGTCGCCGGTCATCGCCGCCAGACCGGGCAGGGTGCGCTCGCACAACCCGATGTTCAGCACGGTTTCCATCATCCCGGGCATCGACGCCCGCGCGCCCGAACGGCACGACAGCAACAGCGGGGCCTTGGGGTCGCCGAACTTCCGCCCCGCCTGCTGCTCGATGTACTCAAGGCTTGACTTGACCTCGCCGGCGAAGTCGGTCGGGTAGTCGCCGTTCTTCATGTAATGGACGCAGACCGCGGTGGAAATCGTGAACCCGGCCGGAACCGGTAGTCCGAGATTGACCATCTCTGCCAGGTTTGCGCCCTTGCCGCCGAGCGCGTCCTTCATCTGCGCCGAGCCCTCAGCCCGGCCGCCGCCGAAGCGATAAACCGACTTCATGTGCAAAGCTCCGTTCTACGGTTCAACTAATCAAACATCAATAGCTAGTCGTAAATCCGTCAGTGCGGCGCCGGTGCCGCAACGGTGGGCTACTCCTGCTTGCCGGCATCGCCGGCATCCGTGGAAAGAAAAGCGTCGAGGATTTCCCTGGCGCGCGCCATGTCCTCCTCCTCTACCAGCACCTCGCCCCAGACCGGACGCATCACCCGCGCGAGGCCGTCGTAGGCCGGCATCTGGAACGAACGAATCATCGCCGGAATCCCGTTCTCTTCGAACAGGTCGCGGACCGAGTTCGCCATCAACTCGTTTTCGGGCTTGTAGATTGCTTTGAGTGCCACGGAGTCAGCAGTATACACCCGATTCCGACGGCAGTCAAACCCGCCGAACCGATTCTGTGACCTCCTCACCCTCGCTTCGCTCTCCCTCTCCTCTCGGAGGAGAGGGATGGGGTGAGGAGCCGCCCGGTCAGTCCAAGCTAACGCGCAGACGCAGACCGCGCCGGCGCAGTTCCTTGATGTACGCGGCAGACGGCACGCAATTCTCGCCGGTGAACGCCCCGGCGCATCCGACTTGGCCGCGGCCCAGCATCAGCGCGACAATCGCCGCCGAGAAACCGGTCGTTCGCTCCATCGCGGTCAGTCCGCTCTTCCGATCCGCGTAGTCAATCAGTTCGTAACTTATCGTCCTTCCGCCACTCGGTCTCTTGATCCCTCGATCCCTTGATCCCTTCCCGTTCACTTCCACCCTCAGCAGCACCACATCATCCTTCTCCCACGGCAGCACTGCCTCGAGGCGGTGAATCAGCAGGTGACGCGGGACGATGAGTTTGCCGTCCACGCTAGTCGGCTTCATGTCGGTGAGACCAAGGTCGAAGAGCAACCGGAACTTGGCGCAGTGGCCCGGATACCTGATCGTCTTGTAATTGAGCGTCTTCACTCGACCGCGGTAGGTGTAGGGCAGCGTCGACGTCCCGCCCGAGGTATTGAACGCCTCCAGCTTGCCGAACGGCTTCGGGAATTCCAGTTCCTCGACTTCAGCCAGCGGCTCGCGCCACGTCAGCCTGCCTTCCCGCAGAACCAGGCACGGCTCGACGTACTCGTTAATTAGCCCATTGGCTGAGAAGACCAACGCGTAGTTGAGCGGAGGCCTGGGATGGCGCGGCAGCCCGCCCACTCGGATGTGGATGGCATCCGTGCGTTCCAGGCGCGAGAACCCGTCCGCAGCGAGGATGCTCACCATACCCGGTGCCAGTCCGCAGTCGGGCACCACGGTCAAGCCGGCCTTCTTCGCCTGCCCGCTCAGCGCAAGCTCCGCATGCACCACGTCGTTGTTCCCGCCGAGGTCGCAGAAGTGCGTGCGCGATGCAATGGCAGCGTGCGCCAGGTTAAGATTAGAGAAATACGGGACGCAACTCACCGCCACATCGCAGGGCCTCATCAATTCCGTCATGCGCCGCCTGTCACCGGCATCGGCTTCGAACGTCTTGACCTTCGCGCTACGCAGGCGGCGTTTCAGGTCCTGCAGCCGCTCCGCATCCACGTCGCAGATTCTCACCTCGTCGACGTCTTCCTGTCGCACAAGGTCGTAGGCCACTGCCCGCGCCTGCATTCCGGCGCCTATCACAATGAATTTCATCGTTGTCCTTTCATGGTAGGATACGGTACCGCGCCACTCTCCTCAGTCAACGTGGCGCCCAAACCTGCGCTACTGCTGGAAAGCGGAGAGGAGCGCGGAAGAGATAATGGGGATTTCGTCGCGGCGGAGGGTACGGAAGTCGAGCAGGTATTCGCCCTTTTCGACCCGGCCGAACACCGGGGGCCGATTGAGACGCATGCGACGGGCCAGCTCGTCGACATGCATCGTCTTCGGCGTGATGGCAACTACCCGCGATTCGAGGCTCTCGGTCGCGAGTGAGCCGCCGCCGATTTCGGAAAGAGCAGGTCTGACGGTGAACTTGGCCACGACGTTGTCGCCCTCACCCCAACCCTCTCCCGGAGGGAGAGGGAGAGGGAGAAGAGACTGAACCCGGCGCACGAGTTCATCGGCTTCGCCCTGCATCTGGTCCGTGGTCTTCAGCAGTAACTGGAAGAGCGCATGTTCCTTGACTGCGCGTTCCTCGTCAAGGAACAGCTCCAGTGTCCGTTCGAGCACGGCGTAGGTGAGCTTGCCGCAGCGCATGGCCCGGGTGAGCGGATGCTTCTTCAGCAGGTCGATGTGCTTCTTCTTGCCGACGATGATGCCGGCTTGCGACGCGGAAATGAGTTTGTCCCCGGAGAAGCAGATGACGTCCGCTCCGGCCTTGACCGATTCCTGTACCAGCGGTTCCTTGGGCAGGCCGTACTTCGAAAGGTCGACGAGCGCCCCTGAACCGAGGTCGTCCACGACGAGGAGGGGCGAGGGGCGAGGGGCGAGGGGCGAGCGATTGACCTCTTGGGCGAGAGCTACCATCTCTTCGAGGCTTACTTCCTTGGTGAACCCGGTAATCTTGTAGTTGGAGGTGTGAACCCGGAGCAGGAGCGCCGTCTCCGGAGTGATGGCATTATTGTAGTCGCGCAGGTGAGTGCGATTGGTCGTGCCGACCTCGACCATCTTGCATCCGCTTTGCATCATCACGTCGGGGATTCGGAACGCGCCGCCGATTTCGACAAGCTGGCCGCGCGAGACAATCGCCTCTTTGCCTTTGGCCAGCCCGGACAGGATTAGCAAGGTAGCCGCGCAGTTGTTGTTGACGACCATCGCCGCCTCAGCGCCCGTCAGTTCGCACAGCAGCGGTTCGATGTGCCGGTAGCGGCTGCCGCGCCGTCCGGTCTCGATGTCGATTTCAAGGCTGGAGAAGTGCTCGCTCACGTCAGTAAGCGCTTCCTGTGCAGCCTTGGACAGCGGCGCGCGCCCCAGCCCAGTGTGCAGAATGACGCCAAGGCCATTGATGGCGCGCGCCAGCGTCGGCTTGCGCTCTCGTTCGAGTCGGCGCAGCAACTCCGCCATTGAGAACGCTTGG
Organism: bacterium; assembly: GCA_035505375.1. Lineage (NCBI taxonomy): Bacteria > bacterium. Next base: position 201,388 of record DATJQV010000081.1, on the reverse strand, counting down.
GGCTTGCCGTCTGCGTGTTGCGGCTCTTTCAGGTTCTCCCGTAGCTCGTCGAGATAGGCTCGGATTGCCCGCACCGCCATGCGGCGGTGGACTTGCGCGAGCACGGGCGCGAGCGTCTCGTCACTGAGAAGTTTGTCCACCGACGGAAGTCCGCGCAGTCCGGTCTGCTTATTCTGACTTCCAGCTTCTGACCCCTGACCCCTGACCCCTGACCCCTTCTGCCTCACTGATGCACCAGCGTCTCTCTGACGAAGGTGGCGCGCCGTTCGTCGCGCTCCGACGCGGTCAGGTTCTCGCCCAGCATTGCCTGCAGGTTCGCGGGCCGGACGAGCACCATGAGCCGCGTGACCTGCTCCAGGTTAAGTTCGTTTACGATGCCGAGCGCGATCCCGAGTCTGAGGTTCGCAATCAGGTTGATAGCCTCGTCCGATGTGAGGATGCGCGCCCCCCGTAGCAGCCCGAGCGAACGGAAGACCTTGTCCTCGATCTCGACCCGGAGCTTGTTCATAAGGTACCCACGGGCCTTCCGTTCGTACTGGATTATCTGCCGGCTGATGTCGGCAATCGTCTCGATGATTTCCCACTCGGTCTGGCCGACCGTCTTCTGGTTGGAAATCTGGAAGAAGTTCCCTTTGGTTTCGGTGCCCTCGCCGTACAGGCCGCGCACCGCGAGGCCGATCTGCAACGCCCCGCGCAGCACCTTCTCAATTTCGCGGGTGATGACGAGCGCGGGCAGGTGCACGAGAACCGAGGCCCGCATACCGGTTCCGAGATTGGTCGGACACGCGGTCAGGAATCCGAACTCGGGCGAGAACGCGTACTGAAGTTGTCCTTCCAGCTTCTCGTCGAGCGTTGCTGCCGCAGTGAACGCCTCCGGGAAATCAAGGCCCGAGGCCAGAACCTGGAATCGGAGATGGTCCTCTTCGTTGACCATGAGGCTCGTAGCTTCATCTTCGCTGAAGTACAGCCCGCGCTTGGCTTTGGATGCAGTGAAGTCGGGCGACGCCAGGTGCCGCTCGACCAGGTATTGGCCGTACTGTTCGGAAAGCCGCTCGTTGTCGATGAACTCGCCGGCGGCTATGTAGCCGGAATCGGTGAGCGCCAGGCGAACGGCCTCAACGGTTCGCTCCTGGGCGTCCGCTTTTGACCGGTGAGTGAACGGCACCTCGGCAAGGTTTCGGGCCAGCCGAACGCGGGTCGAGAGCACGACATCGCTCTCCGGCCCGGCGGCCGCAAGCCACTTGCCAACAGTGCCGGTGGAGTTCATGGGAACTGAAGGAATCCAGGGGTCGAGGATTCCAGGATTCGAGTGACACCGCATTGGCCCCCTTGAATCCTTGAATCTCTGATTCCTCTGGCACTCATTCTGCTTCCGCGTGCTTGAGCTGGTCGCGCAGGGCGGCGGCTTTCTCGTAGTCCTCGTCCTGGATTGCACCGGACAGGGCCTGGCGCAGCTTCTGGATGTTCATCTGGACCTGCGCATGTTTGCGGCCGCCGCTCGCGGTCCGGCCCACGTGTTGAACCGCGTCGTGGATTCGGCGTATCACCGGCAATAGTTGGTCGTGGAAGGAAACGTAGCAATCGGCACAGCCCAGCCGGCCCTGTCGCTTGAATTCCGCATACGTCAGGCCGCAGCTCGGGCAGACCAGTTTCGCATCGGCCTCGTCGACGCGCGTCTTCAACTCGGCGATTATCTCCGCCGCGCCCGCCTTGAGCTGCTCGACCTCGGCGAACCCCCGCTGGCGCGCGCACTCGGCGCAAACCGAGACCTCGGTGACCTTGCCGTTCTTGTCGAGCTGGCTCACCTTCATCGTCGCCTCGCCCTTGCCGCAAAGGTCACAGAGTTTCATAGCCCGGACACTCCGGATAATTCAGAATTCAGAGAACAGAGACCAGAAGTCAGAAAGTCCGGCAGTTCTGCATTCTGGTATCTGAATCCTGATTTCTGCTTTGTCACCTCTCCTCCGTGAGTCTTCCTTCGGCTAGATGGAGCCGGCGTGTCGCTCGGTCGGCGACGGACTGATTGTGAGTCACTACCAGAATCGTCATTTTCCTTTCGCTGCTCAGTCGCACCATCAGGTCAACCAGCGCCGCCGCCGAGGTCGTGTCGAGGTTGCCGGTCGGCTCGTCGGCGAGAATCACCGCCGGGTTATTCACCAGCGCGCGTCCCACTGCCGCCCGCGCCTTTTCTCCGCCCGATAGCTCGGACGGCCGGTGGGTGAGCCGGGTCAGGAATCCGACGTCCTCGAGCACGCGGTGCGCACGGTCCATCGCCTCGGGCCGAGCCACGCCCGCAACAAGCAGCGGCATTGCCACGTTCTCCAGAACCGTGAACTCGGACAGCAAGTGGTGAAACTGGAACACGAACCCGAGCTTCCGATTTCTCAGTTCGTGGAGCTTGGACTCAGGGTAGCTGAAAACGTCAGCTGAATCAAGGAACACTCGGCCTCTTGTGGGGCGATCCAGCGCTCCGAGCACGTGCAGGAGGGTAGATTTGCCGGTTCCCGAAGGGCCGAGAATCGCCACCAGCTCGCCTCGGCTGACCTCCAGGTTCACGCCGCGGAGGATTTCCAGACGCTCAGCCCCGGTCTCGAACACGCGCCATACGTCGGTCGCGCGGAGCACGACCGAGGGGTCAGGGGTCAGGGGTTGGGGGTCAGGGTCCGAAACCTGACCCCTAGCCCCTAGTCCCTCATCCCTGGTCGCTTCACTCATATCTGATTGCTTCCAGCGGCACGAGCCTCGCCGCCTTCAAAGCCGGGTAGACCGTGGCCGCGAACGTGATGACGATGGCCGCGATGCAGACAACGACGAAGTCCTGCGCCAGCACCTGCACCGGCAGATTCTTGATGAAATAGACGTCGCCGGGCAGCGATACGAACCGGTACTTGTTCAGCAGCCAGCAGGCGAGCAGGCCGAAGCCCGCGCCGGTCACGGTGCCGATGACTCCGATTAACCCGCCGGCCCAAACGAAGATGCGTGTCACCGTGGCGGGCCTGGCGCCCATCGCCTTCAGGATGCCGATCTCGCGGGTCTTGCGGATAACCATCATCATCAGCATGCCGATGATGTTGAAGGCGGCAACCAGCACAATCAGCACCAGCACGATGAAGGTCACGACCTTCTCCAGCCGCAAGGCGGAAAAGAGATTGCGGTTCTGGAGGATCCAGTCCGAGGCGCGGTACGGATAGCCGAGCTGCCGCGTGATGATGTGCGCCGTGCGGTCGGCGGCGTAGACGTCCTTCACCTGGACCTCGAAACCAGTGACCATGTTCTCCATGTCCAGGAATCGCTGGATTGCCCCAAGCGACAGGAATACGAAGCTCGAGTTATACTCGTACATCCCGGAGTCGAAGATACCGTTCACCCGGAAGTACCGCGTGCGAGGGATGAAACCGAAGGCAGTCATTGTTCCGCCGAACGGTGAGGCGAGATTCAGGCTGTCGCCGATCGAGAGTCCGAGCTCACGCGCCAGTTCGACGCCGATGACCACGCCGCTGGAGTCGAAGGCGAAGTGTCCCTGCACGATATTCCCCGATATGCCGGTAATCTCCTTCTCGTGCTTCGGATCGACGCCGCGAATCACAACTCCCTCGACTCCGTTTTCTGAGCGGACCAGTGTCTTCGCGTAGATGAACGGTGCGACCGAAACAACGTCCGGCACCCGGGCAATCTCACGCTGCAACGAATCGCCGATCCAGGTGGGAATCGGCTCATACGAATACTTGGCTACGGTTACGTGCGGCGTAGCACCGAGAATCCGGTTGGTAAGTTCCTGGTGGAATCCATTCTCGACTGAGAGCACGATGATGATAGCCGCAACGCCGACGAACACTCCGCCGATGGCAATCGCGGTTATTCCGGAGATGAGGCGCCGACCCCGTCCGCGCAGGTAGCGTCTTGCCATGAACAATTCAAAGCGCATGGCGGACTCCGGATAGTCCAGAATTCAGAATCCAGAGACTAGAACCCAGAATTGACAAACCCGACATCAGGGTCTCGACTTGGCAGTGACAACGGACTTCACCACGATTCTGATCAACTCGTCCGCCTCAGCCAATGGTTCCGACAGCAGATCGGTCGGAAGCAGTTTTGCCCGCGTGACCAGCTTCAACCAGTACTCGGTCTCGCGCAATTCCTTGAGGACCACCTGCATCTTATGTGCGAAGTCGGCTCTGCTTTCGGCACCACAAGCTTCATGGAAGTTCGCACCTGCTGAGGAAGCAGAACGCACCAGTTGCCCCACCATGAAACGACCGGTTGCCGAGCGCTGCAGACGCGGGGCGAGCGCAACGACGCTGACCGCGAAGTCTAGCAGCCGTTCGCTCAGGTCCGATCGGAAGTCCCTCATCCTCGTCCCGTCCGTCGATTCTGGATTCTGAGCTCTGGACTCTGGATTCTGGATTATCCGAATCCCCTGTCACTCTTTCTGCGGGCGAAGTTGAGGGAATAGTATGACGTCCCGTATGGTCTGCGAGTTCGTGAGCAGCATGGCGATACGGTCGATGCCCAGCCCGAGCCCGCCGGTCGGCGGCATGCCGAACTCGAGCGCTGTGCAATAGTCCTCGTCAACCGTCGCGAACTCCTCGTTCAGAGCCACGCCTTCCTCAAACCGCTGCCGCTGCTCGGCCGGGTCATTCAGCTCGGAGAACGCATTGCCCAGTTCCATGCCGCACACCACCGGCTCGAACCGCTCAACCAACTCCGGGTTATCGCGGTGGCTCTTGGCCAGCGGCGTCGTCACCTTCGGATGGTCCATCACGAACGTCGGGTCAATGATGTGGTCCTGGATCAACTCGCTGAAGAGCTTGTCCAGCAGCTTGGCGCGCGAAATGTCCTCGGTGGTCTGGACGTTGAACCGCGCCGCGACCTTCTTGAGCATCGGCATCGAGAGCTTCATCGGGTCCGCCTCAATCCGCGCTGCCAGCGTATCCACGAACTTCATCCGCTGCCATGGCCGCCCCAAGTCCACAATATGGTCGCCGAACGGAATCTCAGTCTTGCCGCAGGCCTCGGTGGCGAGGAACTTGAACAGCTCCTCGACCAGGGCCAGCACGTCATTGTAGTCGGCATAGGCCCAGTAGAGCTCCATCTGCGTGAACTCGGGATTGTGCGTCCGGTCCAGACCCTCATTGCGGAAGTCCTTGCCGATTTCGAAGACCTTTTCCAGCCCGCCGACAATCAGCCGCTTCAGGTACAGCTCGTCGGAAATCCGCATGAACATCTTCTGTTCGAGTACGTTGTAGAACGTCTCGAACGGCTGAGCCGCGGCCCCGCCATATATCGGCTGCAGAATCGGCGTCTCTACCTCGTCAAACCCGCGCTCGGAAAGGAACCGACGCACTAGACCGGTCACCCTAATCCGATTCAGCAGAACCTGTCGCGACTCCTGATTGACAATCAGGTCAACGTAGCGTTGCCGATAGCGCATCTCCACGTCGGTCAGGCCGTGGAACTTCTCCGGCAACGGGTGGAGGGACTTAGTGAGCAGCACAAGTTCCTTCACGTTGACCGTGACCTCGCCGGTCTTGGTGCGGAACATCTCGCCCCGTGCTCCCACGAAGTCCCCGAGGTCGAGCAGGCTCAGGTTCGCGAACGCCTGCTCGCCCAGCGTATCCTTGCGCAGGTATAGCTGGAGCTTACCGGTCTCGTCCTGAATGTGGGCGAACTGGGTCTTGCCGTGCTCCCGCCGCGACATCAACCGTCCGGCGACGCGAACCTCAAGCGCGGGACATGACCCAATTCCGCTCGGGGAATTGGGATCGTGTCCCAAGCCGGCACCCGAAGGCTCTGAACTCTGGACTCTCTCGAATTCTGCAATCGCCTTCGCGTTCGTGTGGGTCCGGTCCCACTTGTAGGCATACGGATTGACTCCGGCCTCGCGCAGCTTGGCGAGTTTGGCCAGCCTGATTTCGCGGTCATGACCGCTGGTCTGGATTGGGCCGTCAGTCGTCGGCTGTCGGCTGTCGGCTTGACTAGGGTTGTCGCTCATCGGGCAAGACTATATCCGTGTCAGAGGCGAAGTCAAACAGACGAAGGGACTCGGGAAGCGGGCGGAATTCACCACGGAGGACGCGGACACAGAGTCGAGTGAAAGCCGGTGTCATCCCTGACCGAGTCATCTCCGTGTGCTCTGCAATTCACAGTGAGACTGGGAACCGAACGCAGTCTTTTACAGACTAGCTATTAGTAGTTAAACTACTAGCAGATGAGATTCGACACTGAAGACCGCCCCTTATGTCGCCGAAGAGATTTAGAGCCGAACTCCGCGAGCTGATGCTGGAACTGCACTGGCGGCAGTGGTGCGCGCTGGGCGTCGCCGGACAGGTTGAGCCCGAGAGCCATTGGGTGGTGGACCTTGAGGCCTTGGCTGTTTCGGTCTCACGGCTTGGACGGGCGGATGCAAGGTTGCTGAGACTGGCAGGTGAGTGGCTGGCGGTGAACCAAGAATGGGTGAGCACACCACGGCTGAGACGCATCAGTTCTGCGTTCGACACCGAGATGGACTCGGAGGCGCTGGTGCCGGACGCGTTAGCTCGCAGCCGGACCAGGGTCGTGAGGCCGGTCGTCACTCAGCCCGTGCTGCTGCAGCTCCAACTTCGGGCTCTGCTCGGCATGGACGCTCGTGCCGACGTCTTCGGCTATCTGCTGTTCAACAAGAGCGGCAACTCGTCCTCAATCGCGCGGGCGCTGTACGTGGACCAGAAGCGAGTCTACAACGTGCTTGAACGATGGAGCACCGCCGGTATTGTCCGACGTACGCCCGGCGGATATTCGCTTGTGCCGGACGCGATACCGGCTGCCGTGGCCGAGGCCCGAGACCGGACAGAATGGATCAACTGGACAACGACGTACCTGGCGCTGAACCGACTGCACGAGTCCATGGCAAAAGCGGCAACTGATGATCGCTACATACTGGCATCACTGGCTCGCGACGCCAGTCCCGAGCTTGAACCGCAAGCGGCAGCAGTCAGCGTGAACCTCGCGTCTGCCGACCGCTATCCCGGCGCAGCCTACTTTGAACCATTCGCAGACGGTGTCGTTGCCTGGCTCAAACGACTGCTCGGTCGCCGCGAGTAGTCGGCACGACACCACACGCCGCCATCACCCAAAGGCCGCCTTGGGCGGCCGCGCGGCGTGGCTCGCTTGACTGCGACTGTGACTGTCATAGACTGATGACAGGAGAGCCGATGAGCCTGCCCCATCATAGTAGAAGCGTCAGAATGGCCCTTGTCGGGCTGCTCGTGGTCGCTGCCATTTCTGTGGCAGCAGGGTCGGGAAGGAAGCCGGCGAAGGAGGTGCAGTCCGCAGTTTCCCTGCGGCACATCTCGACGAGCGAGGCTATGGACATCCTTCAGAAGTTCCCGGAGCTGGTGCCAAGCTTCTTGGCCGCCAGGAGGAATGATGCGGAGTACATGGCCGGCACGTTCGGATTCGTCGAAGTTTCCGAGCCGACGCTGGCACGCGTCTTTCCAGCGGCCCACTTCTACCTGGGCCACGACTTCACTTCGCCCCCCCGGCACCCCTATCTCATGGCAATTGATGAGGGGAAGGGCTACTCGATGCCATATGGCTTCAACCGGCTGCTCATAGACAACGGCATGAACGTAACCAACAAGAACATCATCGAGCTGGCAGAGGCCTTCATCATCGCGGCAATCTACGGCGAGCAAGGTCCTTCCACCGAGGTCACCTTTCTCGGAGCCACGAGGGCCAAGTACGTGATTAGTGGCGACGATTACGACGCCTGTGTGAGAGTCCAGATCGGCCAACAGACGGAGGAGTGGTTCTTTTCCCTCCCCGTCGGGCTGGGCCAGTTCGGGACTGTTGAAAGAAGAGGCCCGAAGGGATACATCGATGAGTACAATCCTGCCGAGGCAAGACCTCGCCATGGTCCAGGACAGGTGAACCCGACGCCAAACGCACCCAAACAACAGAAGTAGCCGAGGCCACTCTGCCCCAAGCTCCAAGCCTCAAGCCGCAAGCCATCCGCAAGGTCGTTCTGACCGAGGTAGTCGGCTGGAACTGACCAGGCTGCTGGGCTGAGGTTTGGGCATGCTACTTTCCGAATAGCCCGCCCGGTAGTTCTCCGGATTGTCCGCACAGTTGCTCGGGAGGTTGCTTTCCGAGTTACTTGCCCGGCTATTCTCCGGGCAATCTGAGGAGGAGCTCTTCCAATTACCCTCCCGGCAGCTTTCCGGATAGCTCGCCGAGTTCCTCTCCGAATAGCCCGCCGAGCAACTGACCGAAGAGCAGACCAGGTAGCTCTCCGGATTCCTCACCGGATTGCCTGCGGAGCAATCCTCGGAATTGCTCTCCGGGTAAGCTGGAGAATAACCTACAGAATAGCCGGGGGGATGGGATAGGGGAGAAACGGAAAGAGTGAATAGTGAATTGAAAAGAGATAAGTTAGGAGATTTCCGGGTCGGAATCCTTGGGGACTTATAAGAAACTGGGATGGTTCGGGCTGCCTCAAAACCGGCTTCCAAATGCTCCGTGCGTCCGAGGGAATCAGGGGCCTAGCCCTGCGCCCGAAGACGAGCCTCTCATAAGCTTGTGCCCCAAACCCGATATTGAACCACCAAGACACCAAGAACACCAAGCAGACAGAGCCGATTTCCGTCCTCACCCTCTTTGTGTCTTTGTGCCTTTGTGGTGAGTCTCTATGTCGGATTCAGGCTGGTGGCTGCGTCTTGATGGCCGGCGGATTGTCGGTATTCTTGTGGCAATCCAAGATGACTTGCGCCGAGCGTGCGCGGCTGGCAGCCTGACTTGAGCCACCGCGCTGGCCGGCGCTTACCAAGGGAGGAACCGTGAAGCTTCTCATCCGATGGCTGATTGCGGCGCTTGCCTTGTTCCTTGCCGCCTGGATCGTGCCGGGCATCAAGGTCGCGGCCAACGCGTGGTGGATCTATGCGGTGATGGCCGTCATTCTGGGTCTGGTCAACGCGCTCGTCAGGCCGGTCCTCAAGTTGCTATCCTGCGGGCTCATCATTCTGACGCTTGGTTTGTTCACGCTCGTCATCAATGCCCTGACGCTGTGGTTGTCGTCGTCCATCGCCGTCCACTGGTTTCACGTCGGCTTCTACGTGCGCGGGTTCTGGGCCGCGTTCTTTGGCGCGCTCATCGTCAGCATCGCCACCATGATCATGTCGGCGTTGTTCAGAGATAAGGACAAGTAGCTCAGCCGGTTGATAGTCGTCTGATTCCGGGTATTCTCTCGACAGCATGAAAGGCGACCGGCCGCGCGTTCTGCTTGTCAGGCGATTTACAACAGACGTCCTGTCGCGGATCCCGCGCCGGCCTAGGTCGCCGCAACGATGGATCCACAAGACTAGAAACTGGCCGCAGGTGGAGGACGCATGATTGTCACGCAGAGAGAACTCGACCAAACCTTCAAAGAACACTCAGTTCACTATGGTGGCGTGAAAGAGGACTACTTCGCAGTTCTCTACCTGATGAGGGAGTATGGTTACCAATCGGTCGAGGAGGTAGCCTGTCAGGTGGCATTCGGTGGCGATGACTACGGCTTCGACGCGTTTCATCTCGACATGACAAGACGGAATCTCTATCTGTTCCAATTCAAGTGGTCGGAGAATCACACTCTGTTCAGAGAATCGTTCAGGCGTCTGATCTCAGCAGGCATTCAACGCATATTCGGTGACCCGCTTCAGGACGAGAGACAGAATCCTCTTGTCGGACAACTCAAGTCGGCCATTATCGAGAACAAGGCTATTGTGGATCGCGTCATCGTTCAGTTCGTCTTCAACGGGGACGCGAGGGCTGCTGAGAACAGCCCTACGCTTACCGCCTTACGTGAGGAACTTGAAGACAAACGGCACGTCGTGAACGGATTCTTTGGGAGAGAGGTGGAATTCTTCACCCAGTTCGCTTCGAACCAGACCAAGAAGAAGTGGACCCCGCCTGTCCAAAAACTCCACAGGTACGATGTCGACATGCCCTGGCATGGAGAATGCGTCGGCCCCGCGGGAGAGCGCCTTCATGTGGGCACAGTCAGACTGATGGATCTCTATCGCATGTATCGTGAGATGGGGTTTAGGTTCTTCGAGAGGAACATTCGAGCGGGTCTGTCACCGGAATCGCGCCCAAATCGTGCCCTTAGAGCAGCGTTTCGGGACATTGTCCTTGCCGAGAGGGACGAGCCCAGCGTCTTTGCGTTCAACCACAACGGTGTCGCCCTGGCGGTCGAGGCTCTCGAGGTCGCCGATCGTCGGGCGACCATTGTGGAGCCCCGCCTTCTGAATGGTGCGCAGACTATCACGAGCTTGGCGAAGTTCGTTGATGACAACAAAGACAATGCGGCGCTTGTTAGTAACCGCAGCCGCCTTGAGGACGTACACGTCATCGCGAAGTTCATATCGGCTGCCTCGCGTGACTTTGTGGTGAACGTGACTGTCAGAAACAACCAGCAGAACCCGGTTGAGCCGTGGCATCTCAGGGCAAACGACGACATTCAGCTCGCCATACAAGAGAAGCTCAGGGACGACCTCCGTCTCTTCTACGAAAGACAGGAGGAGTCATTCGAGAGTCTGTCGGATTCCGAGCTCGAGGACCAGGGGTACGACGTCACTGTTGGCAGGGCCGTTGATATCAAGAAGCTGGCGCAGACGTTTCTTGCCATACAGGGGCAGACCGACCGGATGTCTCGGCTCAGGGATGTCTTTGGCGAGGAGAAACAGTATTCGGACTGTTTCCGCAAGTGCTACCTAGAGGCGGACAGCAGGAAGATCATTCTGCTATACAAGGTGCAGTTGAAACTGAATAGCGTCGTGCAGGAAATCGTGAAACGAGGCGAGAACAAGTACGACTACATGGGTCGAGCACGCAATCTCATTTGGGCGCTCGTGGTGCAGGGCGTGCTCAACGCGGACGACCTTGACGACCTAACTAACAGCTACGGCAACGACCTAGTCGTTCGGGGGAACTACCTCGATCGGCTCAAGCAAGTCGCTTCAACCCGCGTGAGATTCATCGTCGCTGAAGCTGTGAACAACAATGACGATCAGACGAGGCTCGCCCAAGAGAGCTATAGTTTCTTGCGGACTAATGCCATGTTTGACAGGTGCATGAACGTTGCTCGACGGAGATTCCAGTGGGAGAAGCTGCCGCTATAGTCCTGCTGGCGACGAGATGAAAGGCGACCGGCCTCGCGTTCTGGTTGTCGGGAGCTTCGTGACCGACCTCATGTTTAGAGTGAAGCACCGGCCCGGACCGGGCGAGACGATGCTGGCCGAAGACTTCGGTATGTTCCTCGGCGGCAAGGGGTTCAACCAGGCGGTCGGAGCGAGGCGACTGGGCGCTGACGTGTGCATCGTCGGTCGGGTCGGCCGCGACCCGTTCGGTGACATGTTCGTCGCCAAGCTGGAGCAGGAAGGAATCTGCCTGAGTGGCGTGACCCGCGACCCTGAGGCGGGAACCGCGATTGCCACGCCGGTCGTGGACGAGAACGGGCAGAACAGCATCATCGCCGCGCCGCGGGCCAACATGCGCGTGACGCCCGAGGATGTGCTCGCGGTAGAGGAGCAGATTGCCCTCGCCGACATCCTGATGCTCCAGTTCGAGATACCGTTGGCAGCGTCGCGGCGTGCCGCCGAGATTGCCCGGAAGCACGGAACACTGGTGCTGCTCGACCCTGCGCCGGTGAGGCATGGAGGACAGGAAGAATCCAGAATCCAGAATCCAGAGTCCAGGGTCCAGAATTGCGGGGATTCACCACAAAGACACGAAGACACAAAGGCGGACGGAGAAACCAGAGACCAGAAACCAGAAACTAGAAACCAGAATTGCGGAGACGGATTTCACCACCAAGACGCAAAGGCACCAAGTCAGACAGAAGGGGGCAGAAGCCAGAGTTCCAGAACGGAGATGCCGGAACACTCGACCACGAGACCACTGGACGACTTCTACTTTGACTACCTTGTGCCCAACGAAATCGAAGCCCACATGCTGACCGGCAGGATGACGCCGGAGGAAGCGGCGGCTGTGCTTCTGCCCGAGACGCGGCAGGGCGTGGTTATCTCACTCGGCGAAGAAGGCGCGCTGGCAGTTGACCGCGCCGCGCTGACCCGGTTCCCGGCGCACAAGGTGAACGTCGTGGACACGACCGGCGCTGGGGATGCGTTCCGCGCCGGATTGGCGGTGAGAATTGCCGAGGGTGCCAGCCTTGATGAAGCTGTGCGATTCGCCAACGCCTGCGGCGCTCTCGCCTGCACCATCATGGGCGCTGAACCATCCATGCCAAGGCGGGATCATGTCGAACGTTTCTTGACCCGAACCGAAAAGGAGTGAGCAGTGGGACTATTCCTGGATAGCGCGAAGATTGAGGAAGTAAGGCGGGCGGTCGAGCTCGGGTTTCTTTCGGGCGTGACCACGAACCCGACCATCATGGCGAAGGTGAAGGGGCAGCCGAAAGACATCATTCGGCAGATCTGCGCACTTGCGCCTGGGCCGGTGTTCTATCAGGTGACGGCAAAGACGCCGGAAGAGCGGGAGCGCGAGGGCAGGGAGTTCTTCGACATCTGCCGCGAGAAGGTCGTGCTGAAGATACCTGCCACAACCGAGAACCTGGCTTTGATGGCGAAGCTCTCACGGGACACTCCGTGTGCCGCTACCGCTGTCTACAGCGGAGCTCAGACTCTCGTCGCCTGCGAAGCGGGCGCTCGCTACGTGATTCCCTATGTGAACCGGGCTACGCGGTTACTTGGTGACGGGAACAAGCTGGTGGCCGAGATGGCGGCGGTGCTCAGGACGTCCGACAGATGTGTTGAGATACTGGCCGCGAGTATCAAGTCGGCCGATGAGGCCACGCAGGCCGTAGTGGCCGGGGCGAATCATCTGACGCTACCGCTGGACATACTGCTCAGTCTCGGCAATCACCCACTGTCGGATGCGGCTATCGAGGAGTTTTCGCGGGCGGGTCAGTAGTTTCGGGATTCACCACAAAGACACCAAGACACAAAGAGGAAGCGATGAAACCGGAAAGGCTGAACCGGGAGGCCGGAACCGGAATTCATCCTTCATCCCTCCGCCTTCATCCCTTCTGCGGTGGCTTTGTGTCTTGTAGGTTGTCCGTATGTTCTTCGGTCTTCGCCTCTTCGGCCGAGTCGCGGCGAAGTGCGACTAGCTGCGGGTGTTTGTAGGGCGACTGTTCCGACAGTTTCCGAGTGGCCTTGAAGAAAATAACCCAGAATAGAACCGCCATCGTGAGCAGGCTTAGCACCATCAGCGGCCTCTTGTCGAGCGAGAAAACAATGAAGTCGTATAGCCCGTGGGCGATGACTGCCAATCCGAAACCAAGAGCGGAAAGCCAGTTGCCGACACGGTCGTTGCGCGCGAACTTGGCCTCGCCGAGGAAGTAGCCCATCAGCACGCCGTCGAAGGCGTGGCTCGGCATCGCCAGCAGCGCGCGCATCACGCCGGTTCCGGCGCCGTTTGAGAAGATGTAGATGATGTTTTCTAGGGTGGCAAAGCCGAGCGCGGCCATGACCGAGTACATTATCCCGTCATAGGGTTCGTCGAACTCGGGCCGGTGGTAGGCGTAGAACCGGACGACAATGAACTTCGCGCCCTCTTCGACCAGGCCGACGATAATCATCGCGCCGAGGAAGGCATGGAGCAGGCTGGGGGTGCTTGAGCGCCAGCCGGTGAGCTTCTGAAGCGAGAGCGACGTGATTGCCGCGGGAACCAGTGAGGCGGCGCCCAGCGCGAACGTTACCAGCAGGACACCGATGGGTTCTCTTCGGTACTTGTCGCGGAGGTAGAAGAAGAGGAACAGGGCGACGGCCGGGGCGATGGCGAGGACGAGTAGTCCGACCATCAGGACGATTCAGAATTCAGAAACCAGAAGGCAGAATTCAGAAGTCTGGGCGGACAATCGGAAATCGACAAGCGGAAATCGAAAATGACTAGACGATGGGTTCGAAAAGATACTCTGCCCGGCCGGCGGGCGGTCGCTTGCGCAGGAATGTCACTTGGAAGGAAATCGGGCCGGCGTGTGCCAGCTCGAACCGGAGTCGGCCGTTTCGGAGCTGGTACTCGCCTTCGTCCAGCAAATAGGGTTTGGTCCGGGGCGGCGCGGCCTCAGCCGAAGGGTGAACGCGGCCGGGCCGGACGAAAGCTGCATAGAGCCGCGAGCGCGGCACAAGGCCGACATCGCGCACGACGACCGGCCAGCGGTTCTCAAGGAAAAGCGGCACACTATTGAAGCCGAGCGCCATGCAGTCGTCGCTGCGTCCGAGCAGTGCCCGGCCGAGCTGTGGCCGGGAACGCGAGTATGCCTGAACCGTGGCGCTTCCGTGAAGCGGGGGAAGCTGGTCGAGCCGGGTCGCGTGCGCTGCACGGCGTGGCGCTGAACGCCGGGTGTGGAAAAGCTGGCGGGTCTCTTCTACTACGCCGTCGAGATCCAGATGCTTCGTAATCAGGTCGGCCAGGGCGGCACGGCTGCGGGGGACGGAAACCTTGAGCCGGCTCCGTCTGACGAGACGCGCCAGCTCTGCGTGGGTGAAGTTGTCGAGGAGGCTGCGGGCCGGTTCGAGCCTGATGCCCTTCATGGAGTCAGTATACGAGGTGGGGCGCACCGGTCAAGCCGCGCACGGTCGCGCAGGACGGGCCCGCGCGGGAACCACTTCGCGCAGGTCATCGCACGTCCGCGTCCCGTCGACACCACCGTTTCCCTCGCGCCATACTCTGTCTGGAAACCAGCGCCCCGGCTCGGATGCCGGGGCGCTTCCAAAGGAGGGCGATGGTTCCTCGCGTATGCCGCGTGAATGTCGTGCATCTCAACCGGTCGGGATCCATCAGTCGGCCGGTTTCGATTCTGACTTGCTGTCGGCAGCGCAGTGTCGGTGTCAGACCACCGATGCTGCCGAATCAGGATAAGCCCCCCAGCGGGTCTTGTCAAGCGAACCTGACCGCAATCACTAACCATTGATAATCAGTGACTTACACAACTACTACAATGATGGGAGCATCCGGCCGGAATTGGGCGATGCAGATAGGCTGTTGAAATGCCGATGGTTAGAAACGGTAACCCCCTCCACGCCACTGCTCCTATGAGGCGGCAGTCCGGAAGTGCGGCGAATCAGCCTAAGACCTTGATGAACAGTGGCTTAGAATGCTCCGAGGTTGGTTCCACCAATCCCTGCGCCGATGCAGGGTGAGTCATTCTTGAGTCGAAAATCACCCTCTGCGTTGTCGAAGAACATCGGGTCTCGAACGATGTTGCTGTCGCCCGGAGCAACGCGGTCGAAGTCGAGCCCATTGCCAAACAGACAATTCCGTCGTACCACGAGCTTGCCTTCAGGTTGGTCTGTCACTACTCCGCGCGGGTTGAGCGCGATGATACAGTCGGTTATTACCGTGTTGGAATCGTCCCGGGCAGCGTGAATTCCGACCTCGCCATTGTCGGCAATCGTACAGTGAGTGATCTTCGCGTAGGAACGTCCTGCAAATGAGCTCAGGTAGATTCCCCGGTCGCCATTGTCGATAATCAGGCAGTGGTCGATGAACTGCTGCCCTTCTCTCACCCATATTCCGTGCGAGTCAGCGCCACGCAATGTGAAACCGGAAACCCGGTTGCTGTCGGTGCGCAACTCGATCGCCGCATACTGGTCGCTGGCATCAACGATGGTTGTGGCCGGATCGGCTCCAAGCAACGTGATGTGTCGCGTCTTTTCGACCTTCACGGGTTCGTGGTATTCACCCGGCATCACGAAAACGGTGTCGCCATCCCGGGCCGAGTCGAGCGCGGCCGTGATTGTGAGGAACCTGGTGCTGCTGTCCTGAGCGACTACCAGACGTCCAACCGGCGCGATGGAAACCGGCGGCGTGGGTTCGGTATGGACCGCGCAGGCGACGAGCGACAGTGCCAAGGCGATAGGAAAGCTAAGGCTCTTCATCCGAGAATGATTATGCGGTAACGTTCTTGTCTGTCAATCAGTGAAGGTCCGGCGGCGCGGATTCGCCAAGGACGGCCGGAACCGGTACCATTCCGCGGCTGACAGCATGCTTTCACCCGGGCACGGTGCAGTCGCCGGTTTCGAGCCCGTTTGTAGCTGCCGGCCCGG
Organism: bacterium; assembly: GCA_035505375.1. Taxonomy (NCBI): domain Bacteria; species bacterium. The sequence goes on along the minus strand of DATJQV010000081.1, from coordinate 185,303 downwards.
GCTTCCGTTGATTCACCTATTGCCAGAACCATATGATATTGCTACAATTACAGCGTGAAGGCGGCCCAGCATTGCGTCGTCGCTTTCCCGAAACTGGACAGCGAGGCGCAGATCCAGGACCTCAGAGAGCAGTTTCCGACCTGGTACTACCGGGTCAGGCCGTATATCCCGATGGTGCTGCCGTTCACGCCTGCCACCCTCGACGAAATCCAGAACGTTTCCGAGCACGTCGGTCGAGTCCGTCGCGACCTCCATCCGCTCGCCGTTTCCTTCACCCACTGCACCGAACACGGCGAGTCGCTTTTCTTCGAAATCCAGGATGGCCGTGACGAACTCATTCAGCTTCATGTTGCCATGACCGGCGCCGAACCGCTGTCTCTACTCGGCGGTGCGCCGGTCTACGAGCCCCAAGTCTGGCTCGGCCGCGTGACCGATCCCCGCCAGCGCGCCTACGCCTTGGCCGAGGCCAATCGTATCGGCCGTTCACTCGGCGTAATTGATGCTGTCACCTTGCTCAGAATCGAGCCGGACGAGGAACACAAACTCGTTGCTACCTTCCCCTTCGGCATCGGTCGGGTCGACTACTACGACCGATTCACGGCCTGAGCGCCGCCAGCCCCGACAAGTGCAGTTTCCCCGGGCTCAGGGCTCAGCGCCGGATGTACACCGTCACGTCGGATTCGACCTGATGCAACGCCATATCTCGGGCGTAGGCGCGGAGCTGGTAAACATGTCCCGTGTCGGCCCGGCAGTCAACCGCGACGCGGTACGTGTCGCCCTGCGGAGTGTCAATCAGGCCGAGCAAGTCGGGCCCGTTGAAGAACGCGACATCCTTCATTTGCTGGTCGTCCGTCGCCAGCACCGTCAGTTCGTAGACGCCGGCGGCGACGGTGTCGCCGTCGTGCGGGTAGACCCAACTGAGGACCGGCGGTGTCGTGTCCGGTTGCTGGGATTTGCGGTCGCAGCCCGACGGTAGGATTGCAGCCAGCGTGACTGCGGCCAACAGAGCGTACCTCATGGCGCGATTATTGCCGCATCAATGTAAGGGCTGTACTCGCGGCAGTAAAGCACTCCTGACGTATCCTCGTGGACGTTGATCGCCGCGTCGTAGTCATTTGGGTCGCTCGCCGGGACCAGTGAAGTGACGACCAGCCGGCCGACCACGGCGCCCCGCGTGATGTCGAAGGTATCGGTCGCGCCGTTCGGCGTCTGGACTCCCCAGCTATACCCGACCTCGATCTTGCGGCCATTCACGCTGAACGAGGACATTGAGACATTGAAAACCATCGAATGGGTGTTCGGTCCGGTGTTGTGGCAACCGGACGCAGCAAGCAGCGCCGCCATGGCTGCAGCGACCACGAATAGTCTCACGGTGCTATCATAGTCGACCCGCCTCCGCTGTCAAACACGATGGCCTTATCTCTCGGCGCCCGACGCCGGGCCGCAAGCGTCAGGCAACACGGATGCTGATGGCCTTGGGCAGGGCGGTCAGGCGGAAACGCCTGTAGGGTTGAGGCGAGAGCACGTCGCCGTCGAGCTCGATCTTCACCGGCTCGAGGAAATCGAGGTCCAGCTCAGGTGCGCGGAGCATCCTGACTTCCTTGAGAGTCACGTGGGTGCCGGCGACGAAGCGCGGCAGCTTCGTCAGAGCCGAGATTCGGCCCATGCTGAAGCCGATGCAGACCTCGATAAGCCCGTCGTCGGGTCTTGCCTCGGGCGCTACTTTCATCCCGCCTCCGTAGTACCGACCGTTGGCCGCGGCAATCATCAGGACGCGCTGCTCGGTCTCAAACTCGCCCGCACGAATCCGCACGAGTGGGCATTGCAGGTTACTCAGCGCTCTGATGACCGCAACCAGGTACAGCGGCAATCCGCTCAAGTGCCTTGACTTCTGCGCCTCGGCCGTGACGGTGGCGTCGAATCCGAAACCGGCCGCGTTGACGAAGTACGTTACTGCCGAAGAGGCATCGTTCGACATCTCAACTCGGATGACGTCGATTGGACGCTCCCTGCCCTCCTTGGCAACCCGGCAGGCTTCAGTCACGTCTGCAGGAATGCCGACGTTCTTCGGGAGGTCGTTGCACGAACCGACGGGGATGACAGCGAGAAGGGGTCGAGGGGTCGAGGATTCGAGCATTCTAGTGGAGGGCAGGAGGCCGGAGGCGACTTCGCGCGCGGTTCCGTCCCCGCCGACCGCGATTACCAGCTCCGAGTCACTCGCCGCCTGCGCGAGCGCGGTCGCGTGGCCGGGCGCGTTCGTCTCCATGATGGCCATATCCGGAAAGAGCCGCCTCAGCTCCTCGACTGCCCCGGCGCGCAGCTTCGCCCCTCGGGCCTTGCCCGCGACCGGATTCACGATGGTAACGACGCGCGCCATGCCTCAATCGTGCCAGCACACGCCAGCCGAGTCAAGAACCGCGCGCCGGGACTCGACCACTGGTCCACTTGACCACAGGTGCACTTCCCTCTGCCTTGACCTATTGGCTGTGTGGCGTATGATGGAGATGGTGGCGGCAATGAAAGCGCTGTACGTAGCGGATGTCGGCTTCGTCAAGCCGCAGGGGAGAATGTGGCCGAGTCGGCAAGACTCGCCGGCTAGCTGAACCATGAAACTCGAGACCGACCTTGCCCGCATACTGGAACTGGCCAAAGAGAAGGAAGCCGAGAACCAGGCGTTTCGTGTCCACATCAGACGTTGCTCTATCACTCCGGAAGAGATCGACGGCATCGTCCACCGTCTGTCGGGCATAGTCTCCTCGAAAATCGACTGCCGCACGTGTGCCAACTGCTGCCGAGAGTTGTATCCGGCGCTAAGCCGGAGAGATATTGCGCGGCTGGCGCAGGCCGTGGGTGTCACGCCGGACGTACTCGCGCACACGTACCTGAAGGAGGTTGAGGAGAAGGGGAAGTTCGTGCCCACTCAGAAGCCCTGCCCGTTTCTTCAGGACAAACTCTGCCGCTACTACCACAGCCGGCCCGAGTCCTGCGTCGACTTTCCCTTCCTGTACAGGCCGGATTTCGCCACCCATTCCGTCATGGCGCTCTGGAACCTGCCGTACTGCCCGATTGTCTACAACGTCTACGAACTCCTCAAGGCCGAAATCGCAGAGCTTGAGATGCTCCGCCGTTCCGCAAAGGAGGAAGACCTTGAATAGGATGGCAACGTTTGACTTCTGCCGGCGTCTTCAAATATCCGTGGTCGCCATTGCCACGGTCGCGACCATCTGCCGTGCAGGCTATTGGACCTTCGCACTGGTGGACAATGGGAGCATTGGGTCGTACGTGACCATTGACAAGACGAGTGACGGGACCATCTGGCTCGCCTACGAGAACCGCGATTCCGTCATCCGGCTTGCGCACGCGGACGCGGGGTGGTGGTACGAAGACTTGGATACGTCGCTCGTCCGGCCGCCTTTCTCGTTTGACATCGGGCCTGGAGATGTGATGGGCGTAGTGGGATCGGGACGACTCGCCGAACGCAGAGACTCCGTCTGGTCATCTGAGCAACTACCGATGCCCATGAGAGATGCGGCCTTAAGCTATGACCCGGCCGGTCGGCCATCGCTTACGTTCAAGGACAGCCTCTGGCGCGGGTGTCTTGGCCTGAAGACTGATTCCTCCTGGGATACGAATGTTGTCTACATGACGGATAGCAACACGTATTCCCTTACCCGCCCGGGTTGGCGCCGGAACGGCAACTGCGCACTCATTGAGGCCGACGTGTGGACCGAGGGTGGCTTGATTGACGGTTACGACGTCTCTCTCAAACGACGAGACAACGGTGTCTGGACAGACTTCGGCGGAGCGGGCGGACTCGACGGCGGCGGTTGCGGGTTTGCGGCGTTGGCTGACAGCTCCGACAGCATTCACACACTCTGGTCGGCAGGCGACCCTTACGGGACTGATGAACTTGTCTGCGATGGGGTGCGACTGGACGGTTACACTTCCATCGGCGCGGCCTGCCTGGACGGCTCCGGCCGCGTGCAGTGCGTATGGGTAGGCAACAATGCGCTGGAGTTCGACTTGCTCCATGAGCCGATACAGGTGGTCTTGAGCGGCGTCAGTATCACCTGCTGTGACATAACGACCGATTCACTTTCACAGCCCGTGATCGCATACCGCTTGAGCGACGGTTCCATTCACGTCGCCCACGGGGTGGGCGTTGCCGCACTGAGCGATGCGCCGCAGCAGTCGGCAGTCAGCAGCCTGTCGAGAATTCCCTCAGTCGTCAGGAACGTCCTGTTGCTGCGGCAGTCCTCAGGCCGCAAGCCACAAGCCGCAAGCCTGCTGGATGCGGCGGGGCGCAGAGTGGCGGAGCTGCATATAGGCGCAAACGATGTGTCGCGATTTGCGCCGGGCGTGTACTTTGTGGGAGATGGAGGAGTAGGCCACGAGCGCGCGGGAGTCAGGAGGGTCGTGGTGGTCAGGTAAGGAGATGCAATGAAAGCGTTGGTTGTCGTCGTTGCCATGACCGCATCTGTCTGTCTCGCCGGCTACTGGGAATTCGAACAGGTAGACAGCGGTAGCATTGGGTCGTACGTCGCGATTGACAAGACGAGCGACGGGACCATCTGGCTCGCGTACATTACCCGTGACTCCGCGATCAGGCTCGCCCACCGGGATTCAGTGTGGGAGTACCAAGACCTGGATACCGCCTTGGTTCGTCCCATATTCCCTTCGAATTTCCTTCGTGACAACCTCCCGTTCTCCTTCGACGTGAGCACGGACGGCGCCATCGGCGTGGTCGGACTGGGTCGGCTCGCCCAACGCAGAGATTCCGTCTGGGCGTCCGAGCGACTGCCAATGGTCATGTACGGTCTGTCCATGAGCTATGACCCGGCAGGCCGGCCGTCGCTCACTTTCAAGGACAGCTTGGGGCGCGGCTGCGTCGGCCTGAAGACAGGCCCATCCTGGGACACGAATGTCTTTTATGTCCCACAAAACTCGACGTGGGCTACTATTACCGCTCCGGCTTGGCGCCGGAATGGCAACTGCGCACTCATTGTGGCCGACTGGTGGAGCATGGGCCTGCAAGACGGTTACGAAGTCTCTTTCAAGCGAAGAGATAGCGGCGTCTGGACAGACTTCGGCGGAACGGGCGGGCTCGACGGCGAAGGAATCGGGCTTGCCGCGTTGGTTGACAGTTCCGACAGCATTCACACGTTCTGGTCGGCTGCCGACAACTACGTGGCGGACGAATTGGTCTGCGACGGCGTTGTCTTGGACGCCTGCACCAGCATCGGCGCGGCCTGCCTGGACGACTCCGGTCGCGTGCAGTGTGCATGGTGGGCCCGTGACAGCCTCCTCAAGTTCGTCCTGCTCGGGGAGCCGACACAAGTCGTCGGAGGCGCGGATCGGGTCGTCTGGTGCGACATCACGACTGACAAGTTGGCTGAGCCGGTCATAGCCTTCTGCCGAAGCGACGGCTCCATCTGGGTCGCACACGGCGTGGGCATCGTTGGATTGACCGATGAGCCGCGGGAGTCGATAGTCCGCAGTATGGCACGAGCTCCTTCAATTGTCAGGAACGTGCTGTTCCTGCCGCAGGCCTCAGACCACAAGCTCCAAGCCGCAGCCCTGCTGGATGTGGCGGGGCGCAGAGTGGCGGAGCTGCATATAGGCGCAAACGATGTGTCGCGACTTGCGCCGGGCGTGTACTTTGTGGGAGATGAAGGAGTAGGCCACGAGCGCGCGGGAGTCAGGAGGGTCGTGGTGGTCAGGTAAGGAGATGCAATGAGAGCGCTGGTCGTCGTCGTTGCCGTGACCGCATCTGTCTGTCTCGCCGGCTACTGGGAATTCGAGCAGGTCGATAGCGGGAGCATTGGGTCGTACGTGGCCATTGACAAGACGAGTGACGGGACGATCTGGCTCGCGTACCTCACCCGTGACTCCGCCATCAGGCTTGCCCACAAGGATACAGTGTGGGAGTACGAAGACTTAGACACTGCGTTTGTTCGACCCCCGTTCTCATTCGACATCGGCCCTGGAGACGTGATTGGCGTAGTGGGATCGGGACGACTCGCCGAACGCAGAGACTCCGTCTGGTCATCTGAGCAACTACCCATGCCCATGAGTGGCGTGGCTTTCAGCTATGACCTTGCCGGTCGGCCATCGCTTATGTTCAAGGATAGCCTTGGCAACGTGTGCCTCGGTCAGAGAACTGACTCGGGTTGGGACACCAGCTTGGTCATCCCTCCCGACTCCAACTACTCGGACTGGTGGATTACGTTCACCCGTCCGACCTGGTGCTGGAACGGCAATTGCGCGTTCATGGAGAGTGACGACGGGGTCATGGGTGGTTTCTTTGACTTTTACAATGTCAGTCTCTACACGCGAGACAGTGGGGTTTGGACGTCAGATACAGAGGCAGGCGGGATCCATGGCGGTGGCGGCGTCCTTGCCGCGTTGGCGGCCGACGGCTCCGACTACATTCACACATTCTGGTCGGCGATGGACCCTGTGAATGATAAACTTGTCTGCGATGGGGTGCGGCTGGACAGTGTCACTTCCATCGGCGCGGCCTGCATGAACAACCCCGCCGGCGTCCAGTGCGTGTGGGCTCGGGCAGGCCGCATCAAGTTCGCAATGCTGGGGGGAGAGACGTCGGTCGTCCGAGATTCGGTAAGTCCGGGCAGGTGCGATATCACAACTGACACGTTTAATGAACCCGTGATTGCTTACTCCGACCACGGAGCCATTTGGATAGCTCACGGTATGGGCATTTTGGGATTGAGCGATGCGCCGCGGGAACTGGGAGTCCGCAGCTTGCCGCGAACGCCCTCAGTCGTCAGGAACGTGCTGTTTGTGCCGCGAGCTGAAAACGGGGACAGTCCCTCGGAGCGGCTGCGTCCGACTCGGCGCGGTACAGTCCCCATTTTCCGCGCTGTCCTCCTGGATGCGGCGGGGCGCAAGGTCGCGGAGTTGCACTCCGGCGCGAATGATGTGTCGCGACTTGCGCCCGGCGTGTATTTCGTGAGGGAGCGGGGAGAGATGAGTAGTGAGCAAGAAGACGTTAGGAGGATTGTCGTCGTAAAGTAAGGAGGAGTCTTGAGGTTCTGCATCATAGTTTTGATTCTCTGCGCTTTAGTCCCACCCCACGCGGCAGCGCAGGGCTGGACCGGGCCGTTCCTCTTGGGCGACAGCATCGGCGGCATCAAGCCGTCGGCCTGCAAGGAATGGGTGTTCGGTGACACGACGTGCATGGTCTGGCAGTCCTTCGCCAGTGGCGTCCGCTGGGAAGTGTTCGGTCAGCTCTGTTCATTCACTGACGGCAACGGGTGGGGGCCTGCTACACTAATCTCCGGAAACCTGGCTGCAGTCAACCCTGCCGTCGCCTGCGTTAATGACGCGTCTTCGGGCAGGCCTGTTTTCTGCTGCGTCTGGGAGCACCCCGCCGGTACGGCTGATATCTACGCGCAATTCGACACGGCCGGACAGGCGTGGAGTTCACGGGTTCTGGTCGGTTCCGGCAAAACTGCCGGCGTCGATTCGACGTGGCCGCAGGTGATGGCCATCAGACACGGCAGCCCGTACGACACGGCCTGGGTGACTTGGACCTGTCAGGATACGGACGGCTGGCACATCGACTATTCGTTCAACGGCGGTGATTCGTGGACGACGCAGCGGGCTGCGGTGGTCCAGGTCGACACGATTCGCCACGCGCGGCTCGGCCGCGGCTACCACGGGCTCTACTATGGTTGCCCGCTGCTCGTCTGGGAGACACACGGCGACATCTTCTACAGCGAGTACGTAAGTGGGTCCTGGCTGACGCCGCAGGAGGTCGCGCACTCGGCGGCGCTGGACCGCAATCCCGATGTGATAAGCTACGGCCCGACGCCGGTCGCTTTGGGACCATGGATTACATGGGAATCGACGCGCGACGGCGACACGGCTGTCTACGGCACAGCGATGGACACGTTCTCGGTCGGACGACGGTGGTGCGACTCAAGCGGAGCCGGCAGCAACTTCACGCCCTGCGGAACTCCGGCCGAGTACACGACCGAGTCCTGGAATCAGGCTGCGGTGGCGTGGGTGTCGAACCGGAACGGAGGTTCTGATATCTACTCGCGGACAATGTTCTCGAGCCAGGACGTTCCGGTGTGCATCGACTCCGCGCGGAAGACCAACCCGACCATGACCACAGTCGGTGTTACCGAACACTGGTGCATATGGCAGAGCAGTGACCAGCAGATCTGGGGCAGCTATCTGTGCGCCTCAGGGGTAGAAGAGAGCCTCAAGCCACAAGCCTCAAGCCGCAAGCCGGCCACGACGGTCGTTCGCGGAGCGCTGTTCCTTCCGGAAGCCGCAAGCTGCAAGCCACAAGCCGCAAGCCTGCTGGACGTGAGCGGGCGGAAGGTGATGGGCCTGATGGCGGGCGCGAATGACGTGAGCCGCCTCAGCCCCGGCGTGTACTTCGTGCGAGAAGCTCAAGCGCAAGCTGTCCGAAAGGTGGTCCTGACGCGCTAGAGCGCGGCCTCAACAGCACCGGTCGGGACTGGCTCCGCTGCTCGCCAGAAGGCTCCATAGATTGTTCGTCCAAGAGCTTGCTGGATGGCTTCCTGCATTCCTGGTGTCTATATACCGCCGCAAGCTGCCGTCCTTGGAATGATCAAGGCCATGGTCAGCGCCCAATCAGCCGACACGCTGCATACCCGTCTTCAAACTACTCAGCAAACCACTCAGCAAACCACTCGGTAATTCACTAGGTAATTCACTCGGCGAGTCACTCGGCGTGTCACTAGGCAAGTCACTTGCCGACTCACTAGACGAGTCACTGGGTAAGTCACTCGGCAACTCACTGGGCAAGTAACTGGGCATGTCACTTACCATGTCAGTCGGTAAGTCACCAGGCGAGTCACTCGCCCAGTCACTCGGTGACTCACCAGGCAAGTGACTCGGTAAGTCACTCGGTAAGTGACTGGGGGAGTCACTGGGGGAGTGACTGGGGGAATCACTGGGGGAGTGACTTACCGAGTGCTGGCGCGGGTGACTCTGCATGCCAATTATCACCTTAAATATCAATAGCTTATGCTTGTTGATAGCGCCAGTTGATGGATGGAATACGCTCTGGTACTATGGCGTTGCAACAAGCAAGACACGAATGGAGGAACGATATGACTGACCAGAAGAAGAGAGCGGTCCGCTCGAAGGCTAGGTACAACCTGAAACGAGTCGGGGAGACGCTTGGCGACCTGTGCGAAGACTTGGCCGTGCGCTACGAAGCAACCATTCCCCGGGTATGCGCCATGTAGACCAAGGGCGAAGCGGTCATCAACGCCTGCGGGGTCTCGACGCAATGCCTTCCGATCCCGCCGTCTGAATCCTGCAACCTGCCAACTGGAAACTGGTAACTCGCGCCGTGGGCGCGTCAGGTCCTGGCCAAGATACGGACGTCTTCGACCTAGCTTGGCCGAAGTCGTAGGGACGTCTGCTGTCTGGCGCTGGCGCGTCCCGGGCGAAGAGAGATTACTTGACTCGTCTAACATGGCCGGGCCATCGCAGGAGCGAGTGCTCGAAGTGATGGAGGGGCGAGCTGAACGGGCTCGTCTGACATTACAGGCGAGTTGAATGGGTCAGCCGGGATGACGGCAGCCCGCCGTTCCATGAGGAGGCGAAGCCTCGGTCTCCAGAGCCGATATTGAAGCCACGAAAGACACGAAACGAAAGAGGAGACCATCCGCAGTTACGCAGATTACTCAGATGTTCCGGAATCCGGAGCTGAATCTGCGGAATCTGTGGATGTCTGCCTCATCTCCGTTTCCTTGTGTTTTCGTGGTCATCTATTTCGGATTCAGGGCGGTCGGTGCGAGTTGACTTACCTGCCGGTGCGGCTATCATTGCCTCGAACATGGCGAAGAAATACACCGTTCTTGAGACTTGGATTGTCAATACTGCCAAGCCGGTCGAGTCCAACAGCGCAGAGCAGACTTTTGACCGTATGGAGCGGCAGGGCGGCGGGAAGCTGCCGGTCATCGACGTTCCGATTGAGTACGGGCTGGAGCAGCATTTCCTCGACGAGGCGCAAATCCGTGACTTCGCCTCGCACATGGGTGGCGCCCAGGACATTCTGGACATCGGGCCCGGCGACGGCTGGCCGTTGCTCCGCCTCGCGCCATTGTTCAGGGCCGTGACCGGCGCCGAGCCGTCGCAGCGCCGGGTGGATGCCATTACCGCCGGCGCCGAGAAGCTCGGGTTGAAGAACGTCACGGTGAAGAAGGTGCCGGTTACCGGGCTCGATTTCCCCGACAACCGGTTCGACGGCGTCGTGGCCGCGACTTCCATCGAGCAGAGCCCGGATCCGTACAAGGCGATTGCCGAGGTGTTCCGCGTGCTGAAGCCGGGCGGCCGGTTCCGCGTCTTCTTCGAGGCGAGCGAGGGGCGCGAGCGTGAGTTGAGCGAGGACATGATGCTGACCGAGACGACGGATTCGCTCGGTTACCACTATTCGCTGAAGCACACGCGGCCGCCGTGGGAGCGGAACTACCTCGTGAAGTTCGCGAACACGCCGGAGATGAAGGAGGAGTTCCAGAAGCTCCGCGACCTGGTCGAGCGGATCGGCACAAACCCTTCGGCCAATCCGGAGGTCGGGCTGCAGTTCCTCGAGCGCAATCAGGCGGCTATCACCGGCGCGAGTTTCTACGAGCTCGAGCACTTCACCAGCGAGGCGATGAAGGAAACGCTGGAGGACGCCGGGTTCGTCAACGTCAGGATTACGTGGTCGGCCGTGACGCTGGCCCGGAGCCTGTGGCCGCGTCTGAAGGACTCCGCGTTGACCGACGTGCAGGCGCAGGCGGTCTGCGCCGGGCTCGCCGACCTTTCGGTACGGCTCGAAGCGCCGGCCGGCCTGGGTGAGCCGGTGGTCGGCACGAAGCCGGCGTAAGCGCGGCGCGGCTGCGCCGCGCAACTGCAAAGTCGTAAGGACAAAGCAGGTCGTAAGTCCTGAATCACACTTTTGCCCTCTCCCATTTTCCTCATTGTTTTGTCCTTAGCACTTTGTGCCTGGTCCTTTTCCCCGAGCTTTTCCTTGCTTTTGCCTGGCTGCGGTTCATAATGGCAGACGTGGACGCCCCCTCAGCCCGCTTACAAAAGGAGCATCTATGAATAGGCACTTTGTCACTTTTGCCCTGGTCGCCCTGGTGCTGGTCGTCGCGTGCCGGAAGCAGGAGGCCGGTCCGTCGTTAGGCGCTACCTACGCGCAGGTCGCGCGGCCGGCAGTCTGGCGCGTTCTGCCCCGGACCCAGGCGGAAACGCTCGGGCTCGCGCCCGGCGACGTCATCTTGTCCTACAACGGTGAGCCGGTGAAGACCGTCGACGAACTGGTGCAGCTCCAGTTTCGGTCGGTTGGTTCTCAGGGGAAGATCCCGATGACCGTGCTGCGCGGCGACGCTGAGAAGACGTTCACGGCCGACCCCGGCGTGCTGGGCGTGCTGCCCGACGCCGAGCGGTATCCGGCCGGGCTGGCGGTCGCGCTGAAGGACATCCTGGCCTATTACGGCGTGACCGTGGACTACGACTGGCTGGCGGCCCTGACCGGTGAGTCGTTCGCGTTCACCGCCCGGCGCGACGGTTGCCGCGCCGCATGGCCGGACGGGCAGGCCGGGCACTATCTGCAGACCATCACGAAGTACTACGGCTTGTCGTTCCGACCCGTCCTTGCCCCGGGCCAGGATTCGGCCCGAACGGCGGGCCCATCTCAGCGGGAGGCGCTGGCCACAATCCGCGCGCGGTTGGGCCGGGGTAAGCCGGTACTGGTGTTCGGCGCCTGGTCCGGCGGCAACGGCGAGAGCTGGGGCATCGCGACGCGGTGCGGCCCGAACGACTCGCTGCTGCACGGCTATGCCCTGGGCTCAGGCGGCGAGGTGGCGCTGAGCGGACCGATCAGGGAGGCGTATGAGGTCGCTCATCACGCCACCGGCGAACCCGACCCGGGCGACATGCTGACCACGGTGCTGACTCAGGCGCTTGAGTTGGGCCAGGCGTCGGCCGATACGGGCTGGCAGTCAGGCATTGCCGCGTACGACATCTGGATTCGCAGCCTGGATACCATACCGTTCTGCCCGGCGAGTCAGGACAGCGGCCGGGCGGACTTCGACCGACTCATCTGGACCCTGCTCGCCAACAAGGAAAGCGCCAACGGGTACCTGCAGGACATGCTCGAGGCGCTTCCCGACCAGTGCGACCTGATCAACGCAATCATGGGCAAGAACCAGGCGATCATCGGCAAGCTCGAGGGGATCATCCAGAGCGGCGTTCAGGTCGGGACGCGTGAGAGCCAGCAGAAGCTGGCCCGTGCGGTGAACGAGATTGAGTTGATCGAGGTCGACCAAATGGGTCTGTACCAGAACCTGATCGGCGAATTGTAGGACGGAAAGCGAGTCTTGAGAGCCGGACCGGCGACCCCGGTCCGGTTCTGTTTTCATCGGCCAACGGTTGTAGAAGAGGTCCTCGCGGCCCGTCGTGGAGCCATTCACGCCGCCGGCTGGGAGCAGAAGAGAGAAGAGTGAAGGGAGACGTGCCAGGAAGGACGAGCTTCTCGCTGCCGGCATCGGGCTCGTCGATGGAGTCCGCGTCCCGCAGTCGGCTGCGGTCGGGTTTCTGACTTCCAGCTTCCGGTGTCTACCAGGTCTTCCCGACGCCGTAGAACCGCCAGTCAGCGCCGGCCCGCTCGAGATAGACCTCGATTCCCCGCGGGTGGTGCTTTCGGCCGAGAACAGCGTACCCGGTCGGAGTCAGGTCTACGGTCACGAGAGCCATGTCACCCATGAGCCTGACCAGCGCGAGGCTGAGCAGGAACTGGGTGCCTGGCAGGTGGCTACCCTGTCTTATCTCCGCCACCGTGGTCCAGAAGATCGGCAGGCTGTCAAGATGGAACTCGCCCTCACCCGGTAGACCGAGGCGCACCATCACAACGGTGTCCGGCCGCTTGAACCCTGCCCGGAACCGATCGAGTCCCGGCCTCGAGAGCACGTAGCGCACGCCGGCCTCGGCCACCCGTATCAGTTCGAGCGAGTCGGTCTGGCCATACGCGAAGCTCGTGTCCATGACCCGGGACAGCCAGACGAGTTCCCAGCCGTTGTCGGTGTACAACCAGTTCTGGTAGACATAGTTGCAGTCGCGCTGGCCCTGGAATACGAACCAGCTCGAAACGTACCCGGCCGGGCCCTTGACGTCTACGACCTTGTGGCTGGCGCGGACGATACGGCGGCCGGCAGTCCACCGGACAAAGGCGGATTCGAAACTCGCGAACGAGTTCTCGGCGGCAAACGCCGGCGTGAACATCCGGTAGATGTCGCGGGGATGGTTGTCGACAATGGCCTCGGTCAGGCGTTCGGCATTGAGAGCGAGTTCGTAGCTGGACTTCAGCCTTGCCGCGGGGGAAATGCCCGAGGCCGCCCCGGTGAGTGTCACCAGGAGCAGCAGGCAAGCTCGAAGCCCGCAACCCGAATGACAAGTGAATACGCGGAAAGCGCGAAGTCCGAATTGGACGTTTCCTCTCATTCGGGGTTCAGTCGGAATTCGAGTATCGTCATTCGGACTTCCTCGCGCAACGGGGTCTACCGGATTTGAACCGGCGATCTCTGCCGTGACAGGGCAGCGTGTTAAACCAGGCTACACTAAGACCCCAGCGGATTGCGCCGAATGCGGCGCACCGGCTAATCATATTCGGCCCGCGGGATAAGTCAAACCCGTGCTGGAGTGATGGTACCACGGCGACAACGTCTTCAGGGCTGTTCCAGAGTGAAGGTGCCATGGGTGCGGGCGTGGTTGAGAGCCGCCGACCGCCGGCCCGCGCCTCAGTCTATCTTCATGAACGTCCGTGCTTTTCTTGATTCTTCTCGTGTTTTCGCTAATAGTTAGGCGCCATGGGCATAGGCTCTTACGGACCGTTGCGACCACAAGGTCCACGCCAGTCAGATGACAAACTGCGTGAGGCGGGTGCCAGACGTCAAAGGTCATAGTCACCGGCGGCTGCGGCTACATCGGTAGCCACACGCTGGTCGAGCTGCTGTCGGCCGGGTTCGACGCGGTTTCGATCGACGATAACTCCCGCTCCGGCGAGAGCGTCCTGGACGGCGTCGAGCGGATCACAGGAAAGAGAGTTATCAACCACAGGATTGACCTGCGCGATGCGGCGAGTACCGAGGGCGTATTCAATCAGCACCGCGATTCGGTCGCGGTCATCCACTTCGCCGCTTACAAGACCGTGCCCGAGTCGGTGGCAAAGCCGCTGCTCTACTACGACAACAATATCAACTCCCTGCTCAACGTTCTTGCCTGCACCGGCAAATACGGGATTCCGCACCTCATCTTCTCGTCTTCATGCTCGGTCTATGGTAACACCACAGCGCTTCCCGTCGCGGAAGACACGCCGTTCGGCGAGCCGGAGTGTCCCTATGCCCGGACCAAGCAGATGGGCGAGCACATCATCACGGATACCGCGAGAACCAGCGAGACCGGTTTCGTTTCGCTGCGCTATTTCAATCCGGTCGGCGCGCACGCTTCGGGCGAAATCGGGGAGACCCCTTACGGCGAACCGGATAACCTCTTCCCGCGAATAACGCGGGTTGCGGCCGGCAGACTGACTGAGCTCGTCGTACACGGCAGCGATTACGAAACACGCGACGGCACGTGCGTCCGCGACTACGTCCACGTCTCCGACATCGCCCGCGCCCATGTCATGGCAATCGACTACCTGCGCAAGAAGGGACGCGGAGGACGAGGGACAGAGAAGGTAGCGGCCATCAATCTCGGGTCGGGGACGGGCACGACCGTGCTGGAGGCGATTCAGGCCTTTGAACGGGCCACCGGCCGCAGGCTGAAATACCGTGTAGGGCCCCGCCGCGCCGGCGACGCTGCGGCAGTCTTCTCCGACAACCGCAAGGCAGGGGAGCTCCTCGGTTGGCGGCCGGAGCGCGGACTCGACGAGATGATGACGACTGCCTGGTGCTGGGAGCAGAGACTTTCCGCTGTGCTCGCGGCATCTTCTGTCCCTGAATCCGCTCGCCCCGACCAGAACTCGGGCCGCAATTAGCATGCTTCGTCTGCGCTCGCCGGATGTGCGTGATTCGACGACTGTCCAAGGCCAGATGGACAACGTCGGCTCCGGGCGCAGGTGGTGGGTGTTTGCCGGGATATTCGCGCTGGCAGGGGCCGCACTGGTGCTGATTTCTACCGCCAGGTATGGGGCCGGAATTGCACCTGACTCGGTTAACTACCTCGACGTAGCACGCAGCCTCGTGGCGGGAAAAGGGTTCGTCTTCCACGACGGCAGGCCGATGGCCATATACCCCCCGCTCTATTCGATGCTGCTGGCGCTCATTAGTTCTGTAACGCGGCTCGACCCGATGCTGTTCGCACATGTCGTCAACTCCGTGCTCTTCGCGCTGGTTATTCTCATGTCTGCCATGCTGTTTCGACCCGGTTCGCGGCCCACGATGGCTTATGGTGTGCTGGGGATGTGCGCCGTCCTCCTTTCCAGAGCATTGATACCCGTCTACGTAATGGCCATAGCCGACGGGCTCTTTGTTACCTTGGTTCTTGTCTACCTGCTTGCGGCTCACAGTTACTGGCAGAGCCGACGCCGACGGGTGCTCTTCGTCATGGCCCTGGCGGCGGCGTTCGCGTGCGTTGACAAGTATCTCGGGCTTGCCCTCGTGCTGGCCGGGGTCCTGACGATGATTCTGGCCCCGGGCATGAAGTTCGGCAAGCGAATCGTACGTGCGTGCGGCTTCGCCGCCGTTGCGCTGGTACCAATTGCACTTTGGATGTTACATCTGCAGCGACTCAGGCACGTTGGGACGGCGATCGACGTCAATTCCACCCGCACGATGGCGGAGATTTCGTCTGCCTGGGTTGGTGGTATCGCCTACTGCATTCGCACGGCGCTCTCGTGGTATCTTCCCGGACCCGCCGGGCTTCTTTTGCTCTTGGTACTCGTCGTTGCGGCAACTGCGATAGCGTTCTTACCGAGGTCGAGAGGCAGAATTGTCGGCAGCTTGAAGACCACCTTCCGGATCTATTTGCCGTCAATCATACTGGTCATGGCATACGCGGTCGTACTAGCGTCGGCTCTTGCCGCGAGAGGGGGCGACGGATTCGTTGAGGAACGATATGTCTCCTACGTCTACATTCCGATTACCCTGATTCTCCTTGACCTGTTTGCCCGCCTGCTGAGTCCGCTCCAGAATGCACGTGCCGGCCTTGTACGTAGCGCGCCGGCACTGCTTCTTGCCATCTGGCTGTTCTTTCCATTGCGGAGCGTCCTGGCCGACACGGCCACGCGGTTCCATGAAGGTGCCGGAGAATACAACACCACAAAGTGGCGGCAGAGCGAGACCATAGCATACGCGAGGCGGACACTGTCCGCGGCCGATGTCCACGTGTACAGCGACGGCCCCGATGCGCTCTGGGAATTGGGCCGCGTGAATGCGAGGTCTGTGCCGTTTAGAAGCGACGTCAGACTGGACGCTCTCAGGGGTTCCTGGCCTGACCGCAACGGGTCGGTTCTGGTGTGGTTCAACATGACCTGGCGCAAGTCGATCTACTCACTTGATGAATTGGAGCGGGTTGCTGAATTCGAGGAGGTGGCTCACTTGAGTGACGGCTGGGTTTACCGAGTGTCGCCGCGTCCGAAGACAACGGCCGACCCGAGCACGCCGCCAGGCACCGTTCCGGGCCAGCCGTCCGCAGGCAACGGACGGGGTTCTACGCACACGGTCGGTACGCTCGGGCGCAGGCAATAGAGTGTGATGATTCACCAGGGGCCGGCGACGCTTCCGTCTCTACTATGCAAGTCTTCGGTCGAAGGCTTCAAGAGAGCGGCGATTGTCCAGGACCGTCCGTCCATCAGCGACTGCTCTATCCGCCCTACGCGGCGCAGGAGTACGCCCTCAAGGGTCGCGGACATGCAACTGCACCCTCATTGGCGTGGGTTCAGTTGTGACCGGTGAAATACCTCCGCGCAGCCTGGCAGTCGGGACGCCCGCTCGAGATAGACGTGCCCGAAGGATGGAGTCGAAGATAGTGAGTCTGAACCGGGGGCAGGCCTCATCCTGAGTTCCGCCACCGAAAGCGACCGGGAAAGCTACTCTCGAAACTCGTCCGGAAGCTCCCCTGAAAGCTGCCGCGAAAGGTCCTTCACGGACTCTCTGAGGGCTTCAAAGAAGCGCCTCATGGACGGTACGCACAACTACTTGAGAAACCGTTTCTTCGGTTGCTTCACTTGTCGCTCGGTTGGAAGGCCGGAGGGTCGGCTCTTCTGCAGATCGCTTCCAACGTCTTCTCAAAGTCCCGCCCATATGTTCTTCCAGGCCCTGTTCATCACTTTGGTCGATTCTGTCTTTGGCTGCCGCCCCCTGGGCAGTGGGCGGTTCATCCACTCCCTCGGGCAATAGTGGTGACCGCGGCAGAGGGATACCATAGGTTGTGGTGCGTCGGGACCGGCTCTTGTCCGTGCTTGACATCCCGCCTCCCAGTTCCTATCCTCCGCAGCTAGATGCTCTTCAATTCGTATCCCTTCATATTCCTCTTCCTGCCGATTGCGCTGATCGGGTACTTCTTCCTTAACTGGAAGAGGCTCGTCACGGCGGGCAAGGCCTGGCTGGCCCTCTCATCCGTCGTCTTCTATGCCTATTGGAACTGGAGGTTCGTAGCGCTGCTGGCCGCCAGCATCTGCTTCAACTATGCGGTCGGTGCGACGCTGCTGCGACTGCCGCCCGGTGCCCGCAGAAGGAAGGCGATTCTGGCCGCCGGGGTCGTGGTCAACCTGCTGGTGCTGGGATACTACAAGTACGCAAACTTCTTCATTGCCAACTTCAACTCCTTCCTGTCGGCCCACGTCGGAGCACTCCGGCTCATTCTTCCGCTGGGCATCAGCTTCTTCACGTTCACCCAGATTGCGTTCCTGGTGGACAGTTCCAAGGGAAAGGCGAACGAGTACAGCTTCCTGAACTACATTCTATTCGTCACTTTCTTTCCGCACCTGATTGCCGGCCCCATCATTCACCATCGAGAGATGATGCCTCAGTTCGACCGGTTGAGGAACAAGCTGCTCAACTGGAAGAACCTGTCACAGGGGGCCTACCAGTTCTCAATCGGGCTGGCCAAGAAGGTGATAGTGGCCGACGCGTTCGCGGTATGGGCCGACAAGGGTTTCGCAGCCCACGCGCCGCTGAACTTCATCGAGGCCTGGACGGTGACGCTCGCGTTTACACTGCAGTTGTACTTCGACTTCAGCGGCTACACCGACATGGCGCTCGGCCTGGCGCGGATGTTCAATATCATCTTGCCCAGGAACTTCAACTCGCCCTACAAGGCCCTCAACGTACAGGACTTCTGGAAACGCTGGCACATGACCTTGAGCCGATTCCTCAGGGACTACGTCTACATTCCACTGGGGGGCAACCGCAAGGGCAAGCTCAGGACCCACCTGAACGTGCTGCTGACGTTCGTCATCGGTGGGTTCTGGCACGGGGCAGGATGGACGTTCATGCTCTGGGGCTTCCTGCACGGGCTGGGTAATGTCATCCACCGCATCTGGGAAGGAGCGAACCTCAGGCTGGGAAGGGCGCTTGCCTGGGTCATGACCTTCGGTTTCGTCAGCGTCTGCTGGGTGTTCTTCAGGGCCAGGACGTTGCCGGGAGCGGTGTCGGTCCTGCGCGGCATGGCCGGCCTGAACGGAGTGCAACTTCCGCGCCTGCTGGCGGGGCATTTGTCATTGCTGACACGGGTCGGTGTAGAGTTCACCGACGGTTGCGTGGAGAATGTGTGCGGGCGCGGGACCGGGCCGATCATGATCGCCCCGGCAGCCGGGATGATAGGTGCTTTCCTCCTGGTCTGCATCCTGCTGAAGAACTCCGATGAGATGACCGCGCGATTCTCGCCCAACGCGCGCACGCTGATTCTGGCGACGGTTCTGTTCGTCGTCTCGTTCCTGAGCATGAACAAGGTGAGCACCTTCCTCTACTTCAACTTCTAGGCACATGATGCGCGGCAAGCTTCGCTACAAAGTCTGGATGCGCCGGCTGCTCTTGTACGTGACGTTGTGTCTGGCCCTCGTCGCCGGCACCGTGTTCGTGATTGACCCGCTCCAGCACTACCGGCGCGCGACGTTCTACCGCCCGTTGTGGGAGAACCAGCGCTACTACAACCCGGGATTCGCGAAGCACTACGACTACAACTGTATCATCACCGGCTCGTCGATGGTACAGAGCTTCACTCCTTCGGAAGTGGGCAAGAAGCTGTCCCGGCGGGTGCTGCTTACATCCATCGGCGGCGGGAGACCCTACGAGGAGAACATCCTGCTGAATACCGCGCTGAGGACGGGCAAGGTCAGGACCGTCATCTGGGGCCTCGACCTCAACGAGTTCGGCGGCGGCACCAAGGTACTCAACTTCGGGCCCGGGAGCATGCCGTTCTACCTTTACGACGATAACCCGTTCAACGACTACCATTACCTGCTGAACCTGGATGTGCTGGTATCGGACTGCAGGCGGGCGCTCGCTGCCAATCTGCTCCACCTGACTCGCTACAACCGGGAGATGAACCTGGACAGTTGCCAGTACGTAGCGGATCGGTTCACGTTTTCGCGTGAGACGACATTGGCTACGTGGCGGGACGCGCTGCGACAGAATGCCGGGCCGGTGCAGGTCCGTCCCGGTGACCTGGATACCATGAAGCGCTGCTTCGACGTCAATGTCATGCCTTTGATCGGACGCCACCCGGCGGTGGAATACTACTTCTTCTACCCACCGTATTCGGTCCTCTTCTGGAGCGTGAGCGGCCACCGGCTGGAGACCCTGATGGATCTGAAGCGCTACATCTTCCAGCGGACCCGCGGGCTGCCCAACGTCCGGATATTCGACTTTCAGGACATCGGTGACATTACCATGGACCTGGACAACTACATGGACTACAGTCACTATTCACCTGCCATCTGCCGATTCATGGTGGACGCCATGAGCCGGAACGAGTATGTGGTCACCGACAGCAACGTCGAGCAGAAGATCAGCCGGCTCGAGAGCGAGGTGCAGAAGTTCGACGATTCCCTTGCCGCGGCGCGCTCCGATTCCTCCCGTGCCCCACTTGACTCCAGTCGGACATTGCATAGTATCCACTGATGATGCTTAAAGTACTCGTTACAGGGGGAGCAGGCTTCATTGGTTCCAACATCGTTGAAGAGCTGCTCAAACGTGGCCATTCAGTCCGGGTCATCGACAATTTCTCAACCGGCCGGCGCGAGAACCTGGCCCCTTTCCTGAAGGATGTCGAACTGATCGAGGGCGATGTCCGCTCGCTCGACGTGCTGCGCTCCGCGATGTGCGCTCACCCGACTTCGACCGCGTCCTCGTCCGGCCCGGTCGACTTCGTACTTCACCAGGCCGCCCTGCCGTCGGTCCCGCGCTCAATCAAGGACCCCGTGACAACACACGAGGTCAATGCTACCGGTACGCTCAACGTGTTGATTGCCGCCCGGGATTGCGGAGTCAGGCGGGTCGTATATGCCTCATCGTCTTCTGTCTATGGCGACTCGGCGGAGCTGCCCAAGCACGAGAGCATGACACCGAATCCTCTGTCGCCCTACGCCTGCGCCAAGCTCGCCGGCGAACACTACTGCCAGGTCTTCAGCCGGCTATACGGCCTCGAGACCGTGGCACTCCGCTACTTTAACGTGTTCGGTCCGCGCCAGGACCCCGGCAGCCAGTACGCTGCTGTGATACCCAAGTTCATCGCCGCCATCCGCGATGGCCGGCGCCCGGTCATCTACGGCGACGGAGAGCAGTCGCGCGACTTCACGCCGGTCGCGAATGTCGTCGCGGCGAACCTGGCAGCGTGTACTGTCCCGCTGCAGTCCTTGGCCCTTGGTCCTTCGTCCCAGACCAAGGACCAGACGACAAAGGACAAGATGACGACCCCGCCGTTCTTGTTGTGCAATGTCGCTGCCGGTGAGCGTTACACTCTGAACTTCCTTGTGAGCGAGATCTGCCGGATTGCCGGCAAACGCGTCGAACCGGAGTATGCTGTCGCTCGACCCGGTGATGTCAAGCACTCGCTCGCGTCGGTCAATGTTCTGAGGGACAGACTCGGCCTCAAAGAGCGCGTTTCCTTCCCGGAGGGACTCGAACATCTGGTCCGAACGACCGGGAACGAAGGATAGATAGCTGGGTGACCTGCCACTCTACCGCGACTTCCGCCAGCAGTCATAGCCATGAGTGTACCTGACGCGGCCGATGGCGGCTCGATTCCATCAGGCAGGCGGCTGCCCAGAATCGTCATCCAGCCCAGCCGGGGCCTGCTCCATGTTGACTGGCGCGGTCTGGCAGAGTATCGGGACCTGCTTGTGCTCCTTGTCCGTCGGGATTTCCTGTCGAGGTACAAGCAGTCTATCCTGGGGCCGGCCTGGTTCGTCATCCAGCCGGTCCTTACGACCGTCGTCTTCACGGTCATCTTCGGCAACGTCGCCAAGCTCCCCTCGGATGGCATGCCGAAGCTGCTTTTCTATCTTTGCGCGCTGGTGCCGTGGAACTACTTCGCGGCGAACCTCAACGCCACCTCGACCACGTTTACGGCGAACATCAGTCTCTTCGGCAAAGTCTACTTTCCCCGGCTGGTTGTGCCGCTGTCGGCAGTCGTTTCCAACCTGATCGCCTTCGCAATCCAGCTACTGACCTTCCTGGCTTTCTTTACCTATTTCAAGTTCTTCTCCGCCGCCGGGCCGCTCATCAGGCCCAACGTCGAGCTCCTCCTCATGCCGTTGCTGGTTGTCCAGACCGCGGCCGTCAGCCTGGGTTTCGGCCTGCTGGTAACAGCGCTGACCGTGAAGTACCAGGACTTGGTATACGCCATGGCGTTCCTGATCCAGCTCTGGATGTACGCGACTCCGGTAGTATACCCCTTGTCGATGGTCACCAACCTGAAGTGGCGCATCGTCGCCGCGCTTAATCCGATGACCGCTGTGGTGGAGCTGTTCAAACACGCATTCCTGGGCGTCGGGACGGTAAGCCCCCGATACACCTTGATCTCGGTCGCGATGACCCTGCTCGTCCTGTTCCTCGGGCTGGTGATGTTCAATCGGGCTGAACGGACATTTGTGGATACGGTGTAGGCGATGAGGTCAAGGCTAAGGTTGAGGTCGAAGTTAGGAGCAAGGGTTAGGCCAAGGTCAGGGCTAAGGTCCAGGAAGGTCTATGTCTGAATCTCGACCTCGACCAGAATCTCAACCTAATCCTCCATCTCTACCTCAACCTAGACCGGCCTATCTTTCATTCAAGGACATGCCTGTCTGGCAGTCGGCCATGGCGGTGGCTGAGCAGGTCTTCGTCTTGACCGACAAGCTGCCGCGCAAAGAGGACTATGGGTTTACATCGCAGATTCGGCGAGCGGCCCTCAGCATCTCCGCAAATATCGCGGAGGCTTTCGGCAGAAGTCACACACCCGACAAGGTCAGGTTCTACCACGTCGCTCGTGGCTCGGTCACGGAGACCCAGAGTCATGTGGAGTATGGCAAGCGCGTGGGCTATCTGACTGCGACCGTCGCCCGTGAGATAGCCGACAAGCTAGACGCCATTCACGCCGACCTGAACAAAGTCATCTCAACGCTCAGAAGGTCGAACCGGTGATCTATGGCTCGGCCTTAGCCTTAACCTCAACCTTGAGTTGCCATGCCTGATCCCATCATCGAAGTCGAGCACCTCTCCAAGCTCTACGAGCTGGGCGCGATTGGGGGCAGGACACTGCGGGAGTCCCTGGAACGCAGGTGGCACACGCTGCGCGGCAAAGAACATCTGACGCAGAAAGTCGGCGCGAGGCACGCAAGCGTCGGACCCGACCACCCACAGGCCGGTCCTCGACCCAATACAATCTGGGCTCTAAGGGACGCGTCGTTTACCGTCCAGGCGGGCGAGGTGCTGGGGATCATCGGGCGAAACGGCGCCGGCAAATCCACTCTCCTGAAGCTTCTTACACGGATTACCGAGCCGACTTCAGGCCGCGCGTTCGTCTACGGGAGGGCGGCATCGCTGCTCGAGGTCGGGACCGGCTTTCACCCGGAGCTCACCGGCCGCGAGAACATCTACTTAAGCGGCGCGATTCTCGGCATGAAGAAAGCGGAGATCAGTCGGAGGTTTGACGAAATCGTGGCCTTCTCGGAAGTCGAGCAGTTCATAGACACGCCGGTCAAGCGCTACTCCAGCGGGATGTACGTCCGGCTGGCATTCGCGGTCGCCGCTCATCTCGATCCGGAAATCTTGCTGGTGGATGAAGTGCTCGCAGTCGGCGACGCGGCCTTTCAGAAGAAATGCCTCGGTAAGATGGGGGACGTGGCGGGTGAAGGACGGACCATCCTGTTTGTAAGCCACAACCTGCAGGCGGTTCGCACGCTCTGCCCGAAAAGCATACTCATCGACGCCGGGCAGGTTGCCATGGATGCTCCTACCGACCAGACACTGGATCTCTACAACCGGCGTCAGCGCGAGGTCAAGGTCGATGCCGACACGGCCATGCACAGCGAGAAGCACCGGCGCGGGTCAGGCGCTGTTCGTTTCACGCACATCGCCGTGCAGGACGAGCGCGGCAGCGACCGCTACGACGTCGAGGTAGGGGGAATCATACGGTTGGTGATGTCCTACAAAGTCATGAAGGACATACCCGACCTGCTTGTGTCGGTGGCGCTGCGTTCCGGCAATACCGGCGAAATTGTCACGACTGCCAGGCACGTCATCTCGCCCGCGTCCGTCCGTGCGCAAACCGAGGGGTCGGTCACGATTGACTTCCCCGACATTCGCATTCGTCCGGGTACCTATCCTCTGTACTTCTGGCTGGGCAATTCGGACGCGCAACCGTTTGATGTGGTAGATGACATCACCGCCCCGCTTGTCGTCACTGCCGGCGGCAGCGCCGACGGCCTCGGCTTGGATGCCTCGGCGCCGGTGGGGTATTTCTCCATCCCCTCAGTTCTCAGGAGTTCGCAAGGTTCGACGCAGGGAGGTCAGCACTGATGCTTGGCGACAAGGTAATCTTGATCACGGGCGGGACCGGTTCCTTTGGTCAGAAATTCACCGAGATAGTTCTGTCGCGTTTCAAGCCGCGCAAGTTGATTATCTTCAGCCGCGACGAACTGAAGCAGTTCGAGATGCAGGGAAGGTTCAGCGAAGAACGCTATCCGTCCATCCGCTACTTCATCGGCGACGTGCGCGACCGACAGCGGCTGTACCGGGCCTTTGACGGCGTGGACGTCGTTGTTCATGCCGCGGCGCTGAAGCAGGTGCCTGCGGCCGAGTATAACCCCAGCGAGGCGGTGAAGACCAACGTGCTCGGCGCGATGAACGTGCTCGATGCGGCAATCGATTGCGGCGTCAAGAAGGTGATTGCCCTGAGTACCGACAAGGCAGCCAATCCGATTAACCTCTACGGTGCAACCAAGCTTTGCTCCGACAAACTCTTCGTGGCTGCGAACAGCTACTCCGGGACACACAGCACCAGGTTCAGCGTGGTTCGGTATGGCAACGTCGTGGGCAGCCGGGGAAGCGTTGTGCCATACTTCCTGAATCGTCGCGCAACCGGCGTCCTGCCGATAACCGACGCCCGGATGACGCGCTTCTGGATTACACTGGAGCAGGGGGTGGAGTTCGTACTCAATTCGCTGGAACGCATGACCGGCGGCGAGATTTTCGTTCCCAAGATACCGAGCATGCGCATCACCGACCTGGCTCGTGCCATCGCGCCGGAGTGCAAGACCGAAGTCGTGGGCATCCGGCCCGGCGAGAAACTCCACGAGACAATGATTTCCGAAGACGATGCCCGCCACACGGTTGAGCACGACGATTACTACGCAATTCTACCGGTGATTCACTCGTGGTCCGCGCAAGAGTACATTGCCGAAAACGGCGGTAAGCCGTGCCCGGACGGTTTCTGCTACAGCAGCGACAAGAATACTCAGTGGCTCTCCGTGGATGAACTGAGAACCATGGCCGGCGCCCGCGAAAAGCACTCCTGAAACTTCTCGGAAAGCCCGGTCGCAGGCCCGAAGCAAGCCACCGGCCAAGGCTCCGGCCGGCGTAACGGTCAGCGCGTCGCTCTTCAGCGATTGCGCAGACCCACACATCGTTCTCAGAACCATCACGAGCAGCAGCGCGATTGTCGGCGCTTGATTCAGCGCACGGCGCAGAGTATCGAACCCGAATCGAGAAACCGCTGCCGATTGGACTCGGCAGGTCACTAGGCAAGTCACCGCTCAAGTCATTCGGCTGGTCAGTCTGCAGGTCATCCGGCAGGTCAACCAGCGGTTCACCCACCAATACACCCCACGACTCGCCCCTAGGGTCACCTACCGACTCAACCACTAAGTTATCCGGCAAGTAAGTCGGTAGATGAATTCCCAGCTCAGTCTGTAACTAATCCCCCGACTGACCCAGGGGTTCACCCGCCAGTTCAACGGGGTGATCACCTACCGGTTCACTCGGGGAGTCACTCAGGGAGTGACTGGGGGAGTGGCTCGGGGAGTGACCCGGTAGGTGCTATCCTGATTCATGAGTCACATCGACTATCGTCTTACATTTGAGTGCCTTACGTCATCTAGCTGCCACATTTCACGTTCCACTACAAACAGTCCAGAATGAACGGCTCAGAACTCTGAAATACTACGGTTCTTGGTTGGAGACCAGCCTCTGGCTTCCGGACGCTGAGTTGTTCATGGTCCCGATGCAGGAATGCGATGGTGTGAGACAGGCAGTACGAATGGAGGAACAGAATGGCTGACCCGGTGAAAAGTGCGGCGCGATGGAAGGCGAAGTACAAGGTCGAGCGGGTTAAGGACACGCTCAACGACCATCGCGAGGGAATGGCCCTGCGCTACGAGGCGGCGATGACCGAACTCTGCGCGATGGAGACCAATGTCAGGGAGGTCATAAACGCCTGCGGGGTTTCGACCTCGCAGCATGTCCCTTGCCTCAGTTTCGGCCGGCAGCTCTACAAACTGAGCCGGCAGAGGCACATCTCGGGCGAGAGCTTCGCGATGGCTGTTCAGGTACTTCTGGGCAAGCGGGCGGCCCGTGGCTGCGATCCTAGGGTCCTGGCCAAGATACGGACGGATGTGTTCGACATCGGCGAGCCGGCCAAGCGGTTACACGCGCAGGAGTTGCGCCTTCCCCGGACAGCCGCCGGCAGGTTTGGCAAGCCGCTTGTTGCGGGCCGTGAGCCATGAGCTGTTGACTCTCGTGTTACGCAAGCTAACATACTCCGATGTACCATCCAAACACCAACGCGCCGGGACGGGCTCCCTGCGAGGAATGGAATGACGTCACTGGCGATTGACGGCGGTGCCCCGGTCCGCCCGAAGCTGCTGGCCTACGGCCACCAGTCCATTGACGAAGAAGACATCCGGGCGGTCGTAGAGGTTCTGCGAGGGGATTGGCTGACCACCGGTCCGAGGGTCGCGGAGTTCGAGCGCGGCTTCGCCAAATCCGTGGGCACGAATGAGGCTGTGGCTGTAAGCAGCGGTACCGCTGCCCTTCACGCCGCGATGTTCGCCCTCGAAATCGGCCCAGGTGACGAGGTGATTGTGCCGGCCATGACCTTTGCCGCCAGCGCCAACTGCGTCGTCTACCAGGGCGGCACGCCGGTCTTCGCCGACGTGGACCCGGACACGCTGTTGCTGAATCCGGGCCAGGTCGAGTCCCGCATCACTCGCCGCACCAGGGCGGTCATCGCCGTTGACTACGCCGGGCAAGCCTGCGACTATGACGTTCTGCGCGAGGTCACGGGCAGGAACAGGCTCGCACTGGTCGCGGACGCCTGCCACGCCATCGGCGGCAGCTATCGAGAGCGGCCGGTCGGCTCGCTGGCAGACCTGAGCACCTTCTCATTTCATCCCGTGAAACACGTCACGACCGGCGAGGGCGGCATGATTACGACCGACGACCCCGAACGGGCAGGGCGCATGCGTATCTTCCGCAACCATGGCATCACCACCGACCATCGTCAGCGCGAAGAGAGGGGCTCCTGGTTCTATGAGATGACGGAACTCGGCTACAACTACCGGATGACCGATTTCCAGTGCGCCCTGGGTCTAAGCCAGTTGGCGAAGCTGCCGGCGTGGGTTTCCCGGCGCCGCGAGATTGCCGCGACCTACAACCGCGCTTTCGCCGACATGCCGGAAGTGAGGCCGCTGCGCGTCCGGCCCGGAGTGGGTCATGCCTATCATCTCTATGTGGTGCAGTTGCAGCTTGAGCGGCTGAAGGTGGACCGCGCCCGCATCTTTGCGGCGCTTCGTGCCGAGAACATCGGCGTGAACGTCCACTACGTTCCGGTGCACCTACACCCATTCTACCGGCGACGTTTCGGCACGAAACCGGGCGACTGCCCGGTGGCCGAAGAGGCGTATGACCGAATGCTGACGCTGCCGCTCTTCCCCGCGATGAGCGACAGTGATGCCAGCGACGTGGTCCTTGCTCTGACCAAGGTGATTGGGGTGTACCGGAAGTGAGAGTCGTAGCCATCATCCCTGCCCGGGCAGGGAGTAAGCGAATACCCGACAAGAACATCAAGATTTTCGCGGGCCTGCCGATGATTGCCCATTCCATCCGAGCTGCTCAGAAAAGCGGTGTCTTCGACCGGATCATCGTTTCAACGGACTCGGATGCGATTATGGAGGTCGCCAAGCGATTCGGAGCCGAGGTGCCTTTCCGGCGTCCGGCCGAGCTGGCAGACGACCACACCGGTACCGATGCCGTCATCATCCATGCTCTCAATTGGCTCGCCGAGCACGACCAGCCGGCCCGTTACGCCTGCTGCATCTACGCGACCGCCCCACTCATCCGGCCGGAGTACATCAGCAGAGGGTTGGAGGTTATGCGTGAGCATGAGGCTACCTCGGTTTTCTCGGTTGCGACGTACCCGTACCCTATCTTCCGTTCGCTGAAACTGAACGACCGGGGGCGTGTCGAGATGGTCTGGCCCGAGAATCTCTCCAAACGGTCGCAGGACCTGCCTGACGTATTCCACGATGCCGGTCAGTTCTACTGGTGCGACGTGGAGAAGTACCAGCGCGAGAAACGCTTGCTCTCCAGTGACGCCCTGCCCATCTTGATACCTCGTTATCTCGTCCAGGATATCGATACTCCTGAAGACTGGGAATTCGCCGAGAAGCTGTTTGCGGTCGCCGGCCAGATGCCTGATTCGTCTGACGCACGCGACCTATGAGCAAGGCACTCTTGGCCCGCGTCCCCGCCACGGTCCACATAAGGAGGCCGGCAGGTTGAAGTACTGCAAGAAGTGCGTCCAGCCCGATACAAGACCCGGTCTCGTATTCGACAAAGAAGGCGTATGCGCGGCCTGCCGCTACTGGGAGGAGACGGCTCGGATTGACTGGGCCGAAAGAGATAAGAGGCTCCGCGAGATTGCCGATTGGGCCAGGGGAAGAGCAAGGCAAGGCTTCGATTGCATTATCGGGGTCAGCGGAGGTAAGGATAGCCACGTCCAGGCCTTCTATACAAGGGACCGGCTCGGACTGCGGGCGCTGCTGGTGAACTGCGCGCCCGACGGCATCACGGACGTGGGACGCAGCAACCTCGAGAATCTGGTTCAACATGGGTTCGACATGATTTCCTACCGACCGAATCCCCGCGTAATCCGCGCGCTTGCGCGGCGGTCGTTCATCGAGCACGGCAATCCGGTCAAGCCATCGGAGTACTCGTTGTTTGCCGTGTCATACCAGGCCGCCCTGAGGTTCGGGATCCCGCTGGTCATCCAGGGGGAGAACCCGGCCGCCACGCTTGGCGTCGTTGAGAGCATCCCCCCGGGCGACGACGCCCTGATGATCAGGCAGCACAACACGCTGGGCGGAGGGAACGCCGGTGACTGGGTGCAGGATGGTATCGGGCTGAAGGACCTGCAGTTCTACCAATTCCCGGACGCGGCCGAGCTCGGACGGGCCGGAATCAGAGCCATCTGGATCGGCCACTATGTGAAGGAGTGGTCCTACAGCGCCAATATTCAGTTTGCGGTCGATCACGGCCTCCGGGGAAGGCCGGGCCACGAGCCGAGCCTGACCGGACGGTTGAGCCCGCACTGCTCCATCGACTCCGACATGCAGATCGTCAACCAGATGCTGAAGTTCTACAAGTTCGGTTTCGGTTTCGTCACCGACGAAGTCTGCTACTTCATAAGAGAAGGACGAATGTCAAGACAGGAGGCGGCCGAGCTTGTGGAGCGGTATGACGGCAAGTGTGACGAACGTTACATCCGTGAGTTCTGCGAGTACATCGGCATGGATGAAGCGGAGTTCTGGACGATCACCGACCGGTGGGTCAACAAGAGCATCTTCGAAAGGGACGGGGCCACGGTAAGATGGAAGCCGAGATTCAGGGTAGGCAGGGACTTCCCCACCTAGATGAATCGATGACGAGGGGACGCGACGTTCAGCGCGGCGAGCGACGAAAGACAGTTGAAACACTCCTGATCCGCGCAGACGCGAATACCGAGATCGGCACGGGACATCTGATGCGCTGCCTCGCACTTGCTCAGGCGTGGCAGGCACAGGGCATGCGAACTACGTTTCTCAGTCACTGCCCCAGTCCTGCGCTTCGTCGGCGCGTCCGCACTGAAGGTGCGCGATTTGTGTCGCTGAAGGACGCGCACCCGAATCCGGCGGATCTGCACACGACGTTGCGGCTCATCGAGACACTCAAGCCGGACTGGCTCGCGATTGACGGCTACCACTTCGACCCGGAGTACCAGAAGGCAGCGCGCGCCGCCGGGGTGCGGATGCTCGCCATCGACGACATGGCGCACTGGCCGAAGTACCATGCCGACATCGTGCTCAACCAGAACCTGGGCGCCGAGAAGCTGCACTATCACTGCGACCGCGACACCAGGCTGCTTCTCGGTACGCGGTACGTGCTATTGCGGACCGAGTTCCTGAAGCGGCGAGGCCGGGAGCGAGAGACACCGCGAGAGGCCCGCAAGGTCCTCGTGACGATGGGCGGAAGCGACCCGGACAACGTGACGCTCAAGGTTATCCGTGCGCTGGAACGGGTTCCCGTAGAGGGGTTGGAGGTGACCATCGTGCTCGGGGCGAGCAATCCTCACCGAGCGGCCCTGCAGGTCGCGGTGAGGAGCGCCAGACTCCAGTCACGCGGCCACCGGATACACCTGGTGCGGAACACCCTGAACATGCCCGAGTTGATGGCCTGGGCGGACACTGCGGTCGCGGCCGGCGGCAGTACCTGCTGGGAACTGGCGCACGCGGGTGTGCCCAGCCTCGTGCTCGTGCTTGCGGACAACCAGACCATGGTTGCTGACGCGCTTGACCGGGCCGGAGTCGCCAGGAAGACGGTGGTCTCCCGGCTGTCTGCGGATATCTCGGCGCTGCTTGCCGACGAGGGCCGACGTCGCGCGATGAGAGAGCTTGGATTGCGGACGGTCGATGGTGCCGGAGCCGAGCGCGTGGTCGTTGGCTTGCGCGCCGCGGAGTTGACGCTGCGTCGCGCGCGTCTCGATGACAGCCGGCTGGTCTGGGAGTGGAGAAACGATTCTCAGGCCCGTGCTGCGTCGTTCTCGTCGGAGGTGATCCCCCTTCACACCCATGAGCAGTGGTTCCGGAACCACGTGAGTTCACCGACCGATTTCTTCTACGTCGCGTTGAACAGCGGTGACCAGCCCATCGGCCAGGTTCGTTTCACGGTAAGAGGCGACGAGGCGGTCGTCTCGGTTGGCATTGCCAGGGAGGCGCGCGGCCGAGGCTACGGTGCGCCCTTGATATTGCGCGGCTCTCGGCAGTGCTTCGCCGACAGCCGGGTGGAGTCCATACAGGCCTACGTCAAACCCGGGAACACGCGTTCCCTGCGGGCGTTTCAGAAAGCAGGGTACGCTGAAGCAGGCACCACCGTTCAGAAGGGACAGCGAGCTCTGCGGCTGATGGCGAGACGAGAGGACTTTGTGTGATCGTCGGACGCCGGGAAGTCGGCCGCGGCAAACCCACCTACATCGTTGCCGAGATGTCGGCCAACCACAACCAGAGCTTTGAGCAGGCAGTGCGGATTGTCCAGGCCGCAAAGGAGGTTGGTGCTGACGCAGTCAAACTCCAGACCTACACGCCTGATACGTTGACCATCGACTGCGACAACGAGTACTTCCGCATCAAAGGGACCGCCTGGGAGGGCAGGAATCTGTATGACTTGTATGGCGAGGCATACACTCCCTGGGAATGGCAACCCAGACTCAAGGAGGTCGCTGCCGGGCTCGGGCCGGACCTTTTTTCCAGCCCGTTTGACGATACCGCGGTGGACTTTCTCGAGAAGATGGGAGTGCCCGCCTACAAGATTGCTTCATTTGAGCTGGTGGATACTGCCCTCCTGGAGAAAGTCGCTTCGACCGGGAAACCGGTTATACTATCAACCGGTATGGCGACGCTCGCAGAGATTGAGGAAGCCGTCCAGACGCTCCGGCTGGCTGGATGCGCCGAACTGGCATTGCTCAAGTGCAACAGCGGGTATCCGGCTCCGCCGGAAGAGATGAATCTGCGAACGATTCCGCATATGTCAGAGGCATTCGGTGTGCCCGTGGGGCTTTCCGACCATACCCTTGGCATCGCGGTCCCGGTGGCTGCGGTCGCGCTGGGAGCCTGCATCATTGAGAAGCACTTCACGCTGTCGCGCGCTGATGGCGGGCCGGACAGCGCTTTCTCCTTGGAACCGCCGGAGTTCAAGACGATGGTCGACGCCATCCGTGTTGTTGAGAAGGCACTGGGCGTGGTCAGCTACGAACCGACAGAGCGTGAGGCCGCAAGCCGCGTACTCCGGCGTTCGCTGTTCGCGGTTGAGGACGTGAAAGCCGGCGAGGCCTTCACCGGGAAGAACGTTCGCTCAATCCGGCCCAGCCACGGACTGGCGCCCAGGCATCTGCCCGAAGTCCTGGGGCGTCGAGCAGCCAGAGACATCGCGCGCGGCACGCCGCTGTCGTGGGATGACATCGAGGGAGGACGCGGAACCTGACTCCGTGCGCCGCATGACGGCTCGCGAGGCACCGTTTGAGCCGCGAGGCCAGCGTTGCGAGGCACGGCGAAGACTATGAGAGTGGCTGTTTTCTCTACGCACGTGCTCTGGACTCCGCACTATGAGACGGAGTTGGATATCATGCAGGAGCACCTGGACGCCGGGGACCACGTCACCCATGTTGTCTGCGACCGGGGCTTGAGTACGTGCGATCTGATTGTCTCCCACAACGTCCGCCGGGGCCTGGATCCGCTGCTTCCGGACCGCGACCGCTGCGACGCCTGTGTCAGGAGGAGGAACAACGGCGCGAGGCTGCTGAAGGGGCGCGTGCGGCGCGAGAGGATCGCCGCCCCTTCCGGCGTGGCGAAAGCCCGTCTGCAGTCTGGTTTCGTCGACAAGGACGAGCTTCGACATTATGTCGTCGACGGTTTTGACGCGGGTGAAGCCGCACTCTCGTCCGTCATCAGCTTCTGCCGGGACCCCAAACCCGACATGCGGGAGCACTCTCAGCTTGTCCAGAGGTACCTGAGGTCGTGCGACGACCTGTATTCGTTCACGCAAGACTTCATCAGGCGCGCACATCCTGACCGAGTCTACGTGTTCAATGGACGATTCGCGTACACCAGAGCCGTCCTGAGGGCCTGCCAGGCGAACAAGACCGAGTGTTTCGTCCATGACCGCGGCCATGACATACAGCACTACGCGATTTACGAGAACGCGCTGCCCCACGACCTGGAGTATGTAACGTCGCTAATCCGCAGCCGGTGGGCAGCCGAACCCGACATTGAAAAGAAGGCAGGCATTGCCGATGCCTTCTACTCGCAGCGAAGACGCGGAGAAGAGCAGTCCTGGTTTTCGTTTGTCGGCGAGCAGAAGCCGGGCTTGCTGCCCGAAGGCTGGAACGGAGCGAAGCGCAACGTGGCGATATTCTGTTCCTCGGAGGATGAGTTCGAGGCAGCCGGGCAGGAGTGGCGAAATCCTCTGTACTCGGACCAACTTGAGGCAATTCAGCGCATACTGGCCGATCCCAGGATTGCTGGCAATAACGAAGTTCACCTCTATCTCCGGGTACATCCTAATCTTCGCAACGTGGATAACCCGTACACCCGGGCACTACGCGGGTTGTCGCAGCATAACCTGACGGTAATCCAGCCCGATTCTCCGGTCAGCACATACGCTTTGATGGACAGCAGCACCAAGGTTCTTTCCTTTGGCTCCACTGCCGGCATCGAGGCGGTGTATTGGGGCAAGCCGTCGATGCTCGCCGGGATGTCATTCTACCGTTCTCTGGGCGGCAACTACGTCCCGAAGTCTCAATCCGAGCTCGCGGAGATGCTTGTTTCCGACCTGGCCCCGAAACCAAAGGAAGCCGCTTTGGTGTATGGATACTACATGGGGTCCTACGGCAGACCCCACAAGTACTACCAGGCTCTTGGAATCAGGCAGGGGACGTTCAAGGGCCGGGACCTCCAGCAGCCAGCCCCGGGTTTGAGGGCTCGCATGCTCAGGGGCAGGGAGATGCTGCTACGTCGGTGGAGGCGGGCACAGCCTCGCCAGGGATGAGCGGTGCCGCTAATGCCTCTCGTATCGGTCATATGTCCGGTCTACAACTGCGAGATGTACGTCGAACAGGCGGTGAGAAGTGTCGTTGACCAGACGTACCAGAATTGGGAGTTGCTGCTGATCGATGACGGCTCCAGCGACAGCAGCTGGAATACAATTGAGCGACTGGCGAACTCGGACAAGAGAATCTGCGCACTACACCATGAACGGCACGCCAATCTCGGTGTCAGCGCAACACGTAACCTCGGAATAGCGCGGGCAAGTGGTGACTACCTCGCATTCCTGGACGCGGACGACGTCTGGTTGCCGGGCAAGCTGGAGCGCCAGATCGACGTGGTCACGCGGTATCCGCAGGTTGGATTCGTGTACGGTCAGGCGCTGTGCATCGACGAGGCAGGCAGGCCATTGTCAGAGCCCAGGAGTGCCTGGAGCCTCGAAGGTGTCATTGGCGGAGGGTTCGAGGAGCGCCCGGTCTGGGCCTACAGGCATATCGTGGCAGGTCGCGGTTTCTTCCCGCCCTGCTCTACGATACTCGCTCGAACCGACCTCGTAAGGAGGTGCGGAGGATTCATACTTGCCCTACGCCATCAGGTCGAGGACTACGTGCTCTGGACTGAGCTATTGAAGCTCGCCCCCGCCTTCTACGTTCCATTGACACTGGCCATGTACCGCGTCGGCGCTCAGAGTTGGACTGCCCGTCAAACCGTTTCTTCCAGAAGGGACGCTGAGTGGGAGTACGTAAGGACGCTGGCCAAGGTGTTCGGCCGAGCCGACGGTCCCATCTCAAGAAGGGCCGCGCGGATGGTCAGCGACATTCTCTTCTCCGGCGGCGCGGAACGGTCCGGTCGGCTTGCCAGAGGCGCTCGCTCGCTCGGTGGGGTCATGGTCGACCGCCACTTCGGATTCTCGGGTAAGCTCAGCGTGCTTGGGTATCTGGCCACTGAGGGAATCCCGCTGGAATTGATGGCGGCGCTCCGACATCGCACCCGATCGCTGTTTGGCTCGAAGGCCCGACGGACTGCAGTCGCAGACACGGTCGACAGGAAATGAGCGGCGAGGTTCGCGCCCTGTGGCAGAACACCGTCCATTGGGAGCCGAAGTCAGTGTCGGTCATCATTCCGACCTACAATCGTGCCCAGTCGCTCAAGACTACTCTGGACAGCCTGCTCAACCAGGACTACCCGTCCGACCGACTGGAGATCATCGTTGTCGACAATTGCTCGACCGACGGAACGAAGGAAGTCGTGCAAGTCTGTCAGGCGCAGGCCAAGCTACCGGTCAAGTACGTCTATGAGGATAGACCGGGAGCTCACTTCGCTCGGAATACAGGGGCCAGGCACGCATCCGGTCAGTTGTTGTACTTCACGGATGACGACATGATTGCGGACCCGGGACTGCTCGCCAATCTCGTGCCCGTCTTTGACGTGTTCCAGGACGTAGGTTCGGCGACTGGAAGCATATTGCCGAAGTGGGAGACGGAACCGCCTCGGTGGTTGGCCCAGCATTGCCCAGGCAGTATCATGGGATTGCAGATGAGACCCGAGACAGTCGTGATCTCGGAGGATGACGTAGGCGTGTACAGCGGCCACATGGGCGTGTTGCGGGACGTTTTCTTCCGGAGCGGCGGTTTCAGACCCGACATCGTGGGAGATGAAACGTTAGGTAACAACGAAGTAGGTCTAAACATGAGAGTCAAGGAACTTGGCTACAAGTTCGCCTACGTCAGGCAGGCCAAGACCTACCATGTGATTCCCGCTTCGAGGCTGACGCAGACCTACCTGAACGGGAGAATGGCCCACCAGGGCAGCTTTGAATGCTATGGCTGGTACAAGGCTCAGGAGCCTGGTTCCTTCCGTCTTGCGCTCGGGATGGCCGAACAGCTCGTCGGCATGGTCCAAGCCGGTTCTCAGAGCGTCCTTCGGATGCTGCTTATCAGAGATACCTGGCGCATTAGTCATGCGAAGATACATTACCGCATCGGCCGGATGAGGTGCTGCTGGGGACTGCTTCGTGACCCTAGCTTGCGTCAGCTCACGCTCAAGGACGACTGGCTCACATGACGAATGGCGAATGGCGATTCCGGATGAGGGACGAGGGACGACGGGCGAAGGGCGCGGCCATGGTTCGGTTCGTTTCGCGCCGCTTCGGGCATCACGGCGAACATACGGGCTATTGGCTGCTCGCGGCCAGATGGCCCGGCAACCAGCGAACCACGATCCTGCCTGGTTCCGGCGAGTTGGTCGGGCCCGCTTGGGCCGGGCCGGTGGAAGCCCGACTCGTCGCAGTTGCCCGGGCGCTGACGAAGTGCATGCTGGGGGCCGCCGCTTCTTTCGGCCACGTCCGGGTATTGCACGTGCTCTATGGCGAGAACGACCTTCCCATCCCAAGGTTCCCGGGATCTTGCCGAATTGTCACCACTCTGCACCAGCCCGCTTCCTTCCTGGGTCGGGACAGCCGAAGAGTGCAGTGGTTGAGACACCGGTTGCGCAATGTGGACCTGATCGTTGCGCTGAGCTCGGAGCAGTCAGCTTTCGTGCAGAGTGTGGTCCCTGACAAGCAGTGTGTATTCGTGCCCCATGGAGTCGACACTGATTTCTTCAATAGCCGGGGATTCTCCAGAGGGAACACGATCCTCATATCCGCCGGGTGGCTCCGTGACATGGATTTCGCACGCGATGTCGCCAGACATGCCGTGGCCATTGACCCGAGCGTCACGGTGCGAGTCTTCGGGAACAACGCAACCCAACTGGCAGGCGTCTCGTCCAGGGTCCAAATCATGTCGCATCTCAACGATGAGGAATTGAGGCGGGAGTACTCCTCATGCGCCGTAATGTTACTCCCGCTGCTCGGGACGGTCGCGAACAACGCTCTGCTTGAAGCACTGAGCTGCGGGACCTCGATTGTCGCCCCGGACCTTCCTGCCACAGTGGAATACCTTGGCGAGAACGGTACCTACTACGCCCGGACTTCATCCGCTGAGGACGTCGCTGAACTTCTCTGCAGTCTGGTCGAAGAGAACTCCCAGCGCCCGAGACAGGGCTTGAGGGAACGAGCGCTGAGCTACGACTGGAGCAGGATCGTGCCTCAAATGGCCTCCGCGTACGAATCAATATGCGGATAGGTTTTGTCTGCACTCGTTTCTTCCCTCCGGAGGGTGCCGTGAGCGGTATCGAGGTGTTCGTCCGAACTCTCGTCGAACGGCTGCAGCAACTTGGCCACCATGCGGTCGTCATTACCGCTGCGGCTGCCGCGTGGCACGGCGCGGAACCGGACCGCGTCGGAGACATTCCGGTGTACCGCTTCGCCGAGTCGACGATCAAGCCGCGTCTGCTCACGCACAGGTTCCAGTATCTGCAAACAGTCGAGCGGGCTGTCCGGAAGGAACGGCTGGACGTTGTGGAATGCTGTGATGAAAGCGGGCTGCTGTGGTCAAAGCGGTTCGGCTGTCCGCTGATTGTGCGCATGCACCAGAACGGGTCGGTTCGTTTGAGGATGATGGGGTTACGCCCGGAGCCGGTCGGTGACTTCTTTGTCCGAAGACTCCTTAGGATCGCGGACCTCCGCGTGGGGGTCAGTGACTGGGTCGCGCGGATGACGCTTGACACGGTTGGGCTGAATGACCTTGATTACCGGGTAGTCTACAACGGAGTAGACACATCGGTATTCACTCCGACCAACACCCGGGCCGACGCCGACCTCATCCTCTACGTAGGCCAACTGAACGACCGCAAGGGCCTCGACACCCTGTTCGCTGCCATCCCGGCCGTCATGCGCCAACATCCCGCCGCCAGACTAAGGTGTGTGGGTGCGAATCGCGCGGAGTCGGGCCTCCCGCCTCCGTCCGAGAAGTACATGTCCATGATTCCATCGTCGCTCAGGTCGCGTGTGGACTTCGCCGGTGAAGTAGCGAGGGAGAGGATGCCCGAGGAGTTCAGACGTGCCGGTCTGTGCGTATTTCCCTCGAGAGCGGAGGGCCATCCGATCGCGGTCCTGGAGGCCATGGCCTGTGGAGCCCCAGTCGTGTTCATGAGAGATGGAGTCGGTCCCGAGGTGATAGCGGACCGCGTGGATGGACTGCTCTGCGATACGCGCGATCCTGCGGTTCTGGCGAGTACGATGTCGGAGGCACTGTCGTCGCCTGGTTTGAGAAGCGGTCTCGGAAAGCGGGCTCGACAGAAGGTGGAACTCAAGTTCTCCCTGGACAAGACGACGGACGAGAACGTGGCGATGTACGAAGAGATGGTGAGAAGTGAATGAGCGCTAGTCCGCGGGTCGGCGTGGTTGTCGATCGTTTCACCTGTCCCGGCGGTGTTCAGACCTGCTTTATCGAACTGGTCGCAGGTCTGAATCGAGTAGGAATAACGCCCGAGATCGCATGGGATGAGCCAACTGACTGGCAGGCAATCGGCAGCCCCGTCCTCGACACGACCTTCGGTGGTGGCAGTCTGCCTATTGGCTCAAGGACGGTTCGGAGTCTTCCTGCATGGCTGCAGGACCCGGCTTTTCGCTTCAGCGTTCGCTTCGCGAGACTAAATCTTGAGCGCTACGATTTCATCTACTGCTTTCAGGCAGGCATACGCATGCCGGCCTCCACGCCTAATGTCTGCTGGCTGACCGGTCCGGCCTATCTCCAGTTGCCTGACCCGTTAAGTACTGAAGATGACGGTCGTGCCAGATGGTCGCTCAAGAACTGCGCCGTGAGGTTGATCTCGCCGCGCCTGCATCCTGATCCCAATTCGCGCTACGTCGCCATCGCAGAGTGGATAGCCGACCGCTTCCTTCACACCTATGGCAGCAGATTGCCGGTAATCTGGCCACCGGTCAGGGAGCGAACCCGCCCGGGCAGCGGTCCAGGGCCGCGCCGAGCGGGTTTTCTGTTTCTCTCCCGTCTTGAGGGCTACAAGAACCCGGAAGTGATGCTCGGGCTGGCGCAACGCTTCCCGGATGTACCCGTAACGGTGGCGGGCGCGACAATCGGTTCTTCAAAGGAGCCCGACAGAATCAGGCGCCTCGCCGCGGAGCTGGCGCTGAGGAATCTTACCGTCGTGGAGGACCCGACCGATGACATGATCGGTCGTCTGTTCGATTCGCACCTGGTGTTTGTCTTCCCGGCGCGCTGGGAGCACTTCGGAATCGTAACGGTGGAAGCGATACAGGCCGGTCTGCTTCCGTTGGTGCATGACTCGGGCGGCCAGCGCGAGATCGTACCCATCGACAAACTGAGGTTCAAGAGCGAGAAGGAACTTGCTGAAAAGGCGGCCGCACTCTTGGCAACAACTATCGCGGACCAGCGTGAAACACTGGCGGTTCTGCAACGCCACGTTGCCAGAGGCTCGCCCGATAACTACAGAAAAGAGATGATCATGCTAATGTGCCAAGACCTGGGTTTGACTGAACTGGCGAGCCGAGTGTAGAATACGGGACAGTACTTATGTGCACTTCAGAGTCAAAGTACTTGTGCGGACCGCGCGCAGTGCCGATGCCAGGCAAAGAGAGACGTGTTTCCGTCGTTGGCCCGTCGTGAGCGGCCAGCTGGGTGTGAACCAGGATTGCATCACCTTTGCCGGTGATCTGCATGCGCCGGAAGTATTTCGGAGCGAACTGCCGCTGTCGCCGCCATGGGTCTGCAACCTCGAGGGCCCGGTGACCAAAGCGCAAGCCGGAACGTCGGGGAAGATCAATCTGAAGATTGAGGAGTTCGTTCTTGAGGAGAGTCTCGGCTCGCTCCCCGCAGCCGTTTCACTCGCAAACAACCACATCATGGACTACGGAGAAGCCGGCCTGAAGGACACCCTTGGCGTTCTGCAGAAGAGGGGCATCCAGGTTTTCGGGCTGGGGAGAACGGGAGCCCGATCCGAACGGCCCGCACGGATCAAGTGTGCCGGACTTGACGTGGCACTGCTGGGCTATGTCTGCCGATCGACTAACCCCGCCGTGGGTGCTGAAAACTCGCCGTCCCTCATGGACGATGGGCTTATTGAGCACGACATCCAGCAGGCGAAACTCGATGGGGCTGCCAGGGTAGTGCTCTGCCTGCACTGGGGGCAGGAAGAAGTTCCGCTTCCAACCCCACAAGACCGCCTCAAGTCGATTGCCTACGTCAGGGCCGGGGCCGACCTCATAGTCGGGCACCACAGCCACTGTATCCAGTCGTGGGAAGTCATAGACAAGACGCCGGTCTTCTACGGGCTCGGCAATCTGGTGATGCCTGATCGGCTCCGGATTCCGGACAGCTTCGACGACGCCGGTCACCCGCAGCACTGGTGCGAAATGAGGCAGCACAAGTGGAACCGAGAGTCTCTTCTCGTCGATTGGCACCCCGCGAGCCGGGAATGGCATGTTCGTACAGCGGTCTTCCGCCGCGGTCTGCTCAAGGGACACGGGGTCGCCTCGAAACGCCGGGAACTGCGCGTCCCTATCGGCGACGAGTACGCAAGAAGGCATGAGAACTCGGTTCGCAGCAGCCGTTGGAGGGCGGCGTGCGCCGACCTGTTGACACGACCGAGAGTTCCGACACGAAGAGGACTGATCTTCGCTCTTCGGACAGCGCCGGGCCGGACCGATCATCAAGAGGGGGAGTCTTGAGCCAGCGCCTGGGCCTCCACGTCCGGCGCGGCAGCTACAGCGACCGCTGGGTGGAGTACTGCCAAGAGAGAGGGATTCCCTACCGGGCCGTGGATCCGTTCCGGCCGGACCTGGTGAAGCAGGCTCAGGGACTCAGGGCATTCGCCTGGCACTGGGATCACACTGACCCCCGGGCCATCCTCATCGCACGGCAGGTGACGCAGGCGCTGGAAGCAGGCGGACTGTTGGTTTTCCCCAACTCCGCCACGTGCTGGCACTTTGACGACAAGGTCGGCCAGAAGTATCTGCTTGAAGCCGTGGGAGCCCCACTGGTACCGAGCTACGCGTTCTACGACCTCGAAAGCGCGCTGGCCTGGATCGAGGATACGTCCTTCCCCAAGGTCTTCAAACTGAGAAGAGGGGCGTCGTCGAGCAATGTGCGCCTCGTCCGCACGGCACGCGAAGCACGCAAACTTGCTGCCAGAGCCTTCGGGAGCGGTTTTGACCCGGTGGCATCGCACTTCAGTGACTGGCAAGCGAAGCTCGCGCTCCACGCGCAGGAAGGTGAAGCGGGTGGGCAGGCCAGCCACCTGCTTGGAATCTTACGCCGGGCGCCAAGGTCGATCCGAAATATCGCCCACATCAACCGTATGATGCAGAAGGAAAGGGGCTACGCCTATTTCCAGGACTTCATCCCCGACAACAAGTTCGATACTCGCGTTACGGTAATCGGGGACAGGGCGTTCGGGTCAATACGGATCGTGCGGGAGGGCGACTTCCGCGCCTCGGGCAGCGGCCACAACGACACCAGCCCGGAACGCGTAGACCTCGACTGTGTGCGAATTGCCTTTGATGTCAACGACAGGATCGGCGCGCAGGCGCTGAACTACGACTTCCTGTTCGGGATGGAACGGCAGCCTTTGATAGTCGAGATCAGCTATGCAGCGCCGATATACTCGATATACGACTGCCCCGGGCACTGGGACAGGGCGCTGGGATGGCACGACGGACACATGTACCCTCAGGACGCTATTATCGAGGATCTGCTGAGGGGCATATGGCCATGAACCCAAGCGCGGCTGAGCTGGAGCCGCGCGTTTCTTTGCTGCGGGATGACGATGCGTGGAGAGACGAACGTCTGCGCACGACCTGGCGCGCGCTCTGGGCGCAATCGCCGGGCGCAACTCTGTTCCAGACATGGGACTGGCAATACAATCACTGGCGATACCTCACAAGGCGTGCCAGGACGTTTCTCCTGACGGTCGGGGAGCCGGAGCCCGTCCTGATGGGCGTCTTCTATCAGGTGCGCGACAAGCGCAGTGGCTTGCCCAAGGTTGCCTTTGTCGGCGACGACCAGGCGGACAATCACCTGCTGCTGGTCCAGCCGGGTGTGCCCGAGTCGGTCGGAGCGCGCGCCATCGGGGAGTTTCTGAAACAACGACTGGTTCGGGTTCCGCTGGTTGCGTTCACCAACGTGCCTGAGTCGAGCTGGACCGGGCGCGTGCTCCAACTCGTACGGTCGGATCGGAATGCCAGATTCTCAGAGCTTGTCACAACCGAGGCGTTCGCCATAAGCCTCCCGCAGACGCCGGAGGAATACCTGGCCGGGCTCGGCAAATGGACCAGACATCATGCCCGCGACGACCTGCGGCGGCTCCAGCAGCAGCATGACTTGAAGTTCGCGGTCTATACGGACGCAGGTGAACAGTGCCTGTCAGCCATCGAGTCGGTTGACCGCGCACGTTGGGGCGACGGCAGCAACTACTGGCGCAGCGCGATGCGTGATTTCGAACGTTCCTGCATGCGCGGGCTGGCGTCATCCGGAAGCTTCCTATCAATCGTCCTCTGGTTGGACAACAAGCCAGCGGCGTTCGTCTTCGGAGGGGTCTCGGGCTCCACCTGGCTTCTGCTGAGGACAGGATACAATCCGAATATCGCGCCCAAACTGAGCATCGGCAAGGTGACATTCCTGTATGCCATTCAGCATGCGATCCGACAGGGCTTGCGCGAGTGCGACCTGTCGCGTGGTGGAGAGGCCTACAAGCAGTGGCTTGGCGGAGTGGCTCGCACCAACCTCCAGTTTCTGGTGTATCGGAGCAGCTTCGACCGCTGGCTCAGTCAGGCGCTCGCGTCGCTGATGGAGAGTGCCAGGAGCAACTCCTTCCTGCGAGCCAGTTACCTCAGGCTGCGCAAGGAGGACGCTAATCGATAGCTTGGTGGTCGCGACGCGGGAAGCGGACGTCGGCTCATTCTGGTGGCGCCATGAGTTGATGTGGCGGCAGTTATGTGTACTCTGGCGTACTCCAGTGCGATACTTACCAGACGGTTCAATCTCACCAGACGTCACGCCCGTGGCGTTCAGCACCGCTGCGGCTGACGGCGGAGTAGAGAGCGACCGACTCTGGTCGCGGCTGCACGAAACTGTACCCGGCGTCGTTTTCATCGCGCCGGGCGACTCGAAGGAGGAGCGCCCGATTGCCGAAGGCCAGAGCCGGGGCATCCGGCGCGATGGGTGCTCCGCCGAATGCCGCGTGGTTCTAACGCTTACATCCGATAGCACATTGGCCAGCGGACTACCAAAGAGGATTGCCTACCTCGGACCGAGACCTGATTTCGTCTATCTGGACGAGATCGCGAAGAACGGGCACGTTCTGGTCAGCGCCGACGGACTGCCTGTAATTGTAGAAAGACGGCCGCATCTCTTCATGGGGGTCTCTCCGTGGCAGCTCGGGAGTCCGGTGATGCCCTACCTCTATCCTCTGCTCAAGGCGTGGCTAAGCCAACGCGCTGGGCTGGAGACTATGCCGGCGTCACCACTTGCGGCGTTCCGATTCGACGACCTTCCTGCCACAGCACATGAAGTCATCAGCGCGTCGCGGGTCGACGAGCTCGACCACGCTCGCGCCGCGACAATCGGACGTCTGCGGCGCTTCGCGAATGAGCGAGGCGTGGTCATGAGCTTCGCATATTCGACGCACTTCCCTACCGCGGACGGGTTCGGGCGCATTGCCGACCGCATGCCCTGTTCGGTTGCCGAGTTGAAGAAAGGGCAGGCTGAGGGTTCATTCGAGATCGGGTCGCACGGGATGGTCCACCTGCGACATCCCGGTGACCGACGGCCAGAAGCTGAGTCCGACCACCGCGAGTTCATCGACCTGGACGAGCGCGCGACCGAGGATCACATTGCCGCCAGCAAAGGCGAAATCGAGCGGGCCTTCGGCCTTGCGCCGCGTTTCTTTGTCGCACCGGCCTGGGCATACCGTCAGGGCGTCACCAAGCCCGCGGCCGCAAAGCACGCCGCCATTTCCATCGATTCCACGCAGCACGTCGAATCCGGAGACTGTCCGCCGATCGGGGCGACCGACCCGGAGACGCAAAGGCCGAGTCTCGCCGAGACCTTTCGCCCCGGAGCCAGCCTGCTCAATTTCACGAATCCCGATTTCTGGCGCTGTTATGCCGTCGCGGGAATTCCCATCCACTTCATGCAGCATAGCGACGTAGACCGCGACCGGCTGGGCTGGGTAATCCGTGGCATGGCTGCCGGCCTGCCGCAGAGCGGCAGGCTGCGTCGTCTCGTGCTCGCGATGGACAGCGCTAGCACGCCGGCCTACAGGCGGGCGGTAGCTGCCTTTGTCATCGCCGTTAATGGAGTCGGGTTCGGCCGGGCCGTTGCGCTGTTCCTGAGAGAAGCCAGACTGGATGTCTACCGGGTCATGGGCGCAGCACTTTCAGCCGGCTACCGGTGCGTTGCCGTGTCCGCCCTGTACGAAAGCCTGTCAACCAGGGGCTGAACGTGCGCATCCTCCACTGGGTAAGAGTCGGCAACAAGCTTGG
Source organism: bacterium (assembly GCA_035505375.1). Taxonomy (NCBI): domain Bacteria; species bacterium. The sequence continues at coordinate 141,357 of DATJQV010000081.1, read as the reverse complement.
CGGTTTCGAACGGTATACTATCCTGCTCGCCCGTGAGTGCCAGCGCCGCGGCCACGAATTGACGGTGATGCACGATGTCCCGAATACCGTGCGAGAATACCATGAATCGCTTGAAGGCGCCGGGGCCAGATACATGGAATCCGGCAATTCCTGGGAGGCGCCGGTCCGGTCAACACGTACCGTGGCCGTACTTCTCAGGGAATGGCGACCGTCGGTTGTTCACGCGCACTTCATCAACCCGCTCATGCTTCCGGCGCTGCGGGTACTCGGCAAGAGTCTGGTCTACGCCACCTTTCACTCCGGTATCGACCGCAAGATCACTCCTCGCATCAGGCTGGTCTGCAAGCTCCATGAGGTATTTGCCCACCGGCTGTTCGCGGTATCGGAGCGGGTCCGACGCGACAGCATACTTGCCGGTGTGAATCCCGTCCGGATAGCCACGTTGTATCTCGGGCTCGACCTCGAAGGTATCCGGGCGGCCTCGGACCAGTGCTCCGATCCGATTCCTGAAGGCTTCGGAGACCCGCGGCTGCGACGGGTCATATCCGTGGCTCAGTTCCAGCCGGTCAAAGGAATGGTGACCGTCACCGAGGCGGCGATAAGCGTCCTACGGAGAATGCCCGATGTCGTCTGGTGGCTGGTCGGCGCGGACGGGCCGGACATGCCCATGGCGAAGGCCCTCGTGAGGAACGCCGGCCTTGCCGACCGTGTGCTCTTTCTCGGGCAGCGGAACGATGTCCCGGCACTCATGAAGCGGTCCTGCCTCCAGGTCGTGGGGTCTCGCTCGGAAGGGCTGCCGCTGATGATAGTCGAAGCCGCGGCGCTCGGGGTTCCGACCGTCGGACCTAACATCGGCGGCGTTGACGAAGCTGTCTTGGACGGAGAGACCGGCATTCTTGTAGACCGGCCCACCGGGGAGCGGCTGGCAGAAGCAGCAGAGCGTCTGCTTTGCGACGACGCGACGCGCGAACTAATGAGCAACCGCGCGGCTGCATTTGCGCGCGAGGCATTCGACGCCAACGTGCACATCGGCAAGCTGCTCGACACTTATGAACACGATGCCGACACCACTCCCAATACTCGACCCATCTGGCGCACGATCGGTTTCACTACTGTGGCTCGGCACCGGGCGGCCACGCAGCAACCTGATGTTGATCGCCTGCGGCGCCGCGGGCTCAACCGGAGCAGTCAAGAGCGATGATTGAGTCCTACGTTCTGGGTATCTACCTCGCGGCGCTGCCGCTGGACCAGCTCAGTGTGCAGGGAATCACGGTGCTGAAGTGGGTCGGTGCACTCGCGTTCGGGGTGTGGGTGATCACGCGCGTGCGCTCGTTTGACCCGATCCGATGGGACCGCAGCATGACTCTGATGGCCCTATTCGTAGCGTGGGGCATGGTCTCAGTGCTGTGGAGCGTAGACCCGGCTCTGTCAATGGGGTCAATCCCGACCTACCTGCTCCTGTTTGTTTCGTACTTCCTGATCGTGAACGTGATACAAGGGGAGAAGCAGCTGTCGGTAGGCATGATCGCTCTCTGGCTGGGAGTGCTCGTGCTGCTGGTCAGCGGGGTCTTGGACATGGCTGGCATTCGACAGCAGGGTGAGACGTATCGGGTCGGTGGGGTCACGGGCAACCCGAATGGCTACGTGGCGCTGCTGGTCGCCTGCATACCATCCGGCTACTGGTTTCTCTCGCGGACCCGATTCCCGCTGCGCAGAGCGATCACGGTAGGAGCGCTCGCTGTCGCGGGAGTCACTGCCATCTACACGCAGTCCCGAGGCGGAATCATCTCGATCGCGGTCTTCTTCCTGGTTCTGCTTGCCTACCGGCGGACGAGGGGCCGCGCCCTGGTGCTCGCCGCTCTCGTCGTGATACTCGTGCTGCGCGCGGCGCCGCTGGCATTCTGGGAGAGATGGCAGGAGACACAGTCGCAGGGAGGAGACGTCCGCACGAAGGAGCTGTGGCCGGCCGGGATGCGGGCCATCGAGCAGCGTCCGTTCACAGGCTACGGTCTGGGCACCAATCAGGATGCGCTGAGGATGGTCCGTGGAGGCGCGGGCGGGACCGAAGTCCACAACGCGCCGCTGGCCATCGGCATCGAGTTGGGGCTGCCGGGACTGGCACTTTACCTTGGCTTCATTGCCTACTCCGTTGTGCGACTGCTGCGGGCCCTGGCGGCGACGGCAAGGCGGGGGATTTCGAAGGAAGCCGCCTTGTTTGCCGCGGTACTGCTGGCAAGCTTCGCCGGCTACCTCGTCAACTGGCTCAAGGGCGGAGGGATGGAGTACTCGAAAATGCTCTGGGTAGAACTGGGATTGATGAACGCCTACGTGCGACTACTGGAACCGCCCCAGCGCGCCGCCGTGCGGCCACGCCGGCCGCTACCCGGGCGGAGCATGACTCGCGTCCAGGTCTGATGAGGATCGCCCTTCTCACCGAGAGTCTGGGGAGCGGCGGAGCGGAGAGGCAGGTCTGCACACTCGCCGGTGAGTTCAAGCGACGGGGTCATAGCGTGTGCGTGGCGACGTACGCCGCTGGCGATTTCTATCGGGCTTTGCTGGAGCGCGAAGGCGTTGGACACCATTCAATCGGTGGACATGGCAAGGTCATGTGGGCTCTGGGCGTGCGCAGGTTCCTCAGGAATTACGGACAGGACGTGGTGCTTGCGTTTCTGGACGGCCCGTCCGCGTACGCCGAAATGGCGGCTCTGCCGAACCGGACTTGGGGGCTGGTGGTCTCCGAGCGTTCGGCCGGCAACCGCAATCAGTCGCGGTTCAAGGCGTATCTACACACCCTCGCGGATTATGTGATAACGAACTCGCACTCGGCCAGGGTCCCGATTGAGGAGAGGTTGCCCAGACTGAGGCCGAAGTTGATCACCATATATAACGCCGTGAACGTCTCGCGTTCCGCCGCCGCCCGCGTTGACGCGGATAACCGGCGCGGGACCAAGCTGATCGTCGCCGCGCGCCTCGACCAAAACAAGAATGCTCGAGGCCTGCTGTCGGCGCTCAAGACTCTCCATGATTCGGCTCCCGGAATCCGCGTGCAGGTGGACTGGTATGGTGACCAGACCGTGGACCGCCGAGCGGCACAAGCGGCGCAGCAGGGAATCATCGACCTCGGGCTTGAGGGAGCTTTTCGTCTGCACGCTCCCGTCAGTAACATCCATGACATTGTGGCCGATGCGGACGCCGTTGTGCTGCCATCCTTCTACGAGGGACTTCCCAATTCAGTGTGTGAAGGAATGATGCTGGGAAAGCCCATCCTGATGAGTGCGGTATGCGATGCAAGCAATCTGGTCGAGGATGGCGTCAACGGGTTTCTCTTCGATCCGTACTCACCGAAGGCAATCGCGGACGCGATCGCGAAGTTCGCCGCCCTGACACCGGAGGATCAGAATCGCATGGGGCGGGTGAGCCGGGCCAGAGCAGAGGCACTCTTCGACGTCGGGATCGTGGCCAATCGCTACCTGCGCGTCCTCGAGGCCGCGGCAGCACATGAACAGGTCCGGATTGACCATTGGCCCTGCGCCGATCCTCGCTTGTCACGCGTGGTCCGCGAATCCAGGACACCGGGGTATTGACGCACTCGCGCCCGCACGGTCCAACCGAGGCATGACGTTGCCGACCGAAGGCTCGCGCCGACTGCGCGTCCTGTTCGTGATACCGGACTCTGAGGAGGGTTCGGGAAGCATTTTCTCCAAGCGGCAGGCTGACGCTCTTGAGCGGGCGAACATCGATCTGATACGATTCTACCTGCGGCCATGGGTTTCTCTGCCGGTATTCGCGGCTGAGGCCCTGCGCTACCGGCGGGAGGTAGGGAGGTTGAGGCCTGATATCGTTCACGCCCAGTATGGGACGATGACGTCCGCACTTTGTGCGGCACTACCTGGCCGAAAGCTGGTCGTAACATTCCGCGGGAGCGATCTCAATCCCGACTCGGGCGTCGGTTTCATCAGGTTGCATTTCGGCCACCTTCTGTCGCAACTCTCGGCCCTTAGGGCCAGTCGGACCGTGTGCGTCAGCCAGGAACTCAAGGACCGGCTGTGGTGGCGACGGAACGCAGCGGAAGTCATTCCTTCGGCAGTCGATGCCGACGTGTTCCGTCCCCAGCCCAAGGACGAGGCCCGTCGAGCTCTGGGCTGGGACATGTTCGAGAAGGTCGCGCTACTCAATGTCGGTAACGATCCGGCAAACAAGGGATTGAAGACCGCCGAAGCGGCAGTGAAGGTCGCGAGCGCGGCAATCGGGCCGATCCGGCTGCTCGTCCTGAGCGGCGAGGTCGCGCCCGAACAGATGCCGCTGTACATCAACGCCTCGGACTGCGTGCTGGTTGCGAGCGACTGGGAGGGCTCGCCGACGATTGTGCAGGAAGCCATGGCCTGCAACGTGCCGGTTGTATCAACCAACGTGGGCGACGTCGCCGAGCGGCTGGAGCCGGTCGTGCCATCACGCGTCACTGATCGGTCGCCGGCAAACCTCGGCGCGGCCCTCGCCGAGGTACTGAGTCTCGGGTTGCGCTCAAATGGTTCGGAGCATCTGCGAGAGGTGTCGCTGGGTGCGACCACGCAGCGGCTGATCGACCTGTACGCCCGGGTGGCTTCGGGCGGCAATGAATCGAGACCGGCGGCCGAGGCAGAAGGCTGATCAGATGTGCGGAATCGTCGGAATATGGCGGCAGGCGGGCCACGTGTCGGTCTCCGAAATCACGCGCATGTCCGAGTTGATCAGCCACCGCGGACCGGACGACGCGGGGGCGGTCCTGATCCAGTCGCGGAACGGCGCCTCGCAACCGCTTCACGCACGACAGAGTGAGGACGGCGACAACGCCGACCTCGGCCTTGCCGCTCGACGGCTGGCAATCATCGACCTGTCATCGGCCGGGCACCAGCCAATGAGCGACGGCGGCTGCACGCTGGTATACAACGGCGAGATTTACAACTACGTGGAACTGCGTCAGGAACTCGAGACGCTGGGCCACTCGTTCAGATCCACGAGCGACACCGAGGTCCTGCTGCATTCCTACCTGGAGTGGGGCACCGGATGCCTGCCGCGGCTGAACGGCATCTTCGCGTTCGCCGTCTGGGACGCCCGGTCCCGCCAGTTGGTATGCGCGCGAGACCGGCTCGGCGTGAAGCCGTTCTACTATCACCTCAGCGGCAGCGAGTTCATCTTCGCCTCGGAGATCAGGAGTATCCTCGCGGTTCTGCCGCGCCGGCCGGATCCCGCGACCGAACTGGTATATGATTTCCTGGCGGCCGGCCGTCTGGATCACACCGACGATACCTTCTTCAAGGGGATCAGACGACTGCCGGCGGCTTCGGTCCTCACCATCGACCAGCGCGGACTCCGCAGCAAGGAGTACTGGAAGTTGACCGAACAGGCCGGGCCGAGCTGTTCGCTCCAGGACAGCGTGGAGCGGTTCCGGGACGTCATTACCGACGCAGTTCGGCTGCAGATGCGTGCCGATGTCACGGTCGGATGTCTGCTCAGCGGCGGCATGGACTCCTCGGCCGTGGTCGGCGTCGCGTCGGGCATGACGCCGAGGCGGATGGGCACTTTCACGGTCCGGTACGAAGACCCGCAAATGGACGAATGGCGATACGCGGAGGCAGTCGCCAGTTCCCGCAACGCGGACATCGTTCCCCTGGTGGTTACGCCGGACGATTTCTGGACCGAGCTGCCGCAGGTTGTGCGGTCCCAGGAAGAGCCGTTCGGCGGCCCGCCCATCTCCGCCGAGTGGCTGCTCATGCGCACGATCCACCGGGCCGGCCTGCGCGTAGTGCTGAACGGCCAGGGCGGAGACGAGATTCTCTGCGGATACGCCAAGTACTACTACTACTCGCTGTTCGAGATGTGGCGACGGCGCCAACTCGGCAGCCTGCTGGCCGCGCTCGGGATAGGCCTGTTCAACGGCGGGTCGCACCTCATCAGCCTCGTCGATGCGCGCCGCTACGGCTATGTGCCGGCCGCAATCCGCAGCGGGGTCAGCCACCTGCTTCAGCCCGAGTTCAGACAGGAGCATGCCGGGCGTGATGTCGCCCGGCCCTGGGGCAGCGTGAGACGCCAGCAGATAATGGACCTGATGAAGTACAGCTGTCCGATACTGCTCCGCTACGACGACAAGAACGCGATGGCCCACTCCATCGAGGCGCGCGTGCCGCTGCTCGACCATCGGCTGGTGGAACTCGCCGTCGGCCTGCCGCTGGAGCACAAGCTGTTCGGGGCACGGGCCAAGCGGGTGATGCGGATTGCGCTCAAGGACTTGATTCCGGATGTCGTCCTGCGACGTCGGACAAAACTCGGGTTCGGCGGCACGTTCACCTCCTGGGTTGACCAACTCGGCGGCCGGCTGCGGGTGTGGCTGGACTCGAGACAGCTGGCGATTGACCCCTACGTGCGCAGAGAGGCACTCCGGGAGCACGTCGACAGAAAGGACGCGAGCGTCTTCCGTCCGCTGATCCTCGACACCTGGCTTGAGTGCTATGGCTACAAGAACTGACGTCATTTCCTGCCGCGCGACATGAGCCCGACCCGTCGAGTGCGGTGGTGACACTAGCCGGGAAGTACAGTGTTACCGCGGAACGGAGGCTGAGACTAGGTGGCAAGCGCTGAATCGCTGCTCGTGTCAGTCGCAATGCCGGTTCGGAACGAGGTCGGTTTCATCGAACGGAGTCTGTCGAGCGTGCTGGCCCAGGACTTCCCGATGGCGCAGGTCGAGATTCTCGTCGTGGACGGAATGAGCGAGGACGGGACTCGGCAGATAGTCGGTGACTTCGCCCGGCGTCACGCTTCGGTTCGTCTGATCGACAATCCGGACAGGATAGTGCCTAAGGCGCTGAACGTCGCAATCCGGGTCGCGCGCGGTCACTGGCTGGTTCGGCTCGACGCCCACTCGACATACCCTCCCGACTATCTGCGCCGCTGCGTCGACACCGCGAGACGGACCGACGCCGACAATACGGGCGGGGTCTGTATCACCCTGACCCGCGACGAGTCGGACGGAGCGCGGCTGGTGCAGGCGATCTCAACGAGCGGCTTCGGAGTGGGCGGGGCGCGGTTCCGCGTCGGCGGAGAAGAGGGCCCGGCCGATACGGTGCCGTTCGGCTGCTTCCGCCGGAGCGTGTTCGATGATGTCGGGCTGTTCGACGAGCGCCTTACACGGAACCAGGACTATGAGTTCAACCGTCGCTTGTCGGCAGCGGGCAAGCGGGTCTGGCTGAATCCGGCGATAAAGGCCGAATACTACAACCAGGCGAGGCTCAGCGGCCTGTTCGAGCAGGCATTCGCCACGGGCAAGTGGAACCCGTGGATGTGGCATGTCGCTCCCTATGCCTTTGCCTTGAGGCATGCAATACCGGGTCTCTTCGTCCTTGGTCTCCTCGTCGTCGTCGGCATTGGGGTCATTGTCCGTTCGGGCTGGATAGCTATTGCCGTGATAATTGCGCCGTACCTTGCACTCGCGATCCTCGCCTCGGTTAGGCAGTCCGGTCGTTACGGCCGCAGGCTCCTGGCTCTTCTGCCGCCGCTGTTTCTTGCCTACCATGTCTCGTACGGACTGGGCACACTCTGGGGCGGATTGAGGTTGCTGCTCGGCGCCACGCCGGTTCAGAGAGGACGCGAGCCATGGCCGGGGGCGGGTCGCTACCGCGCCTGGACCAAGCCGCCGCGGAACGGATGAGCTGTTTCCGCTCTCCGTATTCCTCTGTCCTGGCCGTGAATTCCCGAGTCTGACGTGCTGAAGAGGATGTTCGACGTCGTCTGCGCGTTCTTCGGGCTGGTCGTGCTCTCGCCGCTGCTCGGCGTTCTCGCCCTCGTGGTCAAGCTGGGCGACAGGGGGCCGGTCTTCTATCGCGGAGTCCGGACCGGGCTGAACGGCAAGCAGTTTCGCGTACTCAAATTCAGGACGATGGTGGTTGATGCGGAGAAGACCGGGGTGTCCGCGACCGCGGACGACGACCCCCGGATTACGCCGATCGGCCGGTTCCTCCGGAAGTACAAGCTGGATGAGCTGCCGGAGCTCATGAATGTCCTGGTCGGGGACATGAGTCTGGTCGGGCCTAGGCCCGAGGTCCCGCAATACACGGCCATGTTCACCGGTGAGGAGCGGTCGATCCTCACCGTGCGTCCGGGGATAACCGACTGGGCAACGCTGTGGGACGTGGATGAAGGTGCGGTTCTGGCCGGCAGCGAGGACCCGGAGCGGGCCTATCTTGAGAAAATAAGGCCGGAGAAGATACGTCTGCAGCTTATCTATGTCCGCGAGCGTACGTTCGGCACGGACGTGAAGATCCTCTTTCTGACGCTGTGGGCTATCGTCGCGCGGCGACGTCCGGCGGCCGGTGAACATCAGCGCAGGTCTTGACGGAAGGCCCTGCGTCGGGATGATAAGATAGTCGTGAAACGCGTCTACCTGTCACCGCCCCACATGTCGGGCCGCGAGCTGGAGCTCATCCGGGATGCGTTCGAGACGAACTGGGTGGCGCCGCTCGGGCCGCACGTGGACGCATTCGAGCGGGAGTTCAGCGACGTGGTCGGCGTTCCGCACGCGACGGCGCTGTCGTCCGGAACCGCGGCACTGCATCTCGCCCTTCGTATTGTCGGACTGCAGCGGGGTGAAGATGTGGTCTGTTCCACGTTCACCTTCGCCGCCAGCGCCAACGCAATCGCCTACGAAGGCGGGGTCCCGGTGTTTATCGACTGCGACGAGCGAAGCTGGAACATGGACCCGGGCCTGCTGCGCGAAGAGCTTGCCGCCCGCGCGGAGCGGGGGAAACTGCCACGGGCGGTTGTTGTGGTTGACCTTTACGGACAGAGCGCAGACTATGGACCGATTGTCCGGGCCTGCGATGAATTCGGTGTGCCCCTGATTGAGGACGCGGCCGAGGCCCTCGGCGCGACCTACTGGGGAAGTACGAACGATGGACGAGAAACGAAGAACGTCCGTTCGGCAGGTTCGTTCGGCAGGATGGCGGCGTTCTCCTTCAATGGGAACAAGATCATCACGACCGCGGGCGGCGGGATGCTGGTGTCGCATGACAAGTCAATCACCGACAAGGCCCGATTTCTCGCCACACAGGCGAGAGACAAGGCCCCATACTACCAGCATACCGAGATCGGCTTCAACTACCGGATAAGCAACATCCTCGCGGCCATCGGCAGAGGGCAGTTGAAAGTCCTGCCCGAGCGGATTGCCGCCCGCAGGCGTAACTTCGAGTATTACCGGCACGCACTGGGCGATCTGCCGGGTATCGGGTGGATACCCGAAGCGCCATACGGCCGCTGCACCCGCTGGCTGACATGCCTGACGATGGGAGGACGGGAGACGGGAGACAAGAGACAGAGGACAGGGAACGGAACGCCGGAGACGAGTCCTGCCGGTCCACGGTCATCGGTCCTCGGTCTTCTTCAGTCGCTCGAAGCGGAGAACATCGAGGCCCGCCCGCTCTGGAAGCCGATGCACCTGCAGCCCGTGTTCAAGGACTATCGAGTCCGGGGCGGAGCCGTGTCGGGACGGCTGTTCGAGAGCGGTCTCTGCCTTCCCAGCGGCTCGTCGCTGACCGACGAGGACCTCGACCGCGTCTGCTCGGCTGTCCGCCGCGCATGGCCCGCCGAGATTCAATAGGTACCACTTAGCTCTCGTCCGTCGTCATCCACAAGTGGGGACCCATTTTCTTTCTGTCTGCGCATAACTCATTGGTACAGCTAGTATTAGCTTGAGAATGACGCCGAAGGCCGGGCCTCGGGAATTGCCCTGGGAACCGTTCCCGGGACGGTTCGGGGGGTGGTTCGCAGGGCGACAGCGATGGGGACTCTCCGTCCGACTCTGGCCGGGGTTCTCAGGGCGGTTCGCCTCGTGACCTCGACCGGGATTGTCCCAGTGATTTGCAGGAGCATCTGCAGGAGCGTCTCCGCGGCGACTCTGACAGGGTTTTGCAGGGCGACGTTCGGGGTGATTCGCGGAGGGATTCTGAGGGTGATTTCCGGCGGGATTTGCAGGGCGATTCTGGTGGGGACAGGCAGGGCGAAGCGCGAAAGAGCGGTGGATGCTCCCGCCGTCCAGAACGGCTCGGGAAAATGAGGGACAGACGTCAGTAGGGACCCGGACGAAGTCAGAAGCTGGAAGCTGGATGTCAGAAGTCAGAAGTGTCCGGGGGAGGCCGACAGGTCCACGTAGCGACGCGAGGAACGCGTCGCGGATGTGTCCCCAGCGCTTGCGTCGAACTCAGTGCGGGACAGTCCCAACCTTGGCGCGGCACAGGCCATGTTCGTGCCCGTCGCCGGTTTGTGATTTGACTTTGCCTGTGAATCGGCTATTGTTTGGACGCTAATCACTGGAGGAACGAAGAAATGCCTTTGACGAAAGAAACCAAAGACAAGCTAATCGAGGCCCACAAGCTCCACGAGAAGGACACCGGGTCTCCTGAGGTGCAGGTCGCTATCTTAACCGAGCGAATCGGGATGTTGACCGAGCACCTGAAAATTCATAAGAAGGACAAGCACTCGCGCCGCGGGCTCATTAAGCTCGTGAACGAGCGGCGCCGCCATCTTGATTATCTCAACAAGCATCACAAGCCTCGCTACGAGAAGATCGTGGCTGAGCTGAAGTTGAGGGGTTAGGATGCAAAGAGTCGAGAAGGAAGTGTGCGGACGCACACTGTCATTTGAGCACGGTCGTGTCGCCCGCCAGTCGGACGGCGGCCTGCTCGCCCGCTATGGCGATACCGTTATCCTCGCCAGCGCGGTCTATGCCAAGGAGCCGCCCAAGGAGTACCTGGACTATTTCCCGCTCATCGTGGACTACCGCGTGTTGGCCTATGCCGCGGGCAAGATTCCGGGCGGGTTCTTTAAGCGCGAGGGCAAGCCCCGCGACAAGGAAACTCTCACCTGCCGGCTGATCGACCGGCCCATCCGGCCGCTCTTCCCGGCCAACTTCCGGGCCGACACGCAGATCGTCGAGTATCTGCTTTCGACCGACCTTGAGAATGAGAGCGAGTTCCTCGGACTGATTGCGGCGTCGTGCGCACTGCACATATCGGATATCCCGTTCCAGGGGCCGATTGGCGCGTGCCGGGTCGGCAAGATCAACGGCGAGTTCGTGCTGAACCCGCCGATGACTAAGGAACCCGAGGCCGAGATGTGGATGCTGTACGTCGGCATCGGCGACCAGGTCATGACCATTGCCGGACAGGCCCGCGAGGTGTCGCCCGAGGACATCGACAAGGGCTGGGAACTGGCCCAGCCGGTCATCAAGCAGACGATTGACCTGCAGAACGAGCTGCGGGCGCTCGTGGGCAAGCCGAAGCTCGTAAACGACAAGCCGAACGTTCCGCCGGAGCTCGAGGCCGCGATTCGCAAAGCTGCGGCCGACGGGGTGAAGGCGGCGAACGATATCGTGGACAAGCTCTCCCGCGGCAATGCCCGGAGTGCCCTGCAGCGGACGGTCATCGCCGGGCTGGCCGAGAAGTTCCCGGGTTCGGACAAGATGATTAAGGAAACGCTGGACGAGATGTTCGGCGAGGATATGCGGCGCCGGGTGCTTGATACCGGCGTACGGCTCGACGGCCGCAATGAGACCGAGGTCAGGCAGATTGACTGCGCGGTCGGGGTACTTCCACGGGCGCACGGTTCGGCCTTGTTCACCCGCGGTCAGACCCAGTCGCTCGCCGCGACCACGCTCGGCACCAGGCAGGACGAGCAGGTCATCGATGACGTCGAGTTGGAAGTGGAGGAGCGGAAGTCGTACATGCTCCACTACAACTTCCCGCCGTTCTCGGTCGGCGAAGTGAAGTTCCTGCGCGGCCCCGGCCGCCGGGAGATCGGCCACGGCGACCTGGCCGAGCGCGGGCTCGAAGCGGTCATCCCGAGAGATGAGAACTTCCCGTACACGGTGCGGATTGTCTCGGACATTCTCGAATCGAACGGCAGTTCTTCGATGGCGTCGGTGTGCGCCGGCTCGCTGTCGCTGATGGACGCGGGCGTGCCGGTGAAGGCCGCTGTCGCCGGCATGGCGATGGGCCTGATTACCGACGGCGACATCGCCAAGGGCGCGAAGTACCGGATCGTCACCGACATCATGGGTGACGAGGACCACTACGGTTACATGGACTTCAAGGTTGCGGGTACCCGTAAGGGCATCACCGCGATCCAGCTTGACCTGAAACTGCCGGGCGTGCCTTACAGCGTGCTCGCCGAGGGCATCAGGAAAGCGACGACCGCACGGTTCCATGTGCTCGACATCATGGACAAGACCATCGACAAGCCGCGCGCCGACCTTTCGAAGTACGCGCCGCGCATCGTCTCTATCGTGATTGACAAGGAAAAGATCGGTACGGTCATCGGGCCCGGCGGCAAGATGATACGGAAGATCACCGAGGAGACCGGCGCGACCATCGACATCGAGGACGACGGCACGGTGACTATCGCTTCCAACAAGGTCGACTCGCTGAACGCGGCCAAGGCGTGGGTCGAGTCGCTGGTGGAAGAAGTCGAGGTCGGCAAGTTGTATGAGGGGACCGTGACCCGGCTGATGAACTTCGGCGCGTTCGTTGAGGTGCTGCCCGGCAAGGAAGGGCTGGTCCATATCTCCCAGCTCGGGCCGGAGCGGTACAACCGGGTCGAGGACGCGGTGCACGAGGGCGACAAGGTATGGGTCAAGGTCGTGGAGATCGACGACATGGGCCGCGTGAACCTGTCGCGGCGTAAGGCGATGGAGGAGCGCGGCGAGATACCGCCCTCCGACGACTCGGGTATCGCTGCACGGCCGCCGCGGCGCGGCGGACCGCCATTCCGTGGCGGTGGCGACCGGCACGACCGGCGCGGGCCGCGACGTTAGTCAGAGAGACTGTAAGGGCAGGGGTCGAGCCGCACCGGCGATTCGACTCCTGCTTCTCTAGGAAAGGACAAAGTCGTAATGACAAAGGATCAAGCAAATGGGAAAGGACAAAGTAACTCGGCCGGCAGATTGGACTTCGGGCTTTTCTCACTTGCTTTGTCTCTTGTGTCTCGTCCTTGATACTTCCACATGACACAGCACAACGATATGAGTGACGGAATCCGGACCACGACGCTGCCTTCCGGCCTGGTTGTGATTTCCGAGCGGCTGCCGCAGATCCGGTCGGTAGCCCTCGGTCTCAATTTCCTGACCGGCGGCCGTGACGACCCGCCCGGCAAGGGCGGCATCGCGCACATGATCGAGCACATGGTCTTCCGTGGCACCAAGGACAGGGACGTGATTGCCATCAATATCGCGGCCGAGTCGCACGGCGCCGAATTGAACGCATTCACCGACAAGGAGTCGACCTGCTTCTACGGCCGGTTTCCCGGAGACCAGTTCGGACCGGTTACCGACCTGATGGCCGGGACCGTGAACGGCCCTGCCTTCCGCGCCGAGGAACTGGCCAAGGAGAAAGAGGTCATCTCCGAAGAAATCCGCACCAGTCAGGAGGACCCGGATTCCGTTGCCCTTAACCTGCTCTTCCGCGCGCTCTACGGCGACCACGGTATGGGCCGGCAGATTCTGGGCACCATCGATTCGGTCAACGGGCTGACGGATGAGGACCTGCACGTCCGGTACTCGAGCTGCTACGGACCGGCCTGCGGCGTGGCCGTGGCCGTGGGCGATGTCGAGCACGAGCGGCTGGCTGATTCGCTCGCGACGCTGCTTGATACCCGGCAGGACTGCCGGCCGCCGGCAAGGACGGCGGTCGCGAGGACGCAACCCAGCGTCCTCGCGGAGACGAAGAACGAGCTTTCCCAGGTGTACCTGTGTCTGGCCAAGCCGGCGCTCTTCTATGCCGACCCGCGCCGGCACGCGCTGGCCGTGCTGAACATGGCGCTGGGCGGCGGCGTATCGTCGCGGCTGTTTCAGCGCTTGCGCGAACAGGAAGCTCTGGTATATTCGGTTGGCAGTTTTGCCGAGCAGTATTCGGATGCGGGACTGCTCGGGGTCTACCTCGTTACCGACCATCGGAAGCTGGCGCGGTGCGTGGCAGTCATGCGCGAGGAACTCGCGCGGCTGCGCCGCGACCGGCTGACCGACGAGGAATTCGAGCGGGCGCGTAACATGACCAAGAGCTCGGTGCTGCTGTCGCTCGAAAGCACGAGCACGCGGATGATGCGCCTGGCCCGGGCCTGGCAGTTGCTGGGCCGGGTCGTGACCGTCGATGAGACGGTGGAGGCATATAACCGGTTGACTCGTTCGGACGTCGAGAACCTGCTGGATGAGCTGCTGGCCGGTGAGTTCGAATACTGCGGCGCGGTCGGGCCGCTGTCAGAAGAAGCAGTGCGCCAGACGCTCAACGCTTGACGCGTCGGGCGCAAAGCGTAGACGAGAGGAGTCGAGATGACCGAGGTCAGGCTTTCAAAGCGCGCTATCGAGATGCCCGCGTCGCCGATACGGAGGCTGGTGCCGCTGGCGGACAAAGCCAAGGCGCGCGGCATCAAGGTCTACCATCTTAACATCGGGCAGCCGGATATCGAGACGCCGGTCGAGATGATGAACGGCTACCGCAACGTCGACATCAAGGTGCTGTCTTACGGGCCGTCGCAAGGCTTGAAAGAGTACCAGGACGCGCTTGTCCGTTACTACCACAGCGTGGGCATCAAAGTCGAGCGCGCCGACATCCTGGTTGCCACCGGCGGCAGTGAGGCCATATCATTCGCGTTCGACGCGGTCGCCGACCCGGGGGAAGAAGTCATCGTGCCCGAGCCGTTCTACACCAACTACGCGGGCTTTGCCGCGACCGCCTCGCTCAAGCTTGCCCCGGTCACCTGCCTCGCGGAGACCGGCTTCGCCCTGCCGGGCAGGGATGAATTCGAGAAGGTGCTCACCAAGAAGACCCGGGCCGTGATTTACTCCAGCCCGGGCAATCCGACCGGCGCGGTTTACCTCCGTCAGGAGCTCGAGATGCTCGCGGGGTTCTGTCGCGACCACGGCCTCTACCTGATTGGTGACGAGGCCTACCGCGAGTTCATCTACGACGAGGATACGCAGCATACGAGCGTGATGAACCTCGCCGGCATCGAAGACCGGGCGATTCTGGTGGACAGCGTGTCCAAGCGCTACAGCGCCTGCGGCGCGCGGGTTGGTTGTCTTGTCAGCCGGAACAAGGACATCATCGCCGCCGGGCTCAAGTTCGGTCAGGCCCGGCTGTGTCCGCCGACCGTGGACCAGCTCGCCGCGATGGCGGCGGTGGACGTGCCGGAGAGTTACTTCAAGGAGATGCGGCAGGAGTATCAATGCCGCCGCGACGTCGTTTGCGCGGCGATAGCGAAAATACCGGGAGCGCTCTGCGTGAAACCGCGGGGCGCGTTCTACGTGGTCGCCAAGCTGCCGATTCGCGACGGCCAGGAGTTCGCCTCTTTCATGCTCAACGAGTTCCAGCTCGACGGCGAGACCGTGATGGTCGCGCCGGCCGACGGGTTCTACGCGACGCCGGGCAAGGGCAAGGACGAGGTCAGAATCGCCTACGTGCTCAACTGCCTGGACCTCGACCGGGCGATGAAGATTCTGGCCGCGGGCGTCGAGGCGTACAACAGGCGGAAATGACGAATGGCGAATGGCGAATCGCGAAAGAGTCACGGCATCCGCCAGGTCTCTCATTCGTCATTCGGGCCTAGTCACTCAAGTTCCTTCACGGGGTGTACCCCGTGAAGATCTGCATGGTCTCGGACAACTACTATCCGTACGTCGGAGGAATAGCGGAGCACGTCCATTTCCTGGCTACCGAACTGCGCAAGCGCGGCCACGTGGTCAAGGTTCTTACTGCCCGCGTCGGCGGGCGCATGATGGAAGTCATGGACTCGACGCCGGACGAGGACCAGGTGAAGCGCATCGGCTACGGCCTGGTGGTCCGGACGAACAAGTCTTTTGCCCGGGTAACGGTCGACTGGCAGCCCGTGGCAAAGATCCGGCGCTACTTCGAGGAGGAGCGTTTCGAGATCGTCCACGTGCACGGCTCGCTGGCGCCGACCCTGCCGATTGCGGCAATACAGGCGTCGCGCGTGGTCAACGTCGTTACATTCCACGCCGGTCATGAACAGAGTCTGGGGTACGCGCTGTTCCGGACCGAACTGATGCCCTATTTCAACGCCGTCCAGGGCCTGATTGCCGTGTCCGAAACCGCGCGACTGTCGTGCTACAAGTATTTTCCGGGGCCCTACCAAATCATACCCAACGGTATCGACCTGACCTTCTTTCGGCCTGACGCCGACCGCGTGCCTGGGCTGGACGACGGCCGTCCGCGCATCCTGTTTGTCGGCCGGTTCGAGCCACGCAAAGGGCTCAAGCACCTGCTGTCAGCGATGCCCGAAATCGTCAGGCACGTCCCGAACGTCGAACTGGTCGTCGTCGGCACCGGCCTGCTCGGGTATTCCTACAAGTCATATCTGCCCGCCGAGGTGCAGCAGCACGTGCGCTGGGCCGGACTGGTCAAGAACGAGGAAAGGCCGACGTACTACGCCAGTTGCGACGTCTACTGCTCACCGGCGACCGGTCAGGAGAGTTTCGGCATCGTCCTGCTTGAGGCGATGGCGACCGGGAAGCCGGTCGTGGCGTCAGACATCGACGGCTATCGCTCGGTCATGACCGATGGCCGCGAGGGCCTGATGGTCCCGCCCTGCGATCCTTCAGCCCTCGCCAAAGCGATTGTGAAGGTCCTGCTTGACCGCGAGGCGGCACGTCGGTTCGGAGAGAATGGCCTGTCGCGAGCACAGGACTTCTCATGGCCCAAACTGGCGGAGCGGGTTGACGGGTTCTACGAGGAGCTGGTGCGTGAATACCCGGTGCCTCGTTACGGCCGGAGAAGGAACTGACGTGGGCGACGAGGAAGAACGACTGACACCGGTTCCACCCTCGGATTCGCTTGATCAGCACTCCGAGATCTTCAGCGCCGAATCGGAGATCGCCGAGACGGTCGCGACGGCGGCCCGCACCAAAGGGAAGAACCAGCTCTGGTCGGTACTGAATAACGCCGAGTTCCAGATCTTTTCGTGGTCCCAGGCCGTGTCCCTGTTCGGCGACAAGCTCGACTACATGGCGCTGCTCGCCATGATCGCTTTCTTCTCGACAAAGTACGGATGGGCAAGCTCGCGCGCAATCTCCTATTTGTCGGTGATTGTCGCGCTCCCGGTCATCCTGTTCGGACCGCTGGCCGGTATCCTGGTGGACCGCTGGGACCGCCGCAAGGTGATGATTCTCTGCGACTCGGCGCGGACCATCCTGGTGTTGGCGATACCAATGGTGGCACTGGCGACGTCGAACCTCTATCTCGTCTATGCGGTCGCGTTCATGGTCTTCCTGTTCGGGCTCTTTTTCAACACGTCCCGCCTGTCTATCATCCCGAACCTGGTGGGCAAAGAGAACCTGCTCGGCGCCAACTCCTTCATGAGCGTCGTCGGGCGGATTGCCACCTTCCTCGGTATGCTTGTCGGCGGGCTGATTGTCGATTGGGCCTGGTGGCAGCACCTCGGCATCAAGCCGACGTGGAGCGCGGGATTCTACATCGATTCGTCCTCGTACCTGGTCTCGGTCATTGCTCTGCTCATCATCTTCCGGCGTCTCACTCATACCTGGCAGCCGGGTGGACGGGGCCGGCGCGACGTGACCGAGGTCAAGATGTTCGTCACCCAGCAGGCGCGGATGCTGCACGAAGTCCGCGAAGCACTGAGCCTGGTGCGGAGTTCGCCGTCGGTCTTCTTCGTCTACTGCTCGGTCTTCATGCTCGTGATAATCGGTGCGGCAGTATTCGTGCTCTACATCCCGATTATCCAGGGAACGAAGGAACTCGGCGCGGGACTGGGGCTGGGGACCAAAGGCGTCGGGTTCGTCGCGGCCATCGGTGCGGTCGGACTGGTGGTATCGTCCATGGGCTATGGTGTGCTCGGTCACCGGCTGAAGAAACACATCGTCATGTTGTGTTCGTTCCTGGTGCTCGGGCTCGTGGCAGTGGGACTCGCGGTTTCGAAGACCTTCGCTCCGGTCGCGCCGCTGGCGTTCATCGCCGGGCTTGCCATGTCGCCGGTGTACATCGGTATGGATACCCTGCTGCACGAGTCCGTGCCGGAAGCGGCGCGCGGCAGGATATTCTCCACGCGCGAGTGGCTGCTGCATCTGTCATTCGCGATCACCGCGTTGGTCACCGGCCAGTTGACCAACTTCTTCTCGACTCGCCACCTGCTGTTCGCCGTCGGAGTACTCATAACGGTTGCCAGCATCGCCGGGTTCTTCCTGACCCGCGGCAGGAAAGTTGGATGAGGATTCAATGACCATTGGACCAGGCCGGAGGAACGTGCCATGAATGACGTGCGCGTGCTTAGAATGGCACGGACGATGGCGCGGTACAGCCTTAACCTGAAGCCGCGCGAGACGTTCCTGATCCTCACGTCGGTACCCGGCTTCCCGCTCGCCCGAGAAGTGTATCGCGAGGCGCTGGAACTTGGCGCTCTGCCGATAGTCCGCACCCTGCATCCGGAACTGGATGAGATGCTGTATCGGCACGGAAACGATGACCAGGTAAAGTTCGTGCCGGAGTACGAGATTCAGGAACTGGAGCGACTGAATGCCCGGCTGGCAATCCGTGGGGACGACAACGTCATGGCCCTGGCTGGCGTTGACCCGTCGCGGCTCACGCTGGGACGTCAGGCACGGCGTCCGCTGATGGAACGAATGATGGCCCGCAAGGCAGTCGGCGAGTTGAAGACCTGCCTGACCCAGTATCCGACCAACGCCAGCGCCCAAGAGGCGGGGTTGTCGCTCGCGGACTACGAGGATTTCGTCTTCCGTGCCTGCTTTGCCGACCTTGAAGACCCGATTGCCGCCTGGCAGGAACTCTCCCGACAGCAGCAGGCGCACGCCGATTTCCTCAACAGCGTGAAGACCATGCGAGTCGAGGGGCCGGGCACGGACCTCACCGCGTCGGTTGCCGGCCGCAAATGGGTGAACTCGGACGGCAAGGCCAACTTCCCGTCAGGCGAGGTCTTCACCGGTCCGGTCGAGGATTCAGTCGAAGGCCGGGTCCGGTTCGACGTTCCGACGCTCTTCTCCGGCCAGCCGGTAGAGAACATACAGCTCGAATTCAAGGCAGGCAAAGTTGCGGCGGCGCAAGCAGAGCGGGGCGACAAGATGCTGCAGTCCGCGCTCGATACCGATGCCGGCTCGCGCTTCCTCGGCGAGTTCGCGTTCGGTCTGAACTACGGCATCACCCGCGCGACGAAGAACATCCTGTTCGACGAGAAGATCGGCGGGACCATTCACATGGCGGTCGGCGCCGGCTACCCTGAGACCGGCAGCCGGAACCGCTCCGCGATACACTGGGACATGATCAAGGACATGAAGCAGGGACGAGTGTACGCGGACGGAAAGCTCGTGTACGAAGGCGGGAAGTTCACGGTCGGTTAATGCAGAAGTCAGATACCAGAAGCCAGAAATCAGAAAGTCCGGCAATTCTGCATTCTGGTCTCTGGATTCTGAATTCTGGTTTGTCCGAGTCTGAACTACGGAGGTGAGCTATGTCTGATTCAAGAGTCGAGAAGCTGGCCAAGGTCCTGGTCAATTACAGCATATACGTCAAGAAGGGCGACTGGGTAAGAATCGAGGGAAACGCGGTCGCGCAGGACCTGATACGGGCCGCGTACATCGAGGTGCTCAAAGCGGGCGGTAACCCGATGACGAGAATCGGCCTGCCGCGCCTGGCCTACGATTTCTACACACATGCCGCGGACGACCAGCTCAAGTTCATCTCGCCGACGTCTGAACTGGAGACGGACCGGATCGATGCGAGCCTTTCCATCTGGGCAGCCTGGAACTCAAAGGAGCTGTCCGGCGTGGACCCGAAGAAGATGGCCGTTGCGCAAGCCGCGCGCAAGAAGCAATTCGACCGCTATCTCAAGCGCATCGGTGCGGGAAGCCTGAAGTGGTGCGGAACCATGTTCCCGAACGACTCCTCAGCCCAGGACGCGGAGATGTCCCTGACCGAATACGAGGACTTCGTGTACCGGGCAGGCAAGCTGGATAAGAAAGACCCGGTGTCCGAGTGGCAGAAGGTATCCCGGGCGCAAGCCAAGCTCGCGCGTTTCCTCAACACTCTGAAGACTATTCGGATCGTCGGGCCGGACACCGACCTGTCATTCAACGTGGCCGGCCGGAAGTGGATAAACTGCGACGGGCACGAGAATTTCCCGGACGGTGAAGTCTTCACCGGTCCGGTCGAGAACTCGGCCGAGGGGAGAATCCGTTACACGTTCCCGGCCATCCACGGCGGTCGCGAGGTCGAGAACGTGCGGCTCACCTTCAAGGCGGGAAAGGTGGTCGAAGCGAAGGCGGACAAGGGCGAGCAGTACCTGCTGGCGATGCTCGACTCCGACGCCGGGGCGCGTTACGTCGGAGAGCTTGCCTTCGGCACCAACTACTCCATCAAGCGGTTTACCAAGAACACGCTCTTCGACGAGAAGATCGGCGGTACCATGCACATCGCCGTGGGCGCTTCTTTGCCCGAAAGCGGCGGGCGCAACAAGTCCTCTCTGCACTGGGACATGGTTTGCGACACGCGCAAAGGGTTTACGGTCTACGGCGACGGCAAGGCGATAATGAAGGACGGGAAACACAAGGCATTCTAGATTTCTGATTGTGGATTCAAGATTGACGGAGCAGGCGAGAGAATCGTGAAATACCAGGCGCAGTTCGATGAGTTGAAGGGAATCGTACTCGGGGCCAAAGGGCCCGAGGACATGCAGTCGCGCGTGGTCACGAGCCTGCGCAGGAGTTTCCCGAACTACAACTGGGTCGGCGTCTACCGGCTTGAGGGTAAGGAACTGGTGCTGGGTCCCTTTCTGGGCAGGCCCACGGAGCACACTCGGATACCGGTCGGTACGGGCGTCTGCGGCGCGGCGGCGGTATCAAAGAAGACCGAAGTCGTGCCCGATGTCGCGGTCGACGCCCGCTACCTTGCCTGCTCGCTCGAAACCCGCTCGGAAATCGTCGTGCCGATACTCAAAGGCGGCGCGTTCTGGGGCGAGATTGACATCGACTCAGACCAACCGAACGCGTTCGGCCCGGACGACCAAGAGATGCTGGAAGCGGTCGTCAGCCTCATGTCGGAACGGCTGTAGCCACAGCCAAAGTCCGAAGCTCGAATCCTCGAATGCAGGAGTGGCACTTGAACGCGATGGAGGTCACCATAGACCGCAAAGCCCCTCCCGGCGAAGCTTGATCCTAGTGATGCACCCGCCAACGCTGCCGTTTCTCAGTCATTCGGTATTCTGACTTCAATCGTCATTCGTGCTTCGTCATTCGAGTTTGTCGTTCCGCCCTTCGTCCTTCAAGCTTGAGGCCGGCCGCTAGTCTCTAGCAGCCGGCCCCTGCGTCGAACAGACTCCTAGTGCTTCGCGTCTACCTTCTTATAGTCGGCCGGGACTTCGAAGGCCGTTGCCGGGACCGCGTCCAGCGAAACCGATTTCACCTCGTGGTGTGATGAGAACATTACGCCTGCATCCTGCGGGTTGGACGACGGCTTCGGGGCGAGCTTGTTCGCCAGCAGGCCGCCCAGACTGGTCGGCGGCTCTTCCGGCTGGGCCTGCGCTTCAGTCTTCCTCGCGGTTGTGTCGCCTTTCATTTGCCACTTCACATCGGTGACAATCGGGTAGCCCTCGACTTTGGCCATCTCCTTGCCGACTTCCTCGAGCTTGTCCGCCGTCTCCTTGGAGTCGAGCCCGTACATCGAGGTCAGCATGCTGGCACCGAGTTGGTTGCTTTCCTCGGGTGACAGGCCGAGGCCGAGCTTCTGTGCATACTCCTGGCCGAACGCGTTCTCGATGTCGCGGGCCTGCTTCAACTGGTCGGTCAATGGCGTGTTCCACAGGTCGGTCGTCATCACCTGTGTGGTCTGGCTCTTTGACGCCGTGTCTTCCAGCACCACTTCCCAGGTGATGAGATACTCCGTGCAGGCGAAGCCGTTGATGGTCTTGGTCGCGCCGGTCTTGGTTACCTTGATGTCCGACTTCACGATCTTGTAGGGCTTCTGCGCCGGGCCGCTCTTTGTTCCGCCCTTGACTTCCTGGCCGGTCAGCGCGGTGATGGGCCGCTCGGTGTAGGTCTTCTGCGGCTGGTTCACGTCCCACACCACGCCCTTGTCGAGCCGCGTGATCTCGACGCTCGACTGCGGCTTCCCGGCGAGCGCGCCCATGACGCCACCGACCATCTTCATGGTGTGGTCGTCGGAGCGCTTATCGCCCTGATACTGGGTCACCGAATTGATCTCGGTCGACCCCATACCGGCGACCATTGACGCGCGGGTAACGGTCTCGGTCTTCAAGTCGGCGAGCGCAGGGCCGGCCGACAGTGCAACGAGCACGAGCAGCAACGGAAGAGACTTCATGGGTACTCCTTTTGCCCGATTATAGGTCGCGGCCTGACGCAGTCAACAGAACGTCACTGCGGGCGGTCGGTTCGGCCTCTCTTGTCAGCCTCGCCGGACTTTGGCATGTCTCGGGCGATGAGCGTCTGTCCAGCCGTGGCCGCCGCGACTTTCTCGTAGAGAGTTTCCGGCACGATGTCCGCGCCGTTCGGCCACGCAATCGTCCCGCCCTCTAACGCGCTTGCGGTCAACCCGCCGCCTAATCGCCAGCAGCAACCCCGGGCTGCGCTGCACTTCATCAATGGTCAGCGGAATCTCGTCGTCCATGTCATCAGACCGAACGTGGGCACGGCCTCACAGTCGAACCTGTCAACGAAGTCTGCTGGTGGCATCAGGAACCCCGGACGCTTCAGACCCTCAGCGGTAAGCATGTTGACGGGTTCCGCTTGTGTAGCCGATACCTGCTCGCATCCTTGGCGTACCAGTCGCTCTTGGGGTTGGCGGTCTCGCGCTCCAGTTCGGAGTGGCGCTCGACGAACACGTCGGAGATGTGCTTGAGGAATATCAGGCCGAGCGCGACGTGCTTGTACTCGGCTGCATCCATCACGCCGCGGAGCTTGTCCGCAGCCTGCCAGAGTTGGGCCTCGAATCCTACGTTCGCGCCGTTGCCGTTCTTCTGCTGAGTGTTCTTCGTTCTGGCCATTTCACCGCTCCTGGGGTACGCCAAATCGAGTTCGGAATCTTAGGTTCAGGGCGGTCAAAGTCAAGCAAGGGACAGCGGTCAAGTGGTCGAGTGGTCGAGTGGTCACGCGGCGGGACGATTGAAAGCGGGGTCTGGCGCAGGGCTGGATGCTGTTGCAGGAGCAGGAACGGCGGCCGTTACGAGTGCGGGAACGCGGGCCGGAACGGACGCTGTTTCGGGGCCGGGAGCAACCGCTGTTACGGGCGCAGGTACAAGAGCCGTTGCGGCAGCAGGGCCGGTAGCCGTAGCGATACGAGGACCGGGTGCAGGTCAGGGTGCAGGTGCAGTGCCGGGGCCAGGTGCTGTTGGGGTTCGAGTACTGGAGGCTGGTGCGAGGGCCGAGCATGGGGCCGGAGCGGTTGCCGTTGCAGCGGCCTGAACGGCTGCCGTTTCCGGGGCTGGGCCGGCCGCAGGAATGAGGGCCGGATAGGGGGCAAGGACTCCCCCAACCGTCTAGGGGATGGAGAAACTCGGACAACGCAGAAGTCAGAATGCAGAGACCAGAATGCAGAACTCACAGAACGGGAAAGACTTGGGACGCGACGACGGGGGCGAAGTCAGAAGGCTGAGGCTAAGAGCCGAAGGTCAAGACCGGGGATGTGGAACGATGAACGCGTGGATTCCGGGTTCACCGAGAGAGCAAAAGAACTGAGGGTTTAGTGATATTCGCCAACCGAGCGTAACTCAATTATCCTCGGTCGATTAGGCACAGTCGGGTCGCGGAGAATCCGCATATAGGGGTCGCCTGGGGACTAGCCTTCGAATGAGCGTTCGAAGAAGCCATGAAAGAAGCTTTGAGGCTAGCTTTGAGTTGAGCTTCCAAAGGAGCTTTGATGCGAGCTTCCGACTGAGCTTTGCGGCAAGCGATGTGAGAAGCAATGCGCTGAGCTTTGAGACGAGCGATGCGCGATGCGATGTGACGAGCTTTGAAGTGAGCGATGGAAGAAGCGATGCAGTGAGCTTTCGAGTAAGCATTCTGCGACACTTTCCAGCGAGCTCTGAAACAAGCTTTCTGACGAGCTTTCAAGGGAGCTTTGATGTGAGCTTTGGCGGATGCGTGGAGCGCTGCAGTTGAGTGGTCGCGCGCAGGCCGAAGCCGGGCATGACGAAGAGACTGTCCCCGGAGGGCGGCTACGGAGTGCGTCGGGACAAGCGATAGGCGATGACGCGCAGGAGACTGGTGATTTCGAGAAGCGGGAGGAGGACGACAGCTTTGAGCCAGAAGAGGCCGGAATGGTCGTGCTTGCGCAGGTAGCGGAAAGCGGAGCGGTGCGATTCGGGTATCATCTTCACTCGCACCTGTCTGGTGCTCGCTCCGTGGCGGTGGACCACGCGCGCGTCGGCAACGTAGACCGTCTTCCAGCCGGCGTCGGCCATGCGTTTGGACAGGTCGACGTCGTTGTAGAAAATCGGGAAGCGTTCGTCCATCACGCGAGGGACTGGGGACGAGGGACTAGGGACGAGGGACGAATGACTTGGGGGCAGAGAATCGAGGACGGTCTTGCGAAGCATCAGACAGGAGGCCATGGGCTGCTCGACTTCCGAAGTTTGGTCGTAGTCGAAGTACTTCATCTTCCAGCGGCCGAAGAGGTGGCTCTTCGGGAACAGGCGCGCGAGGCCGATGAGTTCCCAGAAGAGCGACACCGCGGTCGGGAAAGAGCGGATTGAGAACTGGGTCGTGCCGTCAGGACTGACGAGTCGCGGGGCGACCGCTCCGACCTGAGGATGCTCGTCGAGGTATAGGGACAGCGCGTCCAGGGCTCCGAGCTCGATTCGCGTGTCCGGGTTGAGCAGCAGCACGTATTCTCCGGTCGCGAGTTTGAGGCCCTGGTTGTTGGCGCTGGCGTAGCCGACATTTCGCGTGCTCGCGACCAGCTTCAGGTGGTGATACCGGCCAAGTTTCTCTCGGGTAGCATCGCTGGAGGCATTGTCTACGACGATGACCTCGAACTCAGAGCCGAAATGGATGGAGTCGAGGCAGGACTCGATGTCGGGAGCGGAGTTCCAAGTGACGACCACAATGGAGAGCTTCATGATGCGGAGGAATGACTAATTGCCAATTCCCAATTCCTAACTAATGACCAATGTGGAAATGACCTGCGGCCAGACTCGGGCTGGGACTTGTGTGTTCCCGCGTTGATTAGTCCTTCGTCATTAGGACTTAGGACTTGTGTCCTACACGGAGCGGTAATAGTCGAGGAGGTCGGACAGCGTCTGGGTGAAGGGGATCTCGGGCTTCCAGCCGGTCGCGGCGGCGAACTTGGAGGGGTCGCCGGTCAGGAGAGGGATATCGTGCGGCCGGAACTTTGCCGCCGAACTCTTGACCTGCACTGGTACTCGTGCAAGGCCGCACAGGTAATCCACGCCTTCTTTGATTACCAGCGGCTTGCCGGACGTGACGTTGTAAGTCTCGCCGGCCGTGCAGCGTTCGAGGGCGAGGAGATAGGCCCGGACCACGTCCCGGACGTCGGTGTAGTCGCGTCTGATGCTCAGGTCGCCCATCTCGATGACTGGCTCCCGCTTGCCGTGCTCAACCTGGGCGATGGCGTTCGCTACCTTGGGGAAGACAAAGGTCGTGGCCTGGCCCGGGCCGGTATGGCTGAACGGCCTGAGAATCACGACATCGAGTCCGAACGCCCGGTGGTAGAACAGGCCGGCCTCGCTGGTCATGTGCTTGCTGAGGGCATAGGGGCTGAGCGGCAGCGATGGCAGGTCCTCGCTCAGGGGACGGCCCACGTTGGAACGGCCGTAGACATCGGCGGAGGAGATGAGGACGACGCGGCACTTGAGCTGGAGCTGGCGGACTGCTTCGAGGAGCTTGAGCGTACCCAGCGCGTTGACCTCGTAGGTTGTCATCTGGTGTGATTCGGACAGGGCTACGGAACTGAGGCCGGCAAGGTGGATGATGCCGTCCGGCCGGGTTGCCTCAAGCAGGGATCGGGTGCCGTCAAAGTCGCAGATGTCTCCGCGGTGAAGCTCAGCCGGGAGGCCGGGCTGCGTATCGGCCCAGTGGAGACCGATGACCGTGTGACCGGCTGAGGTGAGGTGACGGGCCAGGTGTCCGCCCACGAAACCTTCGATGCCGGTGACCAGTATGCGGCTCATGCAGAGGAGACAGACAAACCAGGAATCAGAATGCAGAAACTAGAATGCAGGGTTTTCGGACTTTCTGACTTCTGGTTTCTGATTTCTGACTTCTGCACTATCCGGACTTCTGGGCTAGCGGCTTCGCCAATAGTCGAGCAGGTCTTTCATGGTCTGCTCGAACTTGTACTTTGGCTCCCATCCGGTCTCTGTGCGGAGCTTGGTCGCGTCGCCGAGCAGGAGTTCGACGTCGCTCGGCCTCATTCGCTTGGGATCGGGCCGGGTCTCAATCTTGACCTTGGAGAAGCTAAGCAGGATATCGAGCATCTCGCGTATCTTGTAGCCTTTGCCGGTCGCCACGTTGTAGACGTCGCCGGGCTTGCCCTTTTCCAGTGCGAGGTAGTAACCGACTACCGTATCGCGGACATCGGTGAAGTCGCGGACCGCGTTCAGGTTGCCGACGTGAATCACCGGCTCTTGTTTGCCGCGCTCGATGTCGACAATCTGCTTGGCGAAGTTGGAAGTGACAAAGACGTCGCCGCGACGCGGGCCGGTGTGGTTGAATCCTCGCGTGCGGATAATGTGCATGCCGTAGCTCTGGTGGTACTGGTAGCCCATCAGGTCCTGGGCGACTTTGCTGACAGCGTACGGCGACAGGGGGCGAAGCGGGTTGGATTCCTTTATCGGCGTCTCTTCAGGCAGGACCAAGCCGTATTCTTCGCTGGAACAGGCAATCTGCACGCGGGTCGGGCAGCCGACCGCGCGGATCGCCTCGAAGATGTTGGTCTGGCCGATGACATTCGTGGTCATCGTTTCGGCCGGCGCCACCCAGGACATGGGCACGAAGCTCTGCGCCGCGAGGTGGTAGATCCGATCCGGCCTCACGTCGCGCACGAGTTCGTACATCGATGTCGCGTCGCGCATGTCGCAGACATGGTTCGTAATCCGGTTGCCGAGATGGACGACGTTCTCGGTCCGGGAGCGCCAGCGCATAGTGCCGTGCACTTCGCAGTCGCCCCGGGAGAGGAGATACTCAGCCAGGTGGCTGCCGGCAAAGCCGGTAATCCCGGTTATGAGACACTTCAAGAAACCTCCTCAGAAGAGGGGTTAGGGGTTGGGTGCCCCTCGTCCCTCATGCCTTTGCGACCTTGCCAGAGCGCAAGCAGCGCGTGCAGACCCAGATGCGCTTGTTTTCGTTCTCGACCTTGGCCCGTACGCGTTGCAGGTTGGGTTCCCAGGTCCGCTTGGTCACGTTATGGGCATGGCTGATGTTCGAGCCGACCATGCCGACTTTACCACAAATCTCGCAATGTCTAGCCAATTGTCCTCCTTGGCGGTGTTAGATGCGCACAGAGGATAGCAGGAATAGCCGGACAGTCAATCCGCGGCTCAGGCGAAGTGAGGTGTCAGAAGCTGGATGTCAGAAGTCAGAAGTGCCGAGCAGGAAGGTAAAGCGGAAAGTGGAAAGTCCCAATTCCGGACCTTGCCATGGCTCCTTTCCCCTCGGCTTCTCATGGTGTTTTCACGATGCGGCAGGACCGGACGTCGGGACCTGCTCCAGCCGTTACGAAGTAGACGCCAGCCGGCATTGACCGCAGGTCAAGCGCGAATGGCGAATGGCGATTGGCGATTGGCGATTCCAGGACTGCGCCGCCAGCGGCGTCGAAGACGCGCAGGACAAGCGATGAGTGATGAGCGATGAATGATGAGTCGGAGAGGCGGATGGTCACGGTTCCCCGGAACGGGTTGGGGTAGGCACCGAGCCCGAGCCGGCGCACGGTCATCGGCCTGTTCTCCGATACTCCGGAAGGCAACAGGTTGACCGGCACGCGAAGGTAGATGACGGGATTCACAGTCTGCGGGCCCTGGCCCAGTTCTGAGAACCCGGCAACCCGGTCGGCGAAGTAGATGATGTGCAGCGTGTCGTTGACGACCTCACTCAGGAAAGGGAAGCGTTTGCTGGTGCTGTCCGGTACTGTCAGACGCACGGGCGGGCCCCAGTTGTAGTCGCCCGCATTCGTGCGCGTCGCCGCGATGTCGGTGCGGGCGGCCCAGATGTCGGCGCGGCAGAGCCCGGTCAAAGGGTCAACGTTGTCCGGGTTGAACTGCTCCCACACGGCACAGAGCTCGTCCAGGGCCCGGTTCATCCCGATGCTGGGCCGGTCGGCGGCGAGTGCGTCATCGCCGATCCGAGCGCCGGGCGGACACGCGTATTCGTGGACAAGGCGCCAGGTAGGCGTGGGATACTTGGTGTAGTGCCAGATCTGCGAATGGAGGACGTCGCTGCCGTCGTACAGGTCGGCCAGTAAGTGGATATTGGTCGAGTCATACGTGCCGCATCCTGAGAGCAGGGAGCGCGACAGCGGCGAAGGGACCGAGTCGGACAGGCGCGACGGCGCGTACCAGTTCTGGCCGTTGTTCGGCGTCTCACAGAGGAAAAGCGTTCCACGGTCCGGGTCCTCGGTTTCAGCCCAGATGTAACCGTAGCGGCCGATCTGCTTCGACCCGGCCAGGTTGAACGCCGGAAACGTACCGACGTGTCCGAGAAAGAAGGGCACGACCGATAGCATGGACAGAAAGGTGAGCGAGTCATTGCTCAGGGCCGCGAACTTCGGCGTGCCGTACTGGTTCGCGCCAATCAACGGATAGTGGCAGTCGACCCGGACTTCATCTTCGCTGAAAGTCCCGGCTCCCGGCGCTGAGTCGACCAGCCTGGTCAGGACATGCACGTTGGAGTCGAGGTGACTGGCGGCAATCATGGCGGTATGCCTGACCATGTTGACGTCCATTGAGCCCAGTGTGCGCGGCTCTGCATTGACGACGATTCCGTCAGGCCAGCGCCAGCCGCCGGTGCGCGGCCGGAAGTTGTACCTGACAAGGCCATAGCTGTCTTTCCAGACCGCATGCGTCCCTGAAAGGGAGTCGAAGCAGATGTAGCGGACCGCCGGTCCATACATTTGCCGGTCTCTGATGGTGAAGCCGACAGTCTCGGCAACTACCTGGGCTCTGCCGACAGCGCATAGCACGATCCACGCTGCGACGGCGTATACCAGCGGTCGGTTCTTCAGTTTCAAGGCCACATCACTATAGACCGGGGGCAGGGCGAGTCAAGTTGTCGGCAGAATCGTCACGGCTTGTTGACCGCTTGTCCACCAGGGCCGAACCGGAAATTCACGGCCTCGCCGCACAATGCCGGCGATTTGTACCCAGGTTACAAACCACTTATCCACACGGGCAGGCTTGCTTGACATCAGGCTGCGCGCGCCTATCTTCACTCGTGGCAGACCAATCGAACCCCGCGGCGCTGCATGCGACGGTTTCCGGCATGGTCCAAGGCGTGTTCTACCGGAGGTTTGTCCTTCAAGAGGCAACTGGACTTGGCTTGTGCGGACGCGTGCGGAACCTGTTCGATGGACGGGTTGAAGTCGAGGCCGAGGGTGATAGGCAGAAGTTGGAGCAGCTTGTCAGGCGGCTGCACAAGGGTCCGCATGGTGCGCAGGTAACCGAAGTGGCGACAGAGTGGAGTGAGCATCGGGGCGAACACAGAGATTTCCGGGTAGACTACAGCTAGCCGCGTGGGGTCAGGAATCCAGGACTCAAGGATTAGAGGATTCGAGTGTCCGGCACTGGACTCCGGGAATCCTCGACCCCTTGAATCCTGGCGGTGCACTCGGTTTCTTGACAACATCGGACACGCTTCTATGATAGGCGCGTGAGAGAAGCAGCGTTCATGGCCGAGGCGCTGGACCTTGCCAGGCGAGGGCGCGGCAGGGTCTCGCCCAACCCGATGGTCGGCGCCGTTCTCGTAAGGGATGGCCGGGTAGTAGGTCGCGGCTGGCACCGACGCTTCGGCGGTCCGCACGCCGAAGTCGAGGCTATTGCCGATGCCGGCAAGCGGGCCCAAGGAACGACCCTGTATGTAACAATGGAGCCGTGCTGCTTTCAGGGCAAGACCCCGGCCTGCACCAACGCAGTTCAACTGGCCGGAATCAGGCGCGTCGTTGCCGCCACCCTGGACCCGAACCCGCGGGTCAATGGCAAAGGCATGCGTTGCCTGCGTGATTGCGGCATCAGGACATCGGTCGGCCTCATGGCGAACGAGGCGCGGCGGTTGAACGAAGGCTATTTCACCTTTCTGCGTAAGCACCGGCCGTTCGTCATCTTGAAAGTCGCCGCCACATTGGACGGCATGGTCGCCGATTGCAGCGGTCGTTCGCAGTGGATTACCGGACCGCGGGCCCGCGCTTTCGGTCACGAGTTGCGGCTCGGCGCGGATGCGATAGTCGTCGGCCTCAACACCATCGTTGCGGACAACCCGCGCCTGACCTACCGCGTGAGCCCGCCCAAACAACTGGTGCGCGTGGTTCTGGACTCAAAGCTGGCCATCCCTCTGACGAGCCGGCTCTTCCGGGAGCCGGGGCCGGTTCTCGTCTTCACGTCCAGCCGTGATGCGCTGAGAGCCGAACGTTTCTGGGCGAGGGATGTCGACGTGATGCGCGTCGGCAAGGACAAGGACGGGTTGCTGAGATGGCCCGAAGTGCTGGCCGAGTTGCACCGCCGAGAATTGCAGACCGTGCTTGTTGAAGGCGGCGCTGCCGTGGCATCGTCGGCGTTGGATGCAGGTGTAGTGGACAAGATGTACTTGTTCCAGTCACCGAAGATACTGGGCCCGGGCAGATCATTCAGCCAGCGCGTTGCCCCGCGTCCACTCAAACGGGCCATCGAACTCGAGCGGGTCGAGCACCGTTGCATCGGCTCGGACTTCCTCACCGTAGGTTATGTTCACCGGGTTGGTTGAGACGGTTGGCCGGGTCGAGCAGGCCTTGGGCCATGGGAGTAACCGCGTGTTCAAGATTGAGGCCGCGTTCGCCGGCGAGCTGAAGCTGGGTGAAAGCGTGGCGGTCAACGGCTGCTGCCTGACAGTGACCAGGGCTGATAAGCAGAGCTTCGAGGTCGAGGCAGTGGCTACGACGCTCGCCGCGACCACACTGGGCAGACTGAAGACCGGAGATGAGGTGAACCTGGAACGAGCGCTGCAGGCAGGAGACAGAATCGGCGGCCACTTCGTGCAGGGGCACGTGGACGAGGTCGGGAAGGTCCGTCGCATCGAGCGGCATTCAGGCTACTGGACACTGGCCATAGAGACTGACCGTCGTGCCGCGCGTCCGCTGGTCGAGAAGGGCTCGGTCTGCCTTGATGGAATCAGCCTGACCGTTGCTTCCCTGCGGCTCGGCGAGTTTGCGGTCA
Source organism: bacterium (assembly GCA_035505375.1). NCBI lineage: Bacteria > bacterium. The sequence continues at coordinate 109,932 of DATJQV010000081.1, read as the reverse complement.
ACATCATCCCCCATACGTGGGAGAACACCAACCTGAAACAGCGCCGCCCCGGCGACAAGGTCAACATCGAATACGACCTGCTGGTCAAAGCCGTTCGACATAATGCAGGGACAGGGAGCAAGGAATGGACATCAGACTGATTCGCGAGAACCCGGACGAGGCGCGGCGGATCCTCGCTCTGCGTCGAAGCCCGCTCAGCATTGACCGGATACTCGAACTCGACACCGAGCGTCGCCGGTTGTCGCAGGACCGTGACGAGGCGCGACACCGGCAGAAGCAGGTCTCCGAGTCAGTGGGGCTGGCCAAGAAGGAGAAGCGCGAGTGCGCAGCCGAGATGGCAGAGGCGCGTGAATTGTCCGACCGGGTGAAGAAGCTGGACACAGACGTCGCTCGCATCGAGGCTGAGCAAACTGAGCTGGCCCGGCAGCTGCCGAATATCGTCCATCAGTCAGTCACGGCCGAAGAGGAGACCGTGGCGCAATGGGGTGAGTTGCCCAAGTTCGAGTTCAAGCCGCTTGCGCACTGGGACCTTGGCGAGGCCCTGGGTGTCATCGACCTTGAGGCGGCAACCCGGCTGGCCGGGTCCCGTTTCGTCGTTTTCAGGGGGCAGGGCGCGCTGCTCGAACGGGCGCTCATCAACTACTTCCTCGACACCAACACGAGACGGCACGGCTATCTTGAAGTCTCGCCGCCCGTGCTTGCCAATGCCGCCACGCTCGAGGCGACCGGGCAACTGCCGCACCTTGAGACTGAGATGTACAAGACCCAGGACGACCTGTACCTGGTACCGACTGCGGAGCCCCAACTCGTGAGCTACCATCGAGGGCAGACATTGCAGGAGTCGCAACTGCCCATCAAGTACGTGGCGTACACGACCAGTTTCCGGCGCGAAGCCGGCTCGTACGGCAAAGACGTGCGGGGCATGATTCGGATCCACCAGTTTGACAAGGTCGAGAACGTCAGACTGGTCCACCCTAGTGTCTGCTACGAGGCACTCGAAGAGATGCGAGGAGAGTCAGAGAGTCTGCTGCGCGACCTCGGATTACCCTATCGGGTGAAGCGGCTTGCATCATGGGATATGGCTTTCCAGTCGGCCAAAACCTATGACCTTGAAGCGTGGGCGGCAGGCCAGGAACGCTGGCTTGAGGTATCGTCGATTTCAGCCTGCGAGGACTACCAGACCAAACGTGGCGGCATCCGGGTGAAGGGCAGAGACGGCAAGACATTCTTTCCGCACGCGCTCAACGGTTCAGCACTCGCTCTGCCGCGTGTGTTCGTTGCGATACTGGAGAACAACCAGCAGGCCGACGGTACGGTTGTGGTTCCCGAGGTCTTGAGGCCGTACATGCACGGCCTCGAACGAATCAGCTAATGGCTAGGGAAGCCCCAATTACCAAGTCCCAATGACCAATCAACGAGGAAATGACCAAGCGGCATGCCGGCATTGGAGCATTCATGCATTGGCACTTGATTGGGGATTGGCGCTTGGTCATTGGTCATCATGTGCCCTGCCACTGTTGACGTCTGTCAGAGCCTGAAGACGACCGGCAGAAGTTCCCTCAATTGATACGTCTTGGTTGAGCGCCCGTTCGACAAGACGATTTCCGGATTCTCTGAGAACTCATTGATAACCTGCAGGCAGGCGCCGCAAGGAGGCGTCAACAAGGGCATTCTAGATTTGCGATTGACGATCTTAGATTGGGGAGAGGGGGCAAAGACTGCAACGGCCCGGATATCGCGCTGACCGGCGGACACGGCCTTGAAGAGGGCTACCCGTTCCGCGCAGATGGTGAGGCCGTAGGAGCTGTTCTCGATGTTGCAGCCGGAGAAGATGCGGCCATTCGCTGTCAGCACGGCAGCGCCGATCTTGAGCTTCGAGAACGGTGCGTAGGCGTTCTTCGCTGCGGCACGGGCCGCGCGCAGTAGGCGGGCTTGGGTGCTCTTAGTCATGGCGTATCTCCTTCAGACAGCTCGTGCCGTGTGCCGTCGGCTTCGCCTTCAGGAACTCGGCTGCGGTTTGGCCGAGGTCGGCGAAGGTCGGCCGCGTGCCGAGGTCGACTCCTTGCCTGAAGCCCGGTCCGAAAGCCAACAGAGGCACGTATTCGCGGGAGTGGTCGGTCGAAGACGTGGTCGGGTCGTTGCCGTGGTCCGCGGTGATGAAGAGCAGGTCGTAGCGTTTGAGGCCGTTCAGGATGTTGGGCAGGAAGTCGTCGAACTCCTTCAGCCCTGCTGCGAAGGCGACTGAGTTGTTGCGGTGTCCCCAGTCCATGTCGAACTGGACCAGGTTCGTGAAGACAAGTCCGGCCTTCGTCTTCTGCATCGCCTCGGCGGTCAATCGCAGGCAATCGGCGTTGACGACCGAGTGATGGGTTTCGGTGAATCCCCGACCGGCGAACAGGTCATCCACCTTACCAATTCCGACAACCGGCTGGCCGTCTTCCTTCACGTTGTCGAGCAAGGTCGGCTGCGGCGGCGAGCAGGAGAAGTCCTTGCGGTGGGCGGTCCGCGTGAACGAGCCCGGCTTGCCGGTGAACGGCCGGGCAATCACGCGGCCGACGCAGAATGGCCCGGCGCACAAGCCGCGGGCCTTCTTGCAGATAAGGTACAGCTCATCGGGCGGAATGACGTCCTCGTGGCAGGCTATCTGGAGGACGCTGTCGGCCGACGTATAGACAATCGGGCAGCCGGTCCGTAGATGTTCCTCGCCCAGTTCCTTGATAATTTCCGTACCCGATGCAGCCTTGTTGCCGATGGTCTTCAAGCCGATTGCCTCTTCGAGGCTGCGGATGAACTCAGGCGGGAACCCGTTCGGGAATAGTGGGAACGGGGTGCTTGTTACGAGGCCGGCGATTTCCCAATGCCCGGTGGTCGAGTCCTTTCCCACTGACTGCTCGGCCATCTTTCCGAAGCACGCCTGAGGCTTGTCCTGCGGCGGAACGCCCTGAATCGGGATGATGCTACCAAGGCCGAGCCGGGCGAGATTGGGGAGGCTGAGCCCGCCCACGGCCTTGGCGAGATTGGCAAGAGTGTTCGACCCTTGGTCGCCATAGTCAGCCGCGTCTGGGAGTTCGCCGCACCCGACACCGTCCAGCAGGAGGATAATGACCCGAGACACTAGTTAACCACGGATAAACACAGATGAACACAGATAGAACGGGCTCGGAGGGTCAAACGACGAGCCTTTCGAACTTGAGTTTGGGCCGAGCGAAGTTCAGTAGTAGACCGACTCTGATGCCAGAGATCCTAAGATAGTTGAGTAGTTGGGCCCGATGCACATCTTCCAGGGCAGAGACAGACTTCACTTCTACGACAACGCTATCGTCGACCACAAGGTCGGCGTAGTAGACTCCGACTTCCTTGTCCTTGTAGGTGACTGTGAATTCCTTCTGAGCACTGACTGCGTGTTTACGCAACGTCAGCTCCCACGCGAGCGCGTTCTCGTAGACCTTCTCGAGTAGCCCGCAGACCAACGCATTGTGGACATCGAATGCGGCTCCGATGATGTCCTGGGTTAGGTCCTCGTGGAGCACTTTCTTATCAGTGTCCATCCGTGTTCATCCGTGGTTTTGAAGTTGCTCCGGCCCCAATCTACAGTCTAGAATCTGCAATCTAAAATGGTCTATGCCGGGGACAGGATTTGAACCTGCATGCCGTTAAGCACATGGCCCTCAACCATGCGTGTCTGCCAATTCCACCACCCCGGCTCTGTCCGCTATCCGTCGCCGGCCGTTAGCTGTCAGCTGTCAGCGGCTAGCCGATACGCGGTCATTATAGAAGAGAGTGCCAGAGAGTCAAACAGAGGTCGGAAGAGAGAGACCGGGTGGTCCGGCGCTCCCGTGCGCGGTTTAGGCTATCGGCCCAGCACTATGTCAATGCCGGTCAGCACAAGCTCCAGCTTGCTCGCCGACAGTCTTCCCACGCGTTCGGTGAGCAACGTCTTATCAAGGGTCACAATCTGAGAGACGTTCGCCACCGAGTCTTTGGGCAAGCCCGTGTTTGCACCAGAAAGCAGCACGTTTCCGGGAGCATCTGCCCAGAACAAATTGCTTGTCAGCGGAACACAGACGACTGTGGCAAGGTGACTCCGGTTCAGGGCCTCGCCCTGCACGACGACGACCGGTCGTCGAAAGCCCGGGCCCGACCCCGTCGGCGGTGGAAGACTGGCCCACCAGACTTCCCCGCGCGAAATCACCACTCGGCGTGCTCCAAGACTCGGCTGCTTGCCGCAGCAACGAAAGCATCCTTCTCGTCTTTGATTCGCTCGCACACGCGGTTCATCGCCTCGGTTATCTCGTCGGGCGCGTGGCGGGCGACGTATTCCTTGAGCGCGGCGCTGTACACCTGGCTCCGAGACTTGCGCGCACGGCGAGCGAGCCGTTCGACGTCCTTGAAGATATCATCCGGAACCGAAACCGCTGTCTTCATACTCAGAGTATAACCAATGGCTCAAATCCGGTCAACAGCTCGTATTGGATCGGTCAGACTGCTCTTACCATGCGTAAGCAGAAGGCGTGGGATGTGGAGGACAGTGTTTCAGAGTCAAAAGCGGCAGGGGCAGGCCGGCGACGGATTGGCGCAGCCGATATTCCCATAAGCTCGCGGAGTTCGCGCGGCCATAGCGTCAAACGGGCGGGCAGAATCGGAGCATGGCCCGATGCCCCGGGCTAGAAATTGGGAAGAAGTGTCCCACTTTACCCCGGGACACGACGGGATCGGGAATGAGTTACGCATGCCAGCCTATTGACGCTTCCTCATCTACGTGCAATACCCAAAACCGCAGACCGCTCTGACTCGCCCGTATGACTTTGCCCAGACGACGGGCCGACGTCGCAAGCTCGGGGTGTCGCAAGACCCGGCGAACAAGACTAGCTGCTTCGTATTGTCCGACGGCCAGCACTACGATGCAATACCCGGCGTGGCACAGCCGCCGGTCATAGAACCCGAGGTCACGGGTGAAGAATGTCACGGAGCCAAGCCGGTGCAGTAGTGGGATGATGGCAACATCCTTGGCACCCGAGCGTCCGACCTCATGTCCGATTTGACGAACAGGAATGCGCCAGCTCCGCAGGAGTTGGCGCTGGTTCTCTGGTATGTTCTCGTCTAGGACGTTCACGCCGGAGCGAGTTCGGGAGCGTGTGTCACAAGAGCTTCGCGGGCGAGGCGAACTGCCTCGGCTATCGCTTCCGGTGTCACGGAGCCGCGCCACTCCTCGACTATCGCTTCCCACGCCATTCCGCTGGCAACCTGCTCCAGAACATCGGCGACCAGTATCCTCGTGCCGCGGAAGACCGGCTTGCCGTGGCAGACCTCCGGGTCAGTCACGACAAAACGGCCAACAGTCTTGACTTTCATCAGTTCAGTATAGTCAATATGCCAGACCCGTCAAACCACGCGAACTCCCCCGAACCCGATGTTGAACCGCCAAGACGCCAAGAACGCCAAGCATAGGACGAAGAGGATGAAGGCGGAGGGATGAAGGATGAATGCCCGAACGCCGATCTTTCCTGATTCAGCCTTTCCGGTTTCATCCCTTCCGCTTTATGTCTTTGTGCCTTTGCGGTAAGTTTCTATGTCGATTCAGGGATTGTCGCCCGAGGAATCTACTCGAAACAGTCGCACAATCTGACCATGTTCACTCCGAAATGAACCGGTCAGACTGCTCTTACCATGCGTGAGAAGTAAGCCAGGGGATGCGGAGGACAGTGTTTCAGAGTAAAAAGCGGCAGAGGCAGGCCGGCGACGGATTGGCGCAGCCGAGATTTCCAGAAGCTCGCGGAGGTCGCGCGGCCATACCGTCAAATGGGCGGGCAGAATCGGAGCGTGGCCCGATGCCCCGGGATAGAAATTGGGAAGAACTGTCCCGCTTTTCCTCTGGAATCCTCGTATCTCTCGGACGGGGCGTACCGGCACAAGCTCTATCCGGTTCTCGTACGCGATTGCCTGCACCTTCTGCCCCGGGCACAGCCCTAACTGCCGGCGCAGCCGCTTGAGGATAACAACCTGGTACTTCGGAGATGTTGTCACTGTTTCCATGGTCACCTCATCGACATGGTTATCGTCATACGATTAGCATATCGATATGGCGGACGTAGTTAGATGCGTTCTCCGGCCTCGAATCCGGCATTGAACCGCAGAGCGCGCAGAGGCAACTGAGAGTACGGCCCGGAAACCTGACTTCGCCACTCTGGGTTCTCTGTGGTTGGTTCCATTTCGGTTCTTGGGTTCAGTCACCACATGGCCCTCAACCAAGCGTGTCTGCCAGGTCCACCATTCAGCGGGGTGACGGAGTCCTACGTGGTCACGCCCTGGAATCGAGAGTACCCACGCGCCTTGACTTAGGAAGCGGTTGGGCATATCCTGTGGCCGTGGAAACGAACTCGACACAGCACCGGCCTGATAGAAAGGAGGAAGGTGAAATGCACACAAGATTCGTCCGCCTCGTTTGTGCCGCCCTAACAGTGAGCCTGCTCCTCGTGGTCTCCGGCTGTGTCAGCACAGCCGTCAGATTCGTCGTAGTGACGGACGTGCCACCCAGTCCGAGCTTCACCGTCGTTCCTGGGAGCACCTCCCCAGACGACGCCGCTTCCGCAGATGCGATCACAGAGGATCTCGTAGCACTTGGAGTCCGCGTCTTGGCAAGGCCGGCGCTGGTCAAGCAGCGCACGGAGTACTCTGGACAGTCATCCGGCACGGGCGTCGGCGTCACCCTCAGCGGCAATCTCGCCGTCGGCGGCACGGGTGGCGAGCAGAGTGGGAATGTCATCACCAGCGTTGACCCCATCGCTCTCATACAGGAGACGCAGGCCGACTACGTGGTGTTTACAAAAACCGGGCCGTGGTTGGACATTGTTAAACGGAAGGATGGTCAGATAGTTTTCGCGGGCAATCTGGTCGTGCCGCAGGATAATGGTGTCAACTGCTGTCTCAGTCCTGGATTCTGGGTTAGGAAGACGCCCGCAACCCAGCGCGAACGTCTCGGGGGCGTGCTACGGCAGATGGGCGTGATAGCCAAGTAGCACGGCACGCAGGAGACTAGAATCATGGCGCGACCGGGCTTGAACACCAGCCTTGACGCGCACTGCTGAGTCGGTCCTAGAGCTTAGGAACGGCGTAGATACATGGTTTCAATGAAGCCTCCTCCCGACTTCAGTCTGCGTTGCTTCGTCGTCGCGATACTCGACATCATGGGAGAGTCAGAGAGGCTCTGCGAGATAAGGGACCTCCCTGACTCAGATCTGGACATGCGGTCGTTCAGGGGGAAGGTCGACCGTGCCCTTGGACCAGTGTACAAGATGAGGGAAGCCTTCAAGACACAAGTTGCGAATCTGGTCAAGGGCATCGAGATGGCTGCTCCTGGCCTCAGTTTGGCATACGAAATGCAGACCTTTGGTGACTCAGTTGTCGTCTACCACGAGTATGACGCCGACAATTTGCCGTCGGTCGCTGTGACGCACGCCGCCCTGCTTTCGTGCGCAGTGATTGTGCTACTGTCGCTTCAGATAGACATTCCCATTCGATGTGGAATCGAACTGGGAATGGCAACCGATGAGTTGTTCGAGCATGAGATATTCGGCCCGGTTCTGGCGGAAGCACATCATATCGAGAGCCATGTGGCATCCTTCCCCCGGATTGTGGTCGGGCCCCGCCTCGTGGCTGATCTGGCCCGAGTCAGCGCTGGTCCACCAGCTCCCCGCAACCAGTTCGACAGGCTCAATCGCTTTGCTGCTTATAAGTGCGGAGAGCTTCTGAAGAAGGATGTCGATGGCCAATGGGTGGTCGACTACCTAGGCGACGTTTTCACGGCCACCGTGAAGGACGAACTCGACGTGCGCAAGGAAGGCGAGAAGGCCTACAGGCGCATGCTCGAACAAGAGGCGAAGTTCGCCGGTTCTGGTAACAGCAAGGTGGCCGGCGTCTACACAAGGCTGCGCGCGTACTTCGAGAGTAGAGGTTTCGGCTAGGCAGCGAGCGGGTTCCAGCACTTGGGGCTCACGGGAGCCCCACGCCGGCTTGAGATACCCGTTCGTGTCGGGAGGGCCGGAGCAGTCGTAAGTCACAAGACGAGGCAGTCGCCCAAAGGGCAGAGTTCTGTAGACTGAACGCAGGACGGGGGCGGGCGCGGGCCCGCCCCTTAGTGCGCAACGTGAGTCAATAGACCTACGGGGCCGGCGCGACGACGTCGAACACTTCGGTTCGGATTCGGGCGAGGACGGCAGAATCCAGGCCGCGGGCGGACCATTTGTCGAGCAGGACCTGGGCGCCCATTGCGAAGCTCTCCCCAGAGATGCCCTGCTGGCGCGAGAGTTTGTAGAGCTGCCGGGCGTAGTTGAGGTAGGCGACGTAGAAGATGGTGTGCACGCCCGCGGCGTTGAGCGTCTGTCGGGCCTTCACTTCCATCTCGCAGAGGCTTGCCACCGCGGCCTCGTAGCGCTTGAGCATGTCCGGTCGCAGGGTGTCGAGCGTTTCCTTCATCCTGGCGGTATCGGTCTTTGTCTGCCAGTTCATCTGTCGCTGATTCGGGTCAGTCATGAGAACTCCTTTCGGGTTTGCAGTCATTCAAGGGCCATCGGGCCGTGTTGGCACTTACCCTCATATAGTTATACGATAAAGAGGGCTCGATTTGCCAAAGAATTCTCATCCTATTTTGAGCCATCTTCCTAACTCGATATTTCACAGTATGTTAGCGAAACCGTCCAGCCGCAGGTGGCCGAAAGCGACGCCTCGCGAGTCGCCCTGGGAACCGTCCCGGGAACGGTTCGGGGGGTGGTTCGGAAGGTCTGTTCCGAGGCCTTTCCGGCCGGGAATTGCGGGTCGATTCCGGCCGTGACCGGTGAGGCTTCTTGCCGGCTGAGTCGGAAGGGGACCCGCAGGATGAGTCGCGCTGCGAGTCGCAGCGTGACTTGGAGGGTGAGGGGCAAGGTGATGGTGATGGTGACTCGGAAGGGGACTTCCGACGCGGTTTGCGGAGGGACTTCGGACGGGACTCTGGGCGCGATTGGCGCGATGACAGCCATGGGGCGCCAAATGGGGACAGTCCCTCGGAGCGCCTGCGTCGGACTCAGCGCGGGACAGTCCCCATTTGGGCGGGACGGTCCCCGTTTTCCGGGTCTTCCCGGGCCTGTAAGAGCAGAAGCCGGACCACGGCCCGGCTTCTGTGAAATCGATTCTTCGGTCTAGAAGCAGCCTATGTGCGAGCCGTCCGCCGCAGTGCCCAGACAAGGCGAGCCGGGTCTTAGCCGGTAGTCGCCTTTGCCCGGGTCAGTGAACTTGGGGTCTTTGACGATGTTGCCGACGGCCAGGCGCGACGTATCGGACACGGCATCGTCGCTGTGTAAGCAGGAGTTCCAGATGACCACGTTCAGACCGTCGCCATCACTGACGAGGCTGTGGTCGTCGCCGGCAAGTATGGAATTGCTGATTGTCGTTCTGTCTTGTTTGTTGGCGCAGCAGACGGACGAGGCCTTGTTGTCGACAATCGTGCAGTGGTCGATGTCGGCGCTGCCGCCGCCTTCAAGCGTGCTGATGTAGATACCGCGATCGCCGTTGCCCGTGATGAGGCAGTAGTCGACCTTCTGTCTGCCGCCGCGGATGTAGATGCCGTGCGACTCTCCGCCTTTGATGGTCAGTCCGGAAATGTGGTTGCCGTCGCTCTTGAGCGTGATTGCCGCATACTCGCCGCCGGCATCAATCACGGTCGTCGCCGGATCCTCGCCCACGATTGTGAACGGGCCCTGGTCTTTGTCGATTTCGATTGTCTCTCGATAGATTCCTGGTTTGACGAGGATGACGTCGTCGGCCTCGGCATCATCGAGCGCATGATTGATAGTTCGGTAGTCGGTCGAGCCGTCCCAAGCAACAACGAGGTTGGGTCTCGGCAGGGCTGGGCGGCCAACGATCTTGGTGTTTACGCACTGCAGTCCGGCAACCGCGAGCAGAAGAAGTGCGATCGACGAGAGTCTCTCAATAGTCCGGCTCAGCGTTTCCACCTTTCAATTCGTTCTGAGAAAAACCTCGGGACACGATCCGAAACATCGGATGTTTCGGTTACGTCCCTCGGTCAGGCGACCCACCGGTCAAAAAGCGACGGCCAGTCTTTGTCCAGCTTGCCTTCGGCGACAGCCCGTTCAAGCACCTGACGTGCGTCAGCAGCTTCAAGCGGAAACCACTTGTGCCAGCGGGTCGGACCGTAGTTCTGATAGCCTTCCAGCACGGCGCTGGTCTTGCCCGCTATCTCGGCAGCCGTGCCGAACTGCTTCTTCAATTGCCTGGCCTTGTCATAGACGAGCTTGAAGAAGGCCGGGTAGCGGTAGTCCCGGCAGAGGTGATGGTCGGCAACAAGAGTCTTGAGCCCGGGCGCGGCAAGAATCCGACACAGGTTCACGATGCTGCGGACGAGGTCGTAGTCAGTTGCGTACTGTCTGACAGGGGCCTCCGAGGCCAACTGGCCGAGGTGGTACGTAGGGTAGCCGTCGAGGACCACCGTCTGGGCTTTGGCGGAGAAGATGATGTCAGTCGTCGCGGTCTCAAGCGGGCCGCCCACGTCGGATGTAATCAGCACCTTCTCTTTGCCACGGTTGACCGCAGTCATTATCACGGTCCCGGGTTCGGCATCGCGCGCACCGTGCCAGACCGCCTGAGAGAACTCGATGGCAGTCTTCTTGAACTTGAATTTGCGGCCGTCGGCCCAGAGTTTCTCTTTGGGCAGGCCGTCGATCGTCTTGAAGAACCGGGTTGCGGTCTCGGCTTGCTTCGCGGACATGATGCCGGGGTCGCGGGCCAGCAGGGTCTTGCCGCCATACATGTCGATCTCGCGCGTCGGCTGGAGATGGTCGAGATGATAGTGTGAGATGACGATTGCCTGGGATTTGGCGCAGGACGCGCGAACTGCCTCCGCGTACTGGTCCAGCAGGGCCTGGCGCTTCTCAATCGGCAGGGGGAACGAGCCGGCCTCGACCGCGACGCCAGGGTCAATCGTGACCACAATGTCCGGGGTCTCGACCCGAACGCACATCGACTTGACGCCGAAGGAGTCGAACGCGACGTAGTCGATATTGAGCTGCGGGCCTTCGCGGATTACGGGGTCGGTGAGTCTCATCGGCTCAGAAATGAAGAGTGAATAGTGAAGGGTGAAAGCCGGATTCTGGTTTCACTATTCTCAATTTACTATTCACAATTCTCCTAGTTGAGGTAAAGGACGAGGTAGTAGAAGGCGGGGATGGTGAAGAGGAGGCTGTCGACGCGGTCGAGGAACCCGCCGTGGTCGGCCAGCGCCGACGAGGTATCCTTGACCCCGACCGCGCGTTTGAACATCGACTCGAACAGGTCTCCAATCTGCGCCATCGTGCCGAGCGCGAGTCCGACGACCGCCAGCCACCATATACGGCGTGTGGTGAAGGGCTGGAAGAAATGGAGGAATGCTGCGGAGAGGATGGCGGAGAAGACAAGGCCGGCGATGAAGCCTTCGACGGTCTTGTTCGGGCTGAGGGTTGGAGCAAGCTTGTGCCGGCCGAGCAGCTTGCCGAACACGAGTCCGGCAGTGTCGTTGACCCAGGTCAGCGCGAGCGGGAAGAAGACGACCCATGGCGACCACGTACGGTCAACGGACAGGTTCTTGAGCATCACGAGGTGGGCCGGCAGGAAGCCAAGATAGATGATTGAGAACACGCCGTAGACCGGGACGCGCGGCTTGGTTTCGCTCGTCGCAACGGCGGTCAGCATCACGACGGCAATCGGCGCCAGCAGGAATCCCGGCAGCAGGTTGAGATAAGCGGCGGCGACAATCGTCACGCTCAATGCCGAGAGCAGCCAGCGGTTGAGCCTGACGTCGGCCCTCGCGAGAAGCTGGACGAACTCGAGCGTGGCAAGGACGACCCAGGCGGCGGCGATCAGGAAGATGACCCATCGGCTGGCGAACAGGGCGGCGAAGATGGCGAGGCCGAGACCGGTGCCGATGAGCGTGCGGCGCAGCCAGCTCTTCATGTTCTCGGGGACTGTCCCCGTCTTTGGGAACAGCTTCTACTCTTCTTCAATGCGGCCGAAGCGGCGCTGTCGCTGGGCATAGTCCTCGATTGCTGCAAGCACCTGGACTTTGCGGAAGTCAGGCCAGAGCGTTTCGGTGAAATAGAGTTCCGTATAGGCGGACTGCCAGAGCAGGTAGTTGGAAATCCGCTGGTCGCCACCGGTGCGGATGAGCAGGTCCGGGTCAGGCAGCGACGGGTCGTAGAGCAATGTGCCGAACTCGGCCTCGGTCTGGGGCGCTTTGCCGGCTTCGACCGCTCGGCGGCAGGCGTCGAGAATCTCGGTACGTCCGCCGTAACTGATGGCCAGCGCAAAGGTGAGACCCGTGTTCTTCGCGGTGTCGGCGATGAGTCGGGACAATGTGTCCTGCAGGTTCTGGGGCAGGTCCGAGATGCGGCCGATGGAGCGGACCCGGATATTGTTCTTGATGAGGCCCGGTCGCTCGTCGTCCATCGTCCTGGCCATTAGCTTCATCAGCAGCTCGACCTCGGATTTGGGCCGGAACCAGTTCTCGGTGGAGAATGTGTAGGCGGTGAGATACTTGACCCCGACGCCGTCGCACGTCTCGACCATCTCGTGCAGGGACTTCACGCCTTCCTGGTGGCCGATGGCGCGGGGCAGGCCCTTCTGCTTGGCCCAGCGACCGTTGCCGTCCATGATGACGGCGATGTGGCGAGGGACTTTGCTCAACGCGCTACGCTCTACGCACGACGCCAGACGCAGGCAGTCTGGCTCGGGACACGATCCGAAATCCTGAGATTTCGGTCATGTCCCTCGCCGATCACTTCTCCATGATCTCGGCTTCCTTGCGTTTCAGGAGCTCGTCGAGTTTCTTGATGTACTCGTCGGTCATCTCCTGAACCTTCTTGGTGCCGGTCTTGGAGTCGTCCTCGGTAATCTTCTTGTCTTTTTCGAGCTTCTTGACTTCGTCGTTGGCCTCGCGGCGCAGATTGCGGACAGCGACGCGAGAATCCTCGGTCAGCTTGGCGCAGAGCTTCGCCAATTCGCGCCGACGTTCCTCGGTCAGGGCCGGAATCGGCAGGCGGATGAGATTGGCCTCGACCTTGGGTGTGAGCCCGAGTTCGGCCTTCTGGAGCGCCTTCTCGATCTCGGGCAGTGCCGACCGGTCCCAAGGCTGCACTACGATCTGGCGCGGCTCAGGGACCGAGATGCTGGCTACCTGTTTCAGCGGCGTGGGCTGGCCGTAGTAGTCGACCTTGACCCCGTCGAGGATAGCCGGGTTGGCGCGCGCGGTGCGGATGCGGGCGAACTCGGCTTCGAGCACCTCGATTGTCTTGGTCATCTTATGGCGATATTCGTTATAGACGTTGTCTAACATACAAGACTCCCGATTCGTTTGCCCTTTATGATGTCAAGGATAGCCCTTGGCCGAGTGATGTCAAACACCACTATCGGCATCTTCCTCTCCATGCAGAGGGCGAATGCGGTCAGGTCCATTACTGCCAGGTGCTCCACCAGCGCCTGCTGGTAGGAGAGCCTGGGGTAGAGTTTCGCCTTTGGGTCTTTCTCCGGGTCGGCAGAAAAGACGCCGGCCACGCGCGTGCCCTTGAGCAGCGCGTCCATACCGAGTTCGGCCGCACGGAGAGCCGCGGCCGAATCGGTCGAGAAGAAGGGGTTCCCGGTGCCGCCCGAGAGGACGAGAATCCGTCCTTCCTTGAGTGCTTCGCGCGCCTGCCAGATGTCGTAGCCGGCTGCCGTGCCCGGAACGCCGATAGCCGAGAAGTGGTGCACACGGGCGCGAACGCCAAGCAGCTCGGTCAGCTTGATGCCGTTGATGACCGTGGCGAGCATTCCCGCTTTGTCCGCTGCGGCCTGGTCCATGTCGCGGGTATCCCGGCCACGCAGGATGTTGCCGCCACCCATGACCACGGCCAGCCGCACGTCCTCGCGGTGGGCGGCGACCAACTGGTCGGCGACCCGCTTCAGCGACTCGGAGTCGCTGAAGCAGTCACCGGATATTTTGAGCAGAACTCGATTGTAGCGCCGGTTACTCACCGAGCTTGAATCGAGCGAAACGCCGGATAACGGTGTTCTCGCCGAACTTGGCGATGGTTTCCTTCAGGTAGTCGCCCACGGTCTTCTCAGGCGCCTTGACAAAAGGTTGCTCGAGCAGGCACACGTCGGCGTAGAACTTCTCGAGCTTGCCCTGCACGATCTTCTCGACGATATTGGCCGGCTTACCGGTCTGGGCAACCTGTTCCTCGTAGATGCGCTTCTCGCGCTCGATGACCTCGGGCGCGACGCCGGTCCGGTCAATCGCGACCGGGTCGGCCGCGGCGATGTGCATCGCGAGGTCGCGCACGAACCGGCGGAACTCCTGGTTGCGGGCGACAAAGTCGGTCTCGACGTCCACTTCGATGAGCACGCCGAGGCGCTCACCGGGATGGATGTAGGATTCAACTACGCCGTTGGCGGTCGGCCGCTCGGCTTTCTTTGCCGCCTTGGCGATGCCTTTGGTGCGGAGGATCTCGATTGCCTTCTCAACGTCGCCGCACGACTCTTCGAGAGCGTTCTTGCAGTCCATCATGCCCGCCCCGGTGCGGCGGCGGAGGTCGACGACTTTCTCGGTAGGCTGGCTCACTGCACCTCCTCCGTGTCGAACTGCTTCCGGCCCTCCATCACCGCATTGGCGATCAAGCCGGCGACGAGCCGGATGGAGCGGAGGGCGTCATCGTTACCCGGTATCGGGTAGTCGATGCCCTCGGGGTCACCGTTGGTATCGATGAGGGCCACGACCGGAATCCGAACCCGCTGGGCTTCGGCGACCGCGGTCGCCTCACGCACCGGGTCAATCACGAAGATGGCGCCGGGCAGGCGGTCGAGCGCCTTCAGGCCGGCGAATACCCGGAGCAGCTTCTTGTGCTCGCGCTGCAGGAGCAGGGCTTCCTTCTTAGTCGTTCGGCCGTACTGGCCTTCGTTGATCATCCGTTCCAGGTCGGAAAGCCGGGTGATGCGGGTCGAGAGAATCTCGAAGTTGGTGAGGAGGCCGCCGAGCCAGCGCTCGGTCACGTAGCAGGAGCCGCAGCGCGTGGCTTCTTCCTCGATGATCGGCCGGGCCTGTTGCTTGGTCCCCACGAAGAGGATATCCCGGCCCGACTCGGTAATATTGCGCACCGCATCGTAGGCGAGGCGCATGCGCTCGAGGCTCTTCTCCAGGTCGATGATGAAGATGCCGTGCTTCTTGCCGAAGATGAACGGCTTCATCTTTGGGTTCCAGCGCCGGGAATGGTGTCCGAAATGGACCCCGGCCTCGAGCAATTGCTTGATGGTTAACGTTTGGTCCACTGGAAGCGCTTCCTCCTCTTGGCCAGTCCGTACTTCATCCGTTCCTTCTCGCGCGGGTCGCGCTTGAGCAGCTCGGCGCCGCGCAGGGCCTTGCGCAGGTCTGGGTTGTAGGCGACAAGCGCGCGGGCAGCGCCCAGAGCGACGGCCGCCGCCTGAGCGGAGAGGCCGCCTCCCGAACATTGGCACTTGAGCCCGAAGCCGGAAGTGCCGGTGGTCTTCAGCGGCGACATCGCCGCACTGACGAGGTCGGCTCGGCCGAAGTACTTCTCAAAGGGCTGACCGTTGACGACCGTGTCGGCGCCGCCCGAAACCAGCCAGACCTTGGCCGTGGCTGACTTGCGGCTGCCGGTGGCAAAGTAGGTTTTGTCCATGTGTCTTAAAAGCAGCGAATTGTGAATAGTGAAGAGTAAAATGCAGGTTCTACCATTCTCTATTCTCCATTCACTATTCCTCCGTCTTCACCGGTGTGAGCTTCTGGGCCTGGTGACGGTGCTCGGGTCCAGCGTAGACGTGGAGCCGTGCTATCCGCTTGGCCTGAAGCTTGTTCTTGGGCAGCATCCGCTTCACGGCCAACTCCAGCGGCCGGGTAGGGAAACGCTCGATGACCTGGGCGTAGGTGAACGTCTTCAGGCCGTTCGGGTACATCGAGTGGCGATAGTAGAGCTTCTCGTCGTGCTTCTTGCCGGTCAGCTTGATGCCATCGGCGTTGACCACGACCACGTGGTCGCCGGAATCGATGTGAGGGGTGTAGATCGGCCGATGCTTGCCCATCAAGCGGACGGCAATCTGCGTGGCGAGGCGGCCCAGGGTCTGGCCGCCGGCGTCGAACAGATACCATTCGCTCTTTATGTCGTCTTTCTTGGCGACGTAAGTCTTCATCGTAGCTATCCTTATGCCAAATTCATCACTACTGTCAATGTTAAACGGGCTTCTAGGAAAGACCGTTGGTCGCTGCGGAGACTCGAACCCGATGTCCCGCGAACGAATTCGGGCCTCTCGCAGAGGATGGCTATGATACCGATTTTCCGAGACAAATCAATAGCTGAGTTCGACCCCAGTCGGCCACGCGCGCGCCCGCATTTGCTTGACTTGGCCGGACGAGCTATTATCTTGACTGCTTATGTTTAGCGGAGTCGGGCCGAGGATAAGGCAATTAATATGAAACGAGCATTTGCCCCGGTTGCTGAAGCACTGCGCGACCTGCGGGCCGGGCGCTTCGTGATAGTCGTCGACGATGAAGGGCGCGAGAACGAGGGCGACCTGGTCTGTGCCGCCGCCAAGATCACCGCGGACAAAGTGAACTTCATGGCCCGGTATGGTCGCGGACTCATCTGCGTTCCCCTGACCATGAGCCGGTGTCAGGAACTCGGCCTTCCTCTGCAGACCGAGGGCAGCACTGCCCTGCACGGCACCGCCTTTACCGTCTCGGTGGATGCGGCCAAAGGCACGTCGACCGGTATCTCAGCGCATGACCGGGCCGTGACCGTTCGCGCGCTGGTGAACCCCACGACGAAGCCTCTGGACCTGGCGCGTCCCGGGCACATCTTCCCGCTGATTGCCCAGGACGGCGGAGTACTGGTGCGGGCCGGGCACACCGAGGCGACCGTGGACCTGGCGCGGCTGGCCGGTCTGGAATCGGCCGGCGTACTTTGCGAGATAATGGCCGACGACGGCACGATGGCGCGGTTACCCGCACTGAAGAGACTGGCGAAGCGATTCCGGTTGAAGATTGTCACCATCAAGGACCTCATCGCTTATCGCCGGCAACAGGAGAAGCTGGTGCGCAAGGTCGTTGAGACCGTGCTGCCGACCGAGTTTGGCGACTTCAAGGCTATCGTCTACGAGGACGTGGTCGAGCCCTATGCCCACATCGCTCTGGTCAAGGGCGACGTCCGCGGCAAGGAGCGGGTGCTGGTCCGCGTCCACTCCCAGTGCCTGACCGGCGACGTGTTCCATTCACTCCGCTGCGACTGCGGAACCCAGTTGGCACAGGCGATGAAGCGGGTCGCCCGCGAGGGCCGGGGCGTGGTGCTCTACATGCGGCAGGAGGGGAGAGGCATCGGCATCGAGAACAAGCTGCGGGCGTACGCCCTGCAGGACCAGGGGCTCGACACGGTTCAGGCCAATATCGCGCTTGGGTTCGAGCCTGACCTGCGCGACTACGGCATTGGCGCGCAGATACTCTCCGACCTCGGCCTGACGAGCATCCGGCTGCTGACCAACAATCCCCGGAAGATAATCGGCCTGCGTGGATTCGGGCTCGACATCGTGGAGCGTGTCCCCATCGTTGTCCGGCCCGGCCGCAAGAACATACGCTATTTGGTCACCAAGCGGGACCGGCTCGGTCACCTGCTCGGTGACATTGAGAAAGGAGTCAAGAATGGAAACCAGGGAGTTTAAGGGCAAGCTCGACGCGACCGGCCGTAAGTTCGCGCTCGTCGTGTCGCGGTTCAACGAGCTGGTGGGAAAGCAGTTGCTGTCCGGGGCGCTCGATTGCCTGGAACGGCACAATGCCAAGGCGGTTGACATTTTCTGGGTATCGGGCGCGTTCGAGATTCCGGCGGTCGCGCTGCGCGTCGCGTCTATGAAGAAGTGCGACGCCGTGGTCGCGCTGGGTGCGGTCATTCGCGGGGACACGCCGCATGCCGAGTACATCTCCTCGGAGGTGGCGAAGGGCATCGCGCACGTGTACCTCGAAACCGGCGTGCCGGTGGCCTTCGGCGTCATCACGGCCGACACGCTTGAACAGGCGCTGGAACGAGCCGGCGCCAAGTCCGGCAACAAAGGCTGGACTGCGGCTCTGTCGGCTATCGAGATGGCCGACCTTGAGAAGCAGAAGCTCACCTAGGCAGACGACTCAAGTGGGAAGGGGATCGACGATTCAAATCGGGTCAGCGTGAGCTTGGCGTCGCGCAGGGGAGACAGCACGACGGCTGATTCCAGCACAAGCACGCTGGAATCCGCCACCGTTAAGATGTATCCGTGTTTGGCATATAAATTGCACTGTGCTCAAGAAGCCCTGGTGCAAGATAATCCTTGAACCCTCAAATCCATTCGCGATGACCCATCGACGACTTGCCCGGGAGTGTGCACTGGAAGTGCTGTACAGGCTTGACTTGGTCGGCGACGAACCGGAGCACACGATTGCCGAGATCCTCCTGCGCAAGAATCCGTCGGAAGAGGCCGAGACCTATCTGCGCCGTTTGGTAGACGCTGAGCAGGGCAACCAGCAGGAGCTGGACCAGGTGCTGCGTAAGCACCTCAAGCGCTGGCGCTTAGAACGGCTGACCATGCTCGACCGGGCGATTCTCCGGCTGGCGGCCGCTGAGATCCTCTACTTTGACGATGTCCCGCCGAAGGTGTCCATCAACGAGGCGGTGGAGATTGCCAAGAAGTACGGGGACGACGAGGCCGGTAAGTTCGTAAACGGGGTGCTCGACAGCGTGTTCCGAGAAACCGAGGTATCCCGAAACCAGGCGTGAAGTTCGGTATCGTTTCGGACATACACGGTAACCTGGAAGCACTTGAGGCGGTCGTACGGCTGCTTCGGGAGCACGGTGCGAGGCAATTCATATGCTGCGGGGACATTGTCGGGTACGGGCCCGACCCCAACCGCTGCGTCGAGGTCGTTCGTAACCTGGGCTGCACGTGTGTTGCCGGCAACCACGACCTGGCAGCAACCGGCAGTGTATCGACCGACCGCTTCAATTCTGCCGCGGCCAGCGCTGTGATGTGGACGCGACCGCTCCTTTCAGAGGAGAATCGGCTCTATCTCGACAGCCTTCCGCTTACTGTCCGGAACGACTCGCTGTTCATCGTCCATGCGTCGCCTTCCGCGCCTGACGTGTGGAAATACGTTCTCACCACGCGCGATGCGGCGTGCGAGATGGAATACTGCCCCGGACCGGTGTGCATCGTCGGTCATTCGCACGTGCCGATGGTGGTTGAGCGCCTGCCCGGAAAACCGGTGCGGCATGTGCGGCAGGATGAGTTTACTCTCCGGCCGGGAGCAACGTACTTCATCAACGCCGGCAGCGTGGGCCAGCCCCGCGACGGCGACCCGCGTGCATGCGGGCTGCTGTATGACAGTGATGGTCCGAGCATGACGCGATATCGCGTGACGTACGACATCGCGGCGGTCCAGGACAAGATGCACTCGGCCGGTCTACCCGAATCCCTCGCCTCCCGTCTCGAATCCGGCCGCTGACGGCCGTTCCTGATTGATATTGCACTTCTCCGCACAGTCCCGACCGCGATTCTGAAGTCTGCCCAGGTCAAGGCCCAGGGGCGACGTTCCCAGCAAGTGGACGTCGATACCGCGCAGGTTGTTATTACGGAGGCGTCCGTCAACGCAGGCGACCCCTACCCTGATCTTCGAGACACGACCTGCTGCTAGAGCAGTTGGTAGTAGGAATCCTAGGTCCGTTCTTGGTCGCGGCGAATTCGCCAGTTTCGCGCACGCGTATTCCAGCGTCGCTAACCTCGTAGCTTCTGCGTGCTGGAATCGACCGGCAGCGGCGTGCCGCAGCGCGTGGCGTCTTCAACAGTGACGCACGAGCCTGACCGCGGGCGGCCAGCCGACTCCGGGGTTCCTAGAAAGCCTGAGTTTCCCATCTCCGCTTGACTTGTGTCGACGGAGACATATCCTATTCGAGACATGGGCGCGTCCGCACCTGACGTAGTTAGACGTCCGGTCGAGTTTGCGCCTCGACCGCAAGGTCTTGCTGTCCCCTCGTAACAAGCGGGAGCAGAAGAACCAGTGACAGGTACGCCACTCGATGACCGCGACGAGACGGGGAGCGCCAACGGCTGACGGCTTGCAGCTCACGGCGACGAGACAGGATGCTGATGAAGCGTTTCGGAGCGGCAAGCTAAAGCGGATGTCGATTCCAGATTGGCAGACACAGTTGTGACGGATGGCGAGCGCGGTGGAGGCAAGGGCGCCATCGAGGCACCGTTCCATTCGAGACTGCAAAGGAGACAACCATGACAGAGAGAAGTCAACGACGTGGCAGACAGGTTATGGCGAACAAACGCGGCACCGCAGATGCCGGGCGCGACCGGGAGCCGGGAATGAAGGTACTGCTCGTGAATGGCAGCCCACACGCCAAGGGGTGCACATACACTGCCTTGGAAGAAGTAGCCCGGGCGCTAAATTCGGACGGCATCGAGACCGAGGTATTCCAGGTTGGGACCAGGCCTGTCTCGGGTTGTCTCGGCTGCTATGTCTGCCGGGAGACCGGGCGTTGCAAGATCTCTGACGGAGTCAATGAGTTTCTCGACATGGCGGAAAGCGCCGACGGGTTCGTATTCGGTTCGCCCGTGCACTTCGCGGCCGCAGGAGGTGCCATCACGTCTTTCATGGACCGCGTCTTCTTCGCCGGGATGCGCTCACGGAGCCGACCTTTCTATCTGAAGCCGGCCGCGGCGGTTGTCTCGGCCAGAAGGGCGGGAACGACAGCGACGCTCGACCAACTGAACAAGTACTTCACGATATCGCAGATGCCGGTCATCTCGTCCAGGTACTGGAACATGGTTCACGGCTTCACGCCCGAGGATGTGAAAAAAGACCTGGAGGGATTGCAGACGATGCGCGTGTTGGGAAGGAACATGGCGTGGTTCCTGAAGTGCAAGAGGGCCGGCAGCAAGGCCGGTATCCCGTTCCCTGAACGGGAGGAGCCCGTGTCCACGAACTTCATCCGCGACTGAACAAGGTCAGCAGCGGTCGGCAGCGAGGGGCGGGCATCGCTGCCCGCCCCGCGGTCGCCAATTGAACTCAGCGTGTGAGCATGAGCTTCCTGGTGGTCGACGCCTTGCCGTTGGTCAGCGTGCAGAAGTAGACGCCGGCAGCGACATTCCTCGCGTCCCACGTCGCCGTGTAGCGGCCGGCTTGGCGGTGTCCTGAAGCCAGAGTCTGGACCGGACGCCCGGCCACGTCGTAGACGACCAGCGACACGTCTCCTGTTCGTGGTAGCGAATAGGATATCCGCGTCCGGATTTCGAACGGGTTCGGCTTTGCGGCCGCATCGAGCCTTACCGGCGCTACACTCGGTTGCTCAGCGATTCCCCCGAATACAGGAATCTTTTGGACCACGACCGGGTTGTGCGACGCCGCGCCTTCGGCTGTCGACCCGGAAGCCGCCACGTAGAAGCCGGCGATGGAGTCTTCCTCATAGATGACCGCCATGGTATCCGAATTCGCGTCGCCCTTGATCGCGTAGTCGATGACCGACGGAAATCGCATCGAGTACGAACCGGCATCGGTCAGCTTGGCCGCCGGCGCCCAGGTGAGGCCGTTGTCGCTTGAGGCCGATGCGAAGATGTCGGCGCGCATGCGATTGGTTGTCGGCTCGTAGTTCAGCGAGTCGAACTGCTCCCACGTAACGAACAGGTTGCCGTGACTATCCTCGCCGATGCTGGGGCGGCAGGCCATCGCGGCGTTGTAGCCCATAGTGACGCCGGTAGGCCACGTGCTGGTGGTCGCGACGCTGATCAGGCTCCAGTGCGGGGTATTGTCCGGGCAGTAGTGCCATATCTCCGCCGGGATTACGTGAATTGTGTCGGTAGCGGGGCACGGCAGGAGGTCGGCCACTATGTGGAACCGGTCATGCCGGTCATAGTACGGGAAGATCGACGTGATATCGAAGCTCGTCCTCGCCGAGTCGGCGGCATAGGCAGAGGGGGTATCTATCTTGGTCGGGCCGCCCCAGGTCTTGCCGCCATCAGTGCTGAAGTCGACATAGCCGTCCTGGGGTCCTGACCCCACACCTAGCTCGATAACCCAGGTTAGTGCGACCTTGTTCGATACTTTCGAGGCCGCGATGTTCTGGGTCGGGAAGCCGGGATTGGGGTCAAAGCCAAACACCGGAGCGGAAAAATGCGGCCAGCTATCAGACAGGTGGGAGTGGCTGTACTCCAACACGTACGTGCTTTCGATTGGGAAGATGTGGACGGTTCCGAGGTCGGTGCCGCCTACGTCAAGCGGCGGCCACCCGATGTTCGAGCCGAAGACCACGGAGTCGCAGTAGCTGAAGATACCGAGACCCGAGCCCGCGTCCCTGGCGACCCGTGGGCTCAAGTGGGTATCGAGAGCCCTACGATGGCAACTGACAACTGCCGCCCCGGACGAATCGGCGGCTATATTGCCGTAGCCCGTGCGAAGACTGGCCGGGAACACCGGGATGCCGTCGTCAGCCATGAAGTCCTGGCCAAGCCAGTTCCAGGCATGGACGGAGTAATCGTAGAAGTTGTAGTACATGCGCCGGCTCGGGAAGGTCTGGCCGGTGTCGTCGTTGCAGTACATCCAGGTCACGTGCACTCCGTGTCCCGGCGAGTTCACGATCATTCTCCAGATCGGACCATTGGCCCACCAGTCAAAGGTCGTGCCACCGATGGTGTCAATGGTGCCGACGAGAGCCCGCGCGGGGACGTGCGCCCCGCCGTGGACAACCTGCGCCGGAGACGCCGGCGTCAGGTTTCCACCGAGAAAGGTCGGCACCCGCACGACATCCGTCGTCGGCGACAGTTGGGTCTTGCCTGCGGCCAGCGCCAGCAAGGGTGCGATCAGAACCAAGCACAGCAAGTTACGCATCTGACTCCTCCTTGGGTTTGATATCATATACTACTGCGTTGGAAGGGGCAGGCAGTCTGCAGTCCGGTCTTGACATAAGATGCCGTCGAAGCGTGGGATACCGAGGCCGCGATGGGTCAGTTGCCGGAATCGAAACCGGCCAGCGGCGACGGCCAGCCCTTGCTCCAAGACCAGCAATTCCCGACCCCTGGTTCCTCTTCCTGATTGACATCCCGCCCGCGAGTCCTAGAATCAGGCCGTGGCCGGTGCAGTCAAGAGCATGGTCGCACTATCAGTTGACGGCGGAGTCAATGATGTGCACCTTGCCACGATGAGGAGTTGAGGTGCGAACCGGTCCCTGGTTCGTGCTGGCAGTGTTGGCACTGACAGGCCCCGCGGCGTTTGTCGGCTGCCGTTCGACCGCGCCCAGCAACAGGTATCCGGATACGGTCCGCGCAACAATTCCGACGACGGACGGCCACCCCCAGAATCTCGTTTGCCCATCCAACACCGGACGGGTATACGTGACGGGCGGTTGGGATGATGCCGTCTATGTCATACGGACCTCGGACAGCGTGGTTGCGGATACGCTGCGCCTGGGGAACTGCCCCACGCACATCGGTTGCAGCCCCAACGGCAAGTACGTCTACGTCGGGAGCTTCGACGACGTCGACTCCAGCGCGCCGCGCCGTCTGTATTCGATTCGCACTTCCGACAATGCCATTGTGGACAGCGTCGACCTCATCGGTGTGCCGCACGGCATCGCCTGCCTGCCGAACGGCGCGTCCATCTATGTGTCGTTGGACGACCCGACCAACAAGGTGGCGGTCATCCGTGCCTCGGACTTGTCAGTCATCGCCAACATCCCGGTCGGCACAGAACCACGCGGCCTCGTCGCCCTGCCCAACAGCCGGTTCGTCTACGTGGCCTGCACGTATTCTGACTCCGTGTACGTCATCCGGACCGCGGACAACACGGTTGTCGGGAAGATAGGCGTCGGCAGCGCCCCTCACCGGCTGGCGGTTCTGCCGACCGGCGACTATGTCTACCTAAGCCGGTACGACTACGCGCCGGTCATGGTGATACGCACGTCGGACAATACTGTGGTGGACAGCATCGTCGTGTCCGACGGGCGTCCGTGCGGCCTCGCCGCTTTGCCCAACGGGCGCTACGTCTACGTTACAAACCGGGACGCCGATTGCGTGGACATCATCCGGACATCGGATGATTCGGTCGTCGCGACAGTGGGCGTCGGCAGCACGCCTTACGACGCGGCCAGCCTGCCTGACGGTTCCGGTGTCTACGTCGCCAATCGCGATGACAACTCGGTCACATTCGTCGGGTACTAGGCGTCGAGGCGGCGCGGCGCAGGCCGACGGCCGGCGGCTCACAGCCGGCTGAGCACTTTCCTACACGGCGAACGAACGGCTCACAAAGTGAGGGGCGGCCGGAAGGCCGCCCCTCGCAGTATTGTCCGTTCTCGGTTACTTCAGCACCGCGATCTTCTGGGCGTAGAGACCGGCCGGCGTCTTCACCTGAACAAGGTACGTGCCGGTTGGCAGCTTCGCGCCGTCGAGCGTGAAGCTCAGGCGCTGGCCCATGGTGGCATTACGAGTCTGGCTTTGGACCAGTCGCCCGTTGGTCGCGAAGGTCTTGAGCTCGATCAGACCCGAGATCGGCGCGATGAACTCGACCGTTGCCCTGCCGCGCGTTGGGCTCGGGCTGACCTTCAGAACATAAGGCTTGACCTCGGGTTGCCGTGTTTGCTGCGCTACGGCCGGCGGGATTCCCTCACCGAAGTAGAGGAGTATCCGCCGCATGAGAGTCCATTTCTGCAGGTAGCGCGACACCTGGTGGTCTATCGCTTCGAACGCGCAGGAGAAGAGGACCACCTTGTACGAACCGGAGTAGCGGATGACGGCTTGAACCGTTGTGTCCGAGTAGCCCTTGTAGGTGCCGCAACCGACGGCTCCGCCGAGCGGCCGGATGCCGTCGGCCGACGTGGAGTTGTTCGCTCCGCCGCCTCCGCCGAGCACCATTGTGTCCTGAGCGCTCGGGCCGTGGCTGGTAATCGGGTCACCCGCTTTGCCGATCACGTAGACCTGGCCGGTCGCGGGAGTCACGAATTGGGCATGGAGGTAGTTGGTGAGGAAGGAGTCGCCGGCGACGTCCTGCGCGATGTTCTGGCCGGCGAGGAGCAGGTTGCCGCCGTTGTCCAGATAGCTCTTCAGGTTTGCCTCGTCGGTTGACGTGAGGGTGCTGGTCGAATCGTTACCGCAGAACCAGACCACGACCGGATAGTGCTTCAGCGTTTCGGCCGTGGGCGAGCCCGAATTCAGGACCGAAAAGGTGTCGTAGAGCACGAAGTTGGAGTCGCAGGCGCCAGTGTAGTACGACTGGTAGCCTGCGCCCTTGTCGTCGTCGACGATGAGCACGTGCGGCTCGCCGCACTTGACGGTGAAAATAGTCAGAGGATAGGTCGGGTTCGGGGTGGCGTGCGCGGTCACGTAGAAGCCGAGTTTCTGCGGAGGAACCGAGGCCGGCACGGTAATGACAAAGGAATCGGTCGAGCAGTTGGCGCTGTCGCCGCCGGGGATATCAACGAACCGGGCCGTGTCCCTGGTGATCTTGACGTTGGTATCGGAACAGGCGAGTGTGGCGAAAACGCCGGTGGCGGTACGGTAGCCGGTGGTATTGTGGTAGGTGACGATGAGCGAAACGGTCTCGCCCGGGTCCGGCCGGCCGTTGTTGTTGCCCGAGGCATCGTTGAACCGCCACGATGTGAGCTTCAGGTCGCACCAGTAGATCGGCAGGACGAGGTTGGCCATACTCACGCGGCCGGCCCCGAGCTCGCCGGCGCGGAAGAGCGAGTCCGGCATCGTGTCGCAGGCGACGTGCATCATGTCCAGTGCCTGCTGGTTGGTCAGAGACGGGTTCCATGACTTCATCCAGGAGGCGACGCCGGCGACGAGCGGCGTGGCCATGGACGTGCCGCTCATCAGGGCGTAGCTGCCCTCGAGTCTGGGCACGGTCGAATAGATGTTCAGGCCCGGGGCCGTGATGTCAACCCACGGGCCATAGTTGGAGAAGTCCGTCTTCTTGTCGGACTGGTCGGACGCCGCCACGTTCTCGACGTGCGGATAGCAGGCCGGGTAGCCCTTTACGCGTGCGTAGTCGTTGCCCGCGGCACCGAACAGGACCGCGCCGGCGTCCCAGGCAGCCTGACAGGCGACTGACTCCGCCGCATTATAGGCCCCGGCCCCTGTGTCTCCGAAGCTCATCGATACGGCCCAGATGTTGTGTTGCGTCAGGTAGCTCAAGGCCTGGATGACGGGGGCCGTGTAGACGCCGGTGCCGTGGCCGCAGCGCACGGCGATCGTGCGGCTGTTCCAGGCGGCGCCGGCCACACCGATACCGTTGTTGGTCACGGCATTGGAAATGCCCCAGCAGTGGGTGCCGTGGTCGTCGCCGGAATCGCACTGCGGTATCGGGTCGCCGCCCATGAAGTCGTACCCGACCACATCGTCGAAGAAGTTGTCGGCATCCTGGTCAACGCCGTCAAGGTCGCCGTCCGGGGACCAGAGGGTGTCGAACTGGTGGTTGTGGTTGATGTCTTCGGAATCGTTGATCCAGAGGTTGGCTTTGATGTCCGGGTGGTCGAGATCGACGCCGTTGTCGAGCGGCGCGTTCAGCACGGTCGTTTCGCCTTTGGCGATGGTCCAGGCCCATGGCGCACCGATCTTCTGCAGGTGCCACTGGCTCGCGTAGTTCGGGTCATTGGGAGCGTCACAGAAATGCCTGACGTTGTTCGGACAGGCAAGCTCGACCTCGGCCAGAGCTTTGTAGTCCGCCATCACCGGTGCGATATCCTGGTTGGCGCCGAACTGGACAATGTACTGAAGGTCGAGGCCGTATTTCCGCTGGATGTCGGTCGGGTGGAGACTTACCAACAGCGGCTCGGCATCATCGACGTGCCACTTGCGGCTCAATTCATCGAGCGCCGGGATGCCGAAGAGCGCGACGCCGGCGGACTTGGTCAGTCTGACCAGGCCACGCTGGGACTGGCTGAGCTGGATGATAACCTGGCCGGCCACATGGTCGGCGATGTCCTTGCTCCTGACGACCGGGCGATTGTAGTCCGGCCATGCGAAAGTCATCGCTACCGCGGCGACTACGACGAAAAGTACTCTCTGACGCATTTGTTTGCCTCCGGGCAATGATATCTGCTTATGAGACTTCGGGGCAGCCACGACTTCGGCTGCTCCGGTATTTTAATGATATGACAGGGCCGTGAAGAAGTCAAACCGCAGCCGGTTTCACTGAATCCGATTTTGAACCAGAACGACACCAAGCGCACCGAGCGGAGAGAGTCGATTTCCGTCCCCGACCCCTTTGTGTCCTTGCGGGAGACAGAACCAATGTGCCTCGTGAGCTCTGAAGTCATGCTGGGAGTCGCGACGGAAACCGCGGTCCAAACCACTCCGCAGACCGCCGTCGGAATCGCCGCGGCAGTTGCGGTGAGACTCAAACGGCGAATCACCGTTCAGGTCGCCCTGGAACCGCTCCTGAGAATCAGCTCCGGAATCGGAGTGCGAACCGCGGCGTACGTGACCCCGCAAACCGGGCCGAGAATCGCCATCCAGGTTCCCTTGAGAGTCACGTTCCGAACCACCCCCCGAACCGTTCCCGGAACGGTCCCCAGGGCGATTCCCGACGTGATCTTTTCAGCCAATATTGCGGCTTAAAGCGTCGTGTTTTAATAACTTAGCTACAGATGAACGGAAAATGGGTAGCGTCCCCATTTAGAAGGGTCTACTGCGGCGATTCGAGCCTTGTCTGCTAGCGCGTCAGGACGACCTTGCGGATGGCTTGGGCTTGGACTTGAGTCTGGGTTTGGGCTGTCCTCACGAAGTACACGCCCGGCGCCAGCGCCCGCACATCATTCGGGCCCGGCCGCAGGTCCATCACCTTCCTGCCGCTGATGTCGAGCAAGCTTGCAGCGTGCGGCTTGCGGCTTGTGGCTTTCGGCAGGAGCAGCACGCCGCGGATGACGGTCGGCAACGGCTTGGAGCATGCGACCTGCGGCTTGGGGCTCTCCTCGATTCCCGGGTGCGAATTGCGCAAGACTGAGATGGTGGAGCCATAGTAGTTCGCGACATACATCCGGCTCTGGGCCGGGTTCCAGGCTAGATCAATCGGGTACCCGCCGACCCCGATGGTCACGCCAACGCCGTCGGTCGCGCCGTCTATCACGGTCACGCCGTTGCTGCCACCGTTCGCGCAGTAGACCTTGTTGATGGTCGGGTTGTAGCAGAGAGCAAGAGGGTTGCTACCTGTTATCACGGTGGCGACGACCGCATTTGTCGCGCCGTCTATCACGGTCACGTTGCCACTACTATCGTTGGCGCAGTATACCTTGTTGTTGGTCGGATTGTAGCCGAGAGCGCAAGGGTTAGTGCCTGCGGCCACGGTCGCGATGACCGTGTTGGCCGCGCCGTCAATCACGGCTACGTTGCCGCTGCCACCGTTCGCGCAGTAGACCTTGTTGTCGGTCGGGTTGTAGCAGAGGGCAAGAGGGTTGCTACCTGTCATCACGTTGGCAATGACCCCGTTGGTCGCGCCGTCAATCACGGTCACGCCGCCGCTGCCCTCGTTCGCGCAGTAGACCTTGTTGTTGGCCGGATTGTAGCAGAGGGCAAGAGGGTTGCTACCTGCAGTCACTGTGACAATGACCCCGTTCGTCGCACCGTCAATCACGGTCACGTTGTCGCTGCCCTCGTTCGCGCAGTAGACCTTGTCGTTGGCCGAGTTGTAACAGAGGGCAAGAGGGTTGCTACCTGTTATCACGGTGGCGATGACCGCGTTGGTCGCGCCGTCAATCACGGTCACGTTGCTGCTGCCCTTGTTCGCGGAGTAGACCTTGTTGTTGGCCGGGTTATGGCAGAGGGCATGAGGGTTGCTACCTGCAGTAACGGTGGTGATGATGCTGTCGGCAGCGCCGTCAATCACGGTCACGTTGGCGCTGCTATCGTTCGCGCAGTAGACCCTATTGTCGGTCGGGTTGTAGCAGAGTGCCCGAGGGAAGCGGCCTGCGGCCACGGTCGTGATAACGCCGTTGGTCGCCCCGTCAATCACGGTCACGTTGTTGCCGTACCGATTCGCGCTGTAGACCTTGTAGTTGGTTGGGTTGTAGCAGAGGGCGTACGGTCCGTTGCCTGCGGCCACGGTCGCGATGACCCCGTTAGTCACACCGTCAATCACGGTCACAGTGGTGTCGCCCAAGTTCGCGCAGTAGACATTGTTGTTGGTCGCGTCGTAGCAGAGGGCGTTCGGTCCGCTGCCTGCGCCCGTGGTCGCGATGACGCTGTCGGTCGCGCCGTCAATCACGGTCACGCTTACGCCTCCCCTATTCACGCAGTAGACCTTGTTGTTGGTCGGGTTGTAGCAGAATGCCCCTGGGAAACGGCCTGAGGCCACGGTAGCGATAACGCCGTTGGTCGCCCCGTCAATCACGGTCACGTTGTCGCTCCCCATGTTCGCGCTGTAGACCCTGTTGTTGGTCGGGTTGTAACAGAGGGCCTGAGGAAAGCTGCCTGTGGCCACGGTCGCGACGACCCCATTAGTCGCGCCGTCAATTACTGTAACGTTGCCAAGGAAATCGGAGTTCGCGCAGTAGACTCTGTTGTTCTGAGGATTGTAGCAGATAGCCCAAGGCGTGTTGCCTGCGGGCACGGTCGCGACGACACCGTTGGTCGCGCCGTCAATCACGGTCACGTTGTTGCTCCCGTTGTTCGCGCAGTAGATCTTGTTGTTGGCCGGGTTGTAACAGAGGGCAAGAGGGTTGCTGCCTGTTATCACGGTGGCGATGACCCCGTTGGTCGCGCCGTCTATCACCGTCACCGTGGAGTCCCAGCAGTTCGCGCAGTAGACCCTGTTGTTCGTCGGGTTGTAGCAGATGGCCCCCACATTCGACCCGGCTGGGATCCAGGCAATCTTCTGGTTCGTAGCCCCATCAATCGCGAGCACACAGGTGCCATCGCCGCCGACATAGATGGTGTTGTTGGCCGAGTCGTACGCCAGGCACCCCGGGTTTACCATTCCGGGTAGGTAGATGGTGGTTTCCACGGATTGTCCGCTGGCCGCCGACAGACAGCAGCAAATGGCCAACAGCACGGCCATGGGGCACGCGGCCCGGTTGTGGGCAAGGGCGCTTCGGTTGTACGGACCACGGGCGGGACGGACGTTCACGGGTCCTCCTTTGGGCGAAACCCGAGCTGTGAAGCAGACAGCAGCCGTACAATTATACACCGTCTCGGGCGCTGTCAATAACTGGCCTTCCGCGACTCATGCACGGCCGCAGGGCCCAGTGGAACGGACGACCCGAGGAGCGGAACTCGAACCCGATTACTCGGGCTTCGCGGCAGTGGTCTGGAAGGCTACGAAGTCGCGCAATTGAAACTGCGTATCGGTCAGGACGCGGGTCGGTCAGCGGCGAGTACGAGCTGCTCAGGCAGCCCTTTGAGGTTCGGGATCTCCCATTTCTGGCGGGTGTCGCCGACCTCCTCTAGTGCCGTGACGCGGAACCCGGCGGCAACGAGAGCGCCGAAGTGGTCCGATACGGTCCAACTGAAGTCGAACCGGCCAAGGCTTGCGCCGGGATCGTTCGGGTCGGGGAACAGGTCTCCCTCCTCCCGAGGACGGCGTCGGTCAAAGTAAGAACACTCGACTTGCGGGTTGCCGGGTTCCTGCTTCCAGACGCGGCGCACCGGATGGTACTCATTGACGATGAAGCGGCCGCCGGGGCAGAGGATGCGGTGGACCTCGGCATAGAACCGGTCCAGGTCTTCGATCTGGCGTGTCGCCTGGGCTGCGTACGCGAAGTCAAAGGACGTATCGTGGATGGCCGACAGGTCGCAGAAATCGGTCTGGACGAAATCCAGTTCGACACCGATGATGCGTGCCCGGATCATCACCATGTCGAGCAGGCTCCGGCTTGGGTCGACGACGGTGACCCGGGCGCCTATTGCCCCCAGCGCCAGAGGCGCCGTGCCGTCGCCGGCGCCGAGCACGCAGGTGGTCCGGCCCGCGGCCGGGCCGATCAATTCCTGTTCGACAACGTTGAGCGCCAGCGCCGGCATGCTCGCGAGTCGGCGCCAGGGCTCTTTGTCTTCCGGGTCGCGTACCCAGGTTTGCGCTACCGGCACCCAGTCACGGCGCGCCGTCATCGACTTACCGTCGGCCATACCGGCTAAGAACCGGGCTCGTAGGCGGTGAGCACCCTGGTCTCCGTGCCGGTTACCCGTTTCACCAGGCCGACGCCCGGAGCCAGCCATTCGGAGTAGACAAGCAGGGAGTCAGTGGTGTCTGAAGGTTCGACGGTCTTGATGTCGCGGTAGGTGTCGACGCGGTAGCACTGAATGAACGTCCCCGCCGGCGTCGCCACGCTGTCGATGGCCGCGACCCGGCCCGCCAGGCTGTCGTTCAGTTTTACCGTGTCCGTGCCCATGAGCACGACAGTGTCGCAGAACGATTCACTCCAGGTTGCGCCGAGGACGAACGGGAGTTCGTAGACGAGACCGTACCGTTCCTCGATCGTGTATTCTTGGCCTTCGCGGATCACGGTGAGGCGGGTGAGTTTCCTTGCCTCGGTCGCTGCCTTTGTCCAGTACTCCGGTGAGTAGTCGCGCAGCACAACGATGCAGGCCCGGTCGTCAATCGCGCTGTCGCCGGCGACCGAATCGACCGCCGCGTTGCCGGCGACGTCGTAGGTCCAGCGACTGCCTGATATCAGCGGGAAGTAGTCGGACTTCGCCCGCAGGAGGGTCATGTCGTTGCATCCGGCCAGGACTATCAATGCGACGGCGGCCGCGAGAGCGACCCGACCGGTTCGGCCCGGGGCATCAGAAGACATAGGCCACTCCTCCCTTGAGCGCGATGAGGTAGGTGAGTGAGACGGTGCGACTGCTCCCGGCCGATTGTGACTCGGAGAAAACGATATTGTCCAGCGTGAGCGAAAGACGGCTGTGTCCCTGGCGCTGAAAGACGCCGACGTCGAGATGGCCGGAGGGCGCCGCGCCGGTCTCCCGAGCCGAGCCCAGCGTGCGACTGAGCAGGCCGAAACCGGCTGCCACCGACCCTTCGAGTCCCCAATCCGATGTCGCGCCGGCCCGGCCCAGCGAGAAATCGCGGCCGTAGCCGATCGCAGGTTCGTTGATGTCGAGCCGATACGGGCTGGCCTCCTTCGCATGCAGCCCGGAGTAGCGGTATTCCAGCGTGAAGACATTCGGGCCGGTCCGGTAGCCGAAATCGACCCCGAATAGCGCGGCATCGCCGTGGTTGGTTTCGAGTCCGGACGCCGGGAACAGGACGCCGACCCGGCCCCCGAGCTCAAAACCGCCGGTCAGCAGGAGAGGCACGATCAGTAAGGAGAGCATGGTGAGACTGTAGGTCGCTTGTCCTTGAGAGTCAAGAACGGCAAGGGGCGAGGGCTACACCGCCATCATCCGATCAATGGCTTGACGCGCGCGGGCGGCAATGTCGTCGGGCAAGGTCGTCTCGGCCCTCCCGCCTTCCAGCGCGGCCCGGACGTCTTCAAGCCGGGTGAGCTTCATGTTCCGGCAGAGCGCGGTCCGGCGCAGCGGCCAGCATCTCACGTCCGGGAGGTCGCGGCGGATGCGGTCGCACATCCCGGCCTCGGTCCCGAGCACGATTTCACGGTGTTCCCGCGCCAGTCGGACCATGCCGGAGGTCGAAGCGGCCGCGTCCGCGGCGTCAATTACCTCGAGCGGGCATTCCGGGTGGACGACGATGAATGCATCGGGGTGCTCACGGCGGGCGCGCGCCACGTCGGACGCCCGGAAAGACGCATGGACGTAGCAGAAGCCCTCCCATGGAACAATGGCGAATGGCGATTGGCGAATGGCGCTTGGCGAACCGGGATCCAGCAACGGACGGCCGGTCTCGCGGGCGACGTAGGCGGCGAGGTTGCGGTCGGGCACAAAGAGGATGCGCTTGTCTCGGGGCAGCGAATTCACGACCGCGATGGCGTTGGCCGAGGTGCAGCAAATGTCGGATTCGGCCTTGACGTCGGCCGGGGTATTGACGTAGGCAACCGTGGTGACATCGCCCAGTTGGTTCTTTCTCGCGCGCAGGGCATCGGCCGTTATCATGTCCGCCATCTGGCAGCCCGCGTCCGGAGCGGCGAGGACGACCGGGGTTTCCGGGTTGACCAGCTTTGCCGTTTCGGCCATGAACCGGACCCCGCAGAAGACAATCAGCCGGGCGCTCGCCGCGCGTGCCTGGCGGGCGAGTTCCAGGGAGTCGCCGATGAAGTCGGCCACGTCGTATATCTCCGGATTCTGGTAGTTATGGGCAAGGATGACGGCGCCAACCGAGGATTTTAGATTGGAGATTGTAGATTCTAGATTGGCGGACGCGGAAGAGGAACTCATCGGCGCGGGCCGGGACGGCGCCAGCGGCCACGACCGGGTTGAGAGGGGCGAAGGTCGGGCCGGGGGGTAGGGCGCGGCGGACGAGGAGGCGGCGGAGTCCAGACCGAAGTCTCATCGATAATGTGCACGACCTCGATGCCCTGCTTCACCAGGTGCTCGGCGATGACCAGGCGGTGGCAGTTCTCCGGTGTGCGCTCGGAGCAGAGGATGCAGCAGGCCCGCCTGGCGGCCTTGCTGCGGATGATGTCGATGCCGCGCTTGAATTCGTCGCCGGCGGTCCATTGAGTGAAGCCAGCGTCCCGGGGCCCGCCCAGTTCGTTGCCCATGAAAACGTAGTCGATGCCCTGGCCGGCAGCGAGCGCCTGCAGGCCGTCGCGGCGGAAGTAGTCTTCGCGCGCCTCCGGGGTGCGGCGGACGTCGAACAGCACCTCGATCCCATATTTCACGAGCAGCCGGGCGAAATCGAAGTTCGTCCGGTGGTCGGTGCCGATGGTAAAGACTTTCATTGGCGGTGGTTGGTCAGTTGGCGGCCCTCAATCCTAGACCAGGAACCAAGACAAGTAAAGTGCGGCGCTATCCGTTGGGAACGGGGTCCGCTTCCCGCAACTCCAGTCGGATCGTGCCGAATTCGTCCGGCTGGCGGACGCGCAGCTCGCCCAGCCGGACCAGCTCGAGTACGGCGATGAACAGCACGATGACTTCGGCGATTGTGGTCCCGGTCACGACTTCCTCGAAGTCAGCCGACCGGCGTTCGCGCATGAGGCGACGCAGGTCGGCGATCTTGTCTTCCAGTCTGACCCGGGGCGGCGCAATCTGGGCGACGCGTTCCGGGGTGAGTTTAGCCAGCACCCGCTTCAGCGCGGCCGCGAGGGCAACGACGTCCTCGCTTTCGGCCTGCTTGGCGCGAGGCGACTCGCCGGCGCGCGGGTAAAGCAGCCGGCGCTCCGACTCCTTGTCGGAAAGCATGCGGGCGACCTGCTGGTAGCGGCGGAACTCGTCCATGATCTGGTCGAGGCTGACGGTAGGAGTGGTCAGGTCCTCTTCCGGGCTGCGCGGGAGCAGGGCGCGGGTCTTCATCCGGAGCAGGACCGCGGCCATGATGAGGAAGTCCGAGGCCGATTCCATGTCCAGTTTCCGGGCCTGGCGGACCGCACCGAGGAAGTCGTCAGTCAGGCGGCCCACCGGTACGTCGGACACGTCCAGTTCGCTCTTTCGGACAAGGTAGAGCAGCAATTCGACCGGGCCCTCAAACAGGTCGAGGCGGACGTCCAGGACAGGGGACGGGGGATTTTCGATTTTCGATTGTCGATTGTCGATTGAGGCCGGAGAAGTGGGATTGTCGATTGCCGATTGTCGATTGTCGACTGGGACGGGGGAAGGGGAATCCGGGGTCATAGCTCGACGAGACGGTAGCGGCGGGTTCCGAGGCCACGGGCCTCCGCGGTTTCGAGGAGCAGCTCGGGCCGGAGTTCGGGGTAGATGGTCTTGAGCTTCGGCCCGGTTCGGTCCCAGGCAGCCTGTTCGCAGGCGATCGGGTCGAGCGAGCCGAACAGCCCGACATCAGGCATTATCGGTTTCTCGGTCTGAGTGTTGCAGTCGCAGTTGCGGGTGATGTTCAGGCAGAAGTTGAGGTGGATGAGTTCGCGGTCGAGCATCACTGCCTGGGCGTACTCGACAATCTTGCGCTGGACCATCTCCGACCCGGCGTCCCAGTCGAACCTGATCGCGTTCTGCTTGCAGATGGCGAGGCAGCCACCGCAGCCGGTGCAATTAGGGCCGACGTGGGCCACGTATTGTTCGTAATTGATGGCGTCACTAGGGCAGTAGTCGACGCAGTCGCCGCAGCTGACGCATCGGTCCGAATCGACCCACGGCTTGGATTGCGAGTGCATCTCAAGCTTGCCGGCCTTGGCGGCGAGGCCCATGGCGAGGTTCTTGAATACACCACCGAAGCCCGCCACCATGTGCCCCTTGAAGTGGGCGAGGTTGATGACGTAGCGGATGCGGCGGAGCCCCTGGGCCAGGCGGGCGACGGGCACGAGCGCGGAATCGAGCGGGACCGGGTAGGATTTCTCGCCGTGCCGGCCGTCGAGGATTTCCAGCGGGGCGAGAACGTTCTTGATCGTGAAGCCATGCTCCCGGGCCAGCCTGAGGTGCTCGGTTGCCTCCTGGCGGCGTCCTCGGTACAGGGCAGTGGTCTCGATGACGACGGGCTGCAGATTGTAGTAGCTGGCAGCAACCGCCGCGGCGCGGACGAACTCCGGCCGCAGGTGGTTATGGTTGCCGTGTTCGCCGAAGTGGACCTTGATGCCGACCCGCTTCTTGGGCCGCAGACGCTTGAAGTACTCGGACGCTTCGAGTATCGCGCCGACCCCTTCCTGCGCCCTTTCGGGCGGCACCGAGTAGACGATGGCTGTCTTTACTGCCATACGCCGGGGATATGAGTTCCGCAGAACGGGCAGTTGCCGTCCTTCAGCTTGTTATCTACTATCGTGTAGCCGCTGCGCTGGATTACAGTCTTGCCGCACTTGGGGCAATAGGTGTTCTCCGATGCGTTGCCGGGCACGTTGCCGATGTAGGTGAACTTGAGGCCTTCCGACCTGGCGATGGCGATGGTCCGTTCGAGTGTGGCGATAGGCGTGGCCGGCGAGTTCTGGAGTCGGTACTGGGGATAGAACCGGGTGAAATGGACCGGGATCGTGTCGCCGAGGCTATCACGGATCCACCGGCACATCTTCCTGATTGTCGCCGTGTCGTCATTCAGGGCCGGGACCACGAGGTTCACAAGCTCCAGATGAGTCTGGGTCTGCGCAACAGTCTTGCACGCTTCGAGCACTGGCTCGAGTGTCGAACCGCAGACGCTCTGGTAGAACTCGGGAGTGAAGCCCTTCAGGTCAATCTTGATAGCATCGACCAGCGAGCAGAGCTGCTTGAGCGGCTCGGGGTTGATGTAGCCGCCGGTCACCACCGCGGTCCTGATGCCCTTGGCCCGGGCCAGGCGGGCGATGTCTATCATGTACTCGTAGAACACGGTCGGCTCGGAGTAGGTGAAGCAGATAATCGGCACTTTCTCTTCGACCGCAAGGGCGACGACGTCCGAGGGCGAAAGATTGTAGTTCTGCAGATCTTCCATGCGGGCTTGCGAGATCTCCCAGTTCTGACAGTACTTGCACGTCTGGTTGCAGCCGGCGGTGGCGAGCGTAATACGCTCGCTGCCGGGCAGGAAGTGGAAGAACGGAGCCTTCTCAATCGGCTCCTTGTTGAGTGAGCAGGGGTGGCCGTAGACTACCGAGTAGAGCTTGCCGTCGCGGTTTTCCCGGGCGCGGCAGAATCCACGTTGGCCCGGGGCGATGACACACCGGCGCGGGCAGAGGTCGCACGCGACCAGGTTATTGCCCAGCTTGCGGTAGAAGTCGGCCTCGCGAACGGCGACTGGCGATTGGCGACTCGAAAACGGGGACTGTCCCTTCGCAGGGCCCTGTGCGACTTCCAGGGACTGTCCCCCGTTTTCCGGGGCATGTCCCGACGCTCGCAAACCGGGCGCAAGCAGCAGCACGACGAGCACAAACAGGGCAGCGGTCTTGGGGAAAGAGCGGATGATGAATTGAGAGGGGTGTAGCCCGGTCTTGCTTTCTCTCTTCACTCTTCTCTCTTAGCTCTTCTTCTAGGCATCAGTGGAAGGCGAGCCAGTGGATGAGGAACCCGACTGCTGCACCGACGATGAACAGGCCGCCGACCGAGCCGAAGGCAATCCATTTGGCTTCGGTCGGCGCGTTCAGGACCTTTCCATAGTCGATAGATAGCTCGGTCACCTTGCCGGAGTCGACTTCGACCGAACTCGTCCCGGCGTTAATGGCGGCCAGAGTCCAGACCGATGAGAGCATCTTGCCAACGTTCCCCTGGCGAAGATGCCAGTAGACGTTCTCCAGGCTGTCGTCCGACACAATGGAGACCGAGTACTTGCCCGGCTTCAGCGCGTGCATCTCAACCGGTGTCCGGCCGACGTAATCGCCCTCGACGTAAATCGCGATGCCGACCGAGTTCGACCGGACCGTGAGGTAGCCGGAATCGGTCGGTGCGACGCCCGAAATCAGGAGCAGGATGGCTAGTGGGAGCACGTCAGACAACAATAGCCGATTGGTGCGGCCAAGTCAATCCGGCTTCGGAGCTTCGGAGCCAGAGTCGGGGCAGGAGTTAACCACCAAGGCACAAAGACACAAAGAAGCTCCCAGCAGCAAATGCCTCAGTACGTTCGGACCGCCCGACGACTTCCAAGTCTCGGCCAAGCATGGATCGCGTCGCCTGCATCCGACTGCCTGGACCTTGGTGTCTTGGTGTCTTTGTGGTAAGACTCCGCTTCGGTGCCGGATGGGCTACTTCTTGGTGCCCGCGTGCGCGAGGATCCAGTCGCCCATCACCTGGAGCGCTGAGGGCGAGATGGTCTCGTCGATCTTCGCGTACTCGGTCACCGCCCCGGTATTCGCCGTCTGGAACAGGTGGTTCAGACCTGGCAGTTCCTTGGTTTCGAAGTCCTTGTTGCCGCCCGCCTTGAGCGCGGTCTCGATTGCCGCGAGGTTCTCCACAGCCGCGACCTGTACGTCTTTCTCTCCGTCAATCGCCAGCACCGGCTGCCTAAGTTGAGAGAGGGCCGGACGCGGGTCGTAGCTGACGAAGAAGCGGAACCACGGACTGAGCACGGCCTTAGTCTGTGCGTCAATTGCCTGGTCGGACAAGGACTGCTTCTTGAGCAACGGGCGGAGTTTCGCGGCAGCGGCGGCAGTGTCCTTTTCAGCCTTGACGATGTCGAGGACGGCGCGTTCAGCCGTCGCTATCTGCTTCAGGGCCGAGTCGGGCGCGCCCTCGGACCTGGCCACGGCTACTGACTGCAGCATGAGAATAGAGTCGCCCGGCAATCCGGGGCCCGCCATCATCACGACGAACGCCACGTCCGGGGCTTCGTTCGCCACTATCGGCGCTATCAGACCGCCCTCGCTGTGCCCGATGAGACCGACGTGCTTCGGGTCGATATCCTTGCGCGTCTTTAGGTACTCGAACTGAGCCCTCGTGTCGGTGGCGAGGTCGGAGGTGGTCGCAGTCTTTTCGTCTCCGCCGGATTTCCCCACGCCCCGGTCGTCACAGCGGAGCACTGCGATTCCCTGCCGGGTCAGATAGTCGGCCAGAACCAGGAACGGTTTGTGACCGAATACCTCCTCGTCGCGGTTCTCGGGTCCGGAACCGGTGATGAGCACGACCGCAGGAAACGGGCCGCCGGAATCGGGCTCGGTCAACGTTCCCGCGAGCGTGATTCCCGCCGTCTTGTTCTCAACCGTGACTTCCTCTTCTCTGTACGGGTACGGCTTCTTCGGTTCCTGAGGCCGGCTTGCTTCAGCGACCTTCTCAATCCGCTTGAGTGTGAGCGGCAAAGACGCACCTGATTGTGACCATATCCCATCGATAGTGCTGTCGTTCTTCATGGTCCCATCGTACGCGCCGCCGATGCCCTTCGCGGTCAGTGACAGCTTTCCATTGGTGAACGTGCACTCATCGACCGGAATACCGGTCGCGCCCTGGTCCGGGCTGTCCATGCTGGCGCTCAGCCTGCCGTCGGCGGCCTTGTTGATGTGGAACACGACCCGCAGTTCGCCGTTCGGCACCTTGAGCGTGCCCTGCCACAGACCCTCAACGTCTTTGGTGGCACTGGCCTTGCAACTCGATGCGAACAGGAGCAGACAGGCGATAGGAAGAATGACCGGAACAAAGCGGTTTGTCTTAGACACATGGCCTCCTTATCAGAACCTGACGGTCGGCAGAATCATAGGAAGTCTAACAGCGGTGAAGGATAGTCCGGCCCGCCCGACTGTCAACTGTCCCGGCCGCGGATGCGGACCATTGCCGTCCCGCTAGTGCGCTTCTCGGACGACCGGCACAACCACGAGCCCCTGTTCGCCGCGCACGAGCTGCCAGGCGTCATGTTCCTTCAGCCTGCCGCTCAGAATCAGCCCGCTCAAAGGGGCTTGGACGAGCCGCTCCACTGTGCGCTGAAGCTCCCTGACCCCGTACTCCGGGCTAAAGCCTGCCTGCGCGAGTGCCAGCTCCGCTTCCTCGCTGACGTGCAGCGTGACGTTGTGCCGCTTGCGCAGTTCCTCTGCAATCGCGTCCAGCATCGGCCGCAGGATTCTCCTCGCGTCCTCCTCGCTCAGCGGCCGAAAGACAATCTGCTCGTCAACCCGATTGATGAACTCGGCCCGGAACCGCGCCTTGACCTCATGCTGCATCGCTGCGCTTGATTCAGCCTTATCCTGGAAACCGACATTGAACTGCTTGCCGGCCTGGATGTTGGAGGTCATGACGAAGATGGCGTTCCTTGCGTCCGCGGTTCTGCCCTTGGCATCGGTGACGCGGCCCTCATCGAAGACCTGCAGGAACAGGTCAAAGACCCTCGGGTGAGCCTTCTCCACCTCGTCCAGCAGGACAACTGAATAGGGCTTCGTCCGCAGCCTGCCGGTCAACTGCCCTTCCTCCTCATGACCAACATAGCCGGGCGGCGACCCGATGAGCTTGGCAGCGCTGTGCTCTTCCATGTACTCGGACATGTCGAGCCGTATCATGTCGGACTCGCTGCCGAAGAGAAACTCCGCCATCAGCTTCGCCAGTTGCGTCTTTCCCACGCCGGTGGGTCCGAGGAAAAGGAAGACCCCAAGCGGGCCGCGCCTTTGGGCCAGCCCGGCATGGGCCATGAGGAGCCGCCGGCACACGCGCTCCACCGCCTCATCCTGACCAATGAGCCGCTTCTTCAGGAACGAGTTGAGTTCCAGCAGCCGGGACTGCGCCATCCCTTCCAGATGGCCGGTGACGACTTCCAGCGGCACGCCAATCTTGTCGGACAACACCTGCGCCACGGTCAGCTCTGTAACCTCGCCGCCTGCCTCCCGTCGTCCGTCATCCGTCTTCCGTCTTCCGTTGCCCGGCATCATGCTAAGGACGGGAACCCGTGTTCGCGCCCCGGCCTTGTCCACGAGGTCAATCGCCTTGTCGGGCAACTGATGGTCTGGGTCAAAGCGCACGGAAAGGTTCACTGCCGCCTCAAGCGCCTTGTCGGCAATCCGTACCTTGTGGTGCTCCTCCCACTTCGGCCTCATGCCCCTGAGTATCGCCATTGTCTCATCCGCGCTCGGCTCATTCACGATGATCTTCTCAAACCGTCGCTCCAGGGCCGAGTCCGGCTGAATGTACCGGCGGTATTCGGCGATGGTCGTGGCCCCGATACAACTCAGGTTTCCCCGAGCCAGCGCCGGCTTCATGATATTGGCCGCGTCTATGCTCCCCTCGGCCCTGCCCGCACCCACGACATTGTGCAGCTCATCGATGAAGAGAATCACCTCCGGATGCGCCTGCGCTTCCTTGATGATGCGCGTGAGCCTCTCCTCAAACTCGCCCCGGTACTTGGTCCCTGCCACCAGAGAGCCGACGTTCAGCTCGATGATGCGCTTGCCGCCAAGGACTTGCGAGTCCTTGCCCTCTGCGACTCGGATAGCCAGCGCTTCCACGATTGCGGTCTTACCCACCCCGGCCTCACCCACGAGCACCGGGTTGTTCTTAGTGCGGCGGGCAAGAGTCTGGATTACTTCGAGTAGTTCCCGCCTGCGTCCGATGATCGGGCCGAGCTTCCCTTCCTTGGCCTCTTGCGTAAGGTCGCGGCCATAGCGGTCAAGGTAATGCGTGGCGGTCAAGTCCTGCTTCTGCTCGCCCGCCTGCACCCTCTCCGGCTCGTGCTCTTTCTCGTCCGCTCCTGCTACACCACCCCTCGGCGCTCTTGGCGTCCTTGGCGGTTGATTCTGTCCTTGCAGGTTGGCCAAGGTCCGTGCCCGCAGGTCTGTCGGCTTCACGCCGGCCTCTGCAAGGACGCCGCTGATGACATCACCCGGCTCTTCCAGTATGGCCGCCAGCAGATGAAGGCAGGTAGCTTGGCCCGGCTGCGCCATCTGCTCTGCCCTCGCGAAGACCCGCCTGCAATCCTCACTTCGGTGAACCACCTTCTCTGTCCGCTTGAAGCTGCCCATGCCAAGCCCTTCCCTGACCTGCCGTCGCAGTTGGGTCGAGTCAAGCTCGAAGGCCCGCAGCACGTCCTCAACGCCGTCGCACTCTGCTTGCAGCAGTTCCCGTACGTCCGGCGTGATTTCTGTGCTCTCGCCGCCGAGCACCTTCTCAAGGCTCAGAACACCAGTCATCATGTGTTCCTTCTCGATGTAGTGATGCTTCGCCGCCGCAGCCTCCGAGGCTGCAATCTGCCAAGCCAGGGAGGTGCCAGCTGAGAGTCCTTCCATTGCCTTACTTCGCTTCCAGTTCGCGGACACGCTGCCGAGCGTATGCGATTTCTTCCGCGTGCTGGGCCGGGGCGAGCGCGATGAACTGCCTGTACGACTGAACCGCCTCCTGTCTTCGGCCAAGTTTCTCCTGTGCCAGTGCCCTTGCGTACCATGCCATGCCGTACCGCGGGTCAAGTTCCAGGGTTTTGTCAAAGCAGCCTATGGCCTCCTCGGGCCTGCCTAGGTCATCAAGGCAACAGCCCTTGTTGTACCAGGTTCTTGCGTTCCGCGGGTCAAGTTCCGAGGCCTTGTCAAAGCAGCGAATCGCCTCCTCGTAGCGGCCCAGAGTATGGAGGTCGCTACCCTTGTTGTACCAGGTACTTGCGTCCCGCGGGTCGAGTTCCAAGGCCTCGTCAAAGCAGTGGATTGCCTCACCGTAGCGATTCAGGTGGTGGAGGCAGAACCCCTTGTCGTACCAGGCCGCAGCCTTCTGCGGGTCAAGCTCTAGGGCCTTGTCGATGCAGCGAATCGCCTCCTCGTAGCGGCGCAGGCCGCCGAGGCCACGGCCCTTGTTGTGCCAGGTTAGTGCATCCTGCGGGTCGAGTTCTAGGGCCTTGTCGTAGCAGCGAATCTGCTCCTCATGGCGGCCCAGTCTGCTTAAGCTGACAGCCTTGTTGTTCCAAGCCGACACCAGACGCGGGTCGAGTTCCAAGGCCTTATCAAAGCAGCGGATTGCTTCACTGTAGCGACTCAGGTGGTGGAGGCAGAACCCCTTGTCGTACCAGACCTCCGTGTTCTGCGGCTCAAGTTCCCGAGCCTTGTCAAAGCAGATAAGCGCCTCTTCGTAGCGACTCAGGTCGGCGAGTCTCTTGCCCTTGTTGCGCCATGCTTTTGCATCTCGCGGGTCGAGTTCCAGAGCCTTGTCGTAGCAGCGGATAGCCTCCTCTTGGCGGCCTAGTCTGCCCATGCTGGTACCCTTGTTTTCCCAAGCCGACGCCAGACGCGAGTCAAGTTCCAAGGCCTTGTCGTAGCAGCGAATTGCCTCTTCGTGGCGGCGCAGGCCGGAGAAGACGGTTCCCTTGTTGTACCAAGCGCTTGTGTGCTGCGGGTCAAGTTCCAGAGCCTTGTCGTAGCAGCGGATTGCCTCCTCGTGTCGGCCCAAACTGCCGAGGCTGGTTCCCTTGTTGTTCCAGACTGCTGCGTCCCGCGGGTCAAGTTCCAGGGCTTTGTCAAAGCAGCGAAGCGCCTCTTCGTGGCGGCCCAGGCTGTCGAGGCTGAAACCCTTGTTGCTCCACTCCCAAGCCTCTAGCGTTCCCAACTCGGTCGGTCTCACGGCTTCTCCGGTCAGACGTCGGAGCAATGGTTCGAGGACCCCGCGGAGTTCCTCGAAGCCCCTGTATCTCTTTCCGGGTTCCTTCTCCATACAGCGGTGGATGATGGAAAACAGCGGCGAGTTGAGCTTTGGCACGGGAGCTCTTGTGTGCAGGCGATGCATCTCCCTCCAGAACCGGGCCGATTCCGATTCTCCTATCACCTCGGGCAAAGGCGTAAGGAAGGGAAGCCGGCCGCCGCTCGCCATCTGGAACAGGACAACCCCGAAGGAGTAGATGTCGCTTCTCTCGTCACAGGAGGCAGCGTCAGTAAACTGCTCCGGAGACATGTGGGTCGGTGTGCCAAAGCCTGTC
This sequence comes from bacterium, assembly GCA_035505375.1. NCBI lineage: Bacteria > bacterium. The sequence continues at coordinate 66,596 of DATJQV010000081.1, read as the reverse complement.
CCTTCCATTGTCTGGCCTGACAGACCGACCGTTCCCTGCTGGATGTTCAACCTGATTCCCGAGACGGCCTGAGACGGGCCGAGCACCCCCGCCAGGCCGAAGTCTGTAATCTTCACCGTCTTGTCCTGACTTATCATGATATTAGCAGGCTTGATGTCCCGATGACAACGGATGCCCTTTGAGTACGCGTATTCCATTCCGTAGCAGAACTGGATTGCCCAGCGCAGGCTCTGGGCCAGGTCAGGTGGCCTTTGTCGCAGATAGCCCTCGAGTGTATTCAGCCCGTGCTCGTCTGGAGCAATATGCTCCATGACGACAAACAACCTGCCGGCGACTTCTTCCACGTAGGAGGCCCGCACAAGATACGGGTGTCGCTCCAGGTCCACCCAGACACTTGCCTCCTTGCGAAACCGCTCTCTCGCATGAGAATCTGCGAGGTATTCATCCCGGAAGGTCTTCAGGGCGTATACATACTTGGTCTCGTGGGAATAGACCAGAAAGACGATGCCGAATCCGCCTGCTCCCAGAATGCCATAGACCTCATACTTCTGGCCAATGACATCGCCCTTCTTGTACGCGGCCCCGGACACGGAATCCCTGAGACCAGGAATGCGGGGAACGCTCGGACTCAGTGAATCGCTATTCATGCTCGTGCCCTTCTGCACGGGCGCCGTGCAACGTCGAGTATCTTGGACAGGTCGTAGCCAGGCTGACAGCGAGGTCGCGCGCGGTTGTGGACAGGAGACCCCTCATAGAAGCGCCCACGTCAGCCGTGGCTCTTCCTGGATGGATTGAAGAACTCCGTGTGTTTGGCCGCAACGAACCCGTCTTTTGTCAGAATGAGTTCCTCGGGGTCATTGGTGGTGAACAAATCTAGAGGCTTCTGATGCTTAGTGACATCGCCCACCGCGAGTCGCTGAAGCGCCCATGCGAACTGAAATAGGTGTATTTCGTACCTGAACAGGACAGTCAGTGCCTTGCCGCTTCTGGCCGTGACCTCCTCGTGGGTAGCCTTACCGTCAGCGAACTTGCGGAGCGTCGTCTCCAGGTCGTCGAGTGCGGTATGCAGCCGGAGAGACGACTCGTTGAGCGCCGTGACGGCCGGCCGCATGTCGGCCAGTAGGAACTCTTGGTCTAGAAATGTCTTGGCAATGCCCACGGTCTCCCTCGACAGCCTAATCTGGAGCCGAGCGAAGGAAATCGACTCCTCATCCTGGTAGTACGTGCCCGCCAGTTCAGGTATCACGTCGGCCCGCGCCTCACCACTCGCCACGCGCTTGGGAGGGCTTTGCGACGGCATCCAACCATGGCCAATTGTGGCAACCAGCGTACTGATGGACCCGAGGGCCGCTTGGGTCTTGTCCAGCTGACGGGACACCGCCCTGCAGGCATCATACCGCAGACGGACCCTGAGCATTCTCTTCTCGCGCCCCAAGGAGAAGATGGCCGCGAGGATCGAGGCCCCAATTGCGGCCAGCGCAGTTATCAGGGCGAGGATGGTGGCAGTAGATCCAGTCTGTCGAATTCCAACCCAGACGGTGTCTGCCGCCATCACGAGCAAATCCGTGGAACGAACCGTTTCCTGTCGCGGGTCAAGGTCCCTTCTTTCGGACTGAGGGTCGGACGCCTTCCGTCATGGGCAGGTTGCAGCGGAAACGGGCAGTCTTGTCATCTCAAGGCGTGTGCCGCCCATCATCATGCTTCCTGTCCTCTGGTCGTAGCGCGCCGACCGCCTTGTAGGTCGTAGTACCATGGCACAGATCAGACGTGACCATATTGGCTGTCCTTAATCGAGGGTGCGCGCTCGTGCCCGAATGCGTTGTATACCACGTCCGCGAACCGTTGAGCTTGTGACTCAGGTGTCTCACTCGTCGAGTACGACCACGGTTCTACGACTAGGTTGGGGACTTCCGGACATCCCCGCGGGTCGGCGTCGCGGGAGCGATGGTCGGAACCGCCGGTGAGGGCGACCGGCATGTCGCGTAGTCTCAGTCCTTCCGTCTTCGCAATGGCACCGAAGGCGAAGACTTCGCCTTCATACCCTAGCTTATGGTAGACTTGAGACGCGAGCCGGAAGAAATCGACACAGAGCGATGCGAAGCCCCCAAACTCGATCTCGTCTTCGCGAACACCGCCGATGCCCGTGATGCACCTGTTGCGGAGCTCTAGGTATCCATTCCTGTGTAACGCAAGGGACGGTTGTTGAGGCTCAGCCCGCCACAATCTGACCAAGCCTCTCAACGTGGGTCGTATCTCCTCGTGCTGGGGGTCCATCTCGGGCAACAGCGACGCGCGATTCTGCTTGCCGTGCGGCCTCGCCAGGATTTCTCTGGCCCATGCCTCGCCGGGTCCGATGGGTCGCTCGGGCTGCAATGCCGGCAGCGCGCCAAGAACCAGCCTTGGCTCGGAGATCCCTGAGTTCAGGGCTGCTCTCTTGGCACCCTCCAGGTAGTCTTCCGAGAGTTTCAGGTACTCACGTCCGAACCTGAACGACTCGCCGATGTCCGCTGTCGTCATTCTGCTCTTGTGCCTGCCGTGACGCCTCCAGAATCTGTCCTCGCCGCCAACGGTAACCATGTGCGGAGCACGGCTGCTCCGTGGAACGCTGACAATGATCACCCCTTTCGCTGGGTCGGCGAATGGGACAGCGTAGACCTTGAGTCCGGGGATTCTCGGATCAATGCCGGTCATTGCGCTCTGTTCGTAGCGAGTGCACTCCAACTTGTACTCATTGAGACCAGGGATGCTCTGCGGCCGTCCGTCCCCGTCTTCTTCGACCCCAACAATGACCTCGCCGCCGTAGGCGTTTGCGAACGAAGTGATGTCTCTCAGCAGTTCTTTCGTGTCGCTCCCATACGCGTCTCTCTTGTAGTCTAGATACTGGGACTCTTGGGCTCCGGTGGACTTCAGGGCCTCGATGTCTGTGCTGGCGACCACGTCAAGCGGCTTGCCGAAAACGCTCACGATGAGCCTCCTTTCTCACACATGTCCCAGCCAAGCCCGGTGAAGAAGGGGTTGAGGAACTCAAGGCGGAGTTGTTCTTCTTTGTAGTCGCCGGAGAGGAAGACCTCGCGGTTCTGGTCGAGTCGGTCAAGGAATTGCGGAGACGCCTGCTCATGTCGGGCGGTGTTGCGGACGGGCGAGGAAATAAGGTCGCGGGACGCGGGCCTTGCCACACTTGGGCACGACATGCTCGATTATCGGTCGAGCCCATCGTGCTGTCAAGCACCTAAAAACCCGCTAGGACGTACGGGCCGACAAGCGCCACGCGTCTCCGGGGACAACTGCTCACGGGATTTCAGGGAAACCTCACTCATTTCGGGCGGGGTTGCGGACAGGCGAGGCAATACGCTTGCGGCGGGGCGCGGGACGAGAAAAGGACTGAGGAAAGAGGACTGAAGAGTGAGGCGAGGAAGAAAGACCGAGGTCGGAGGATGGAGGATTCACGTCAGGACCTGAGGACGAAGTTCCGAGCAGCGACGGAGACGTCGGGTTTGGCCGGATTTGGCCTTGCATCAGTAGGGATGTTATTCGTGCATGGCCCGGAGTCAAGCGGACGCACGGATGCGGACGCACAGGAATAATGGGGCAGGCGCAGGGCTGGATACCGTTGCAGAAGCAGGAACGGCGGCTGTTTCGGGTGCGGGAACGTGGGCCGGAACGGACGCTGTTTCGGGGCCGGGAACAGATGCTGTTACGGGCACAGGCACGAAAGCCGTTGCGGCAGCAGGGCCGGTAGCCGTTGCGATACGAGGACCAGGTGCGGTTCAGGGCGCAGGAGCAGTGCCGGGATCAGGCGCTGTTGGGGTTCGAGTGCCGGAGGCTGGTGCGAGGGCCGAGCATGGGGCCGGAGCGGTTGCCGTTGCAGCGGCTGGAACGGCCGCTGTTTCCGGGGCTGGGCCGGCCGCAGGAACGAGGGCCGGATGGGGGACAGGAACTCCCCCAGCCGTGTAGGGGACAGAGAAGACCGGATAATTCAGAAACCAGAATTCAGAGACCAGAAACAAGAAATGCCCGAACGGGGAGGACTTAGGACACGACGGCGGGGACGAGGTCAAGAGGCAGAAGCCAAGAGCCAAAAGGCAAAACCGGAGACGTGGAACGATGAACGAGTGGACTCCGGGTTCACCGAGACGGCAAAAAGAACTGGAGGTTCAGTGACACTCGCCAACCGAGCGTAACTCAATTACTCTCGGTCGGTTAAATACTGTCGTGTCGCGGAAAATCCGCATATAGGGGTCGCCTGGGGGCTTGCCTCTTGGGGAGCTTTCGAAGAAGCGATGAAACGAGCTTTGAGATGAGCTTTGAATCGAGCTTTCAAAAGAACTCTGACGCGAGCTTTCGACGGAGCTTTGCAGCGAGCGATGTGAGAAGCAATGCGCTGAGCCTTGAGATGAGCGATGCGCGATGCGATGTGACGAGCTTTGAGCTGAGCAATGGAAGATGCTATGAAGTGAGCTTTCGAGTAAGCTTTCTAAGGTACTTTCAGGCGAACTCTGAAACGAGCTTTCTGACGAGCTTTCAGCGCAGCCTTTGGCTGCGAGTTTCCAGTTCCCAGTTACCAGTTTCCAGTGTCCGAACTTGAGCGCCAGGTGGCGGCTGACCTGCGTAATCTGCGGTTGTCCTATCTGGCGGGCTCTGTTGTGGTCGAGTATAATGGTATGTGCCTCATCAGTACCTGAAAGGCAGGATTAATGGCAACGGTTGAGTTCATGGTCGAGGAGCGGGACGGCGGGTTTGTTGCCCGGTCGTCGTGCGGGTGCATCGTGACCGAAGCCGATACGCTGGAGGAACTCTACACCAACGTGCGCGAGGCCGCGGTGTGCCACGCCGCGGAGTGCGCCAAGCCGGACGCGATCAAGCTGCGGTTCGTGCAGGTCGTGCGCGAAGAGACAATCACGCCGTGAAGCTGCCGCGCGATGTCTCGGGCCAGCACCTGGCGCACCTGCTCGGGCATTTCGGCTACCAGGTGACGCATTGCGTCGGCAGCCACATGCGCCTGACGACGCACGAGCGTGGCGAGCACCACGTCACGATACCGGCCCACGAGTCGCTTCGCGTGGGCACGCTTGAGTACATCCTGGCAAGCGTGGCGCATCATCTCGGAATCGACCGCGGCGAACTCGAACTCCGGCTCTTCGGTTCGTCCTGAGCCCGCGCTCCAGCGTTCGGGTTCTGGGGTTCAGGGGTTCTGGTTAGGAACCTGCGACATCCGTGGTAGTCCTTTCCGGGCGAGACCCTTCGACTCGTCATACTCGCTCAGGGCGACGCTGCGCGTCGTCTGCGGTTCTCGCCGTCCGCGTCTCTAGTCGGCGGAATCGGCGTAATCTGTGAACGTTCCCTCCGCGTCCTCGATTCTGATTTCTCCTCTGTCCGAATCCTGAATCTGCGACATCAGCGGTCGTCTCCTTCCGTTCGGGCTTGGGACACGATCCGAATCCTCGGCGGATTCGGTCATGTCCCCGCCCGCGTCATCTGCGTAATCTGCGGTTGCGCCCGCAGTTCTCTTCGGTAGTATCTCGCTTCATGTCTGAAGAGACACGTCTGAGCACGGTTGACCTGTCCGGCAGGCTGGGCCACGCGATATGGCAGGTTGCCTGGCCGGTGATGACCGGGCAACTGCTGTACACGATGCTGACCGTTGTCGACATGTTCTGGGTCGGCCGGCTGGGCGCGGCGACCGTGGCCGCGGTGGCGCTGGGCGGCTCGGTGCTCAGCGTGCTCTATTCGCTGGGGCAGGTGGTGATGGTCGGCGTGCTCGCGACCGCATCGCGCGCGGCCGGCGCGGACAGCAGAGCCGGTGTGCGGGAGAGCCTGCGGCACGGGCTCATGCTGGCGGTGCTCGGTTCGATTCCGCTGGCCGTGTTCGGCGTGATTCTCTCCGGCCGCATCCTGGGTTGGTTCGGAGCGGCGCCCGACGTCGTGGCCGCGGGCCGGGGTTTCCTCGCGATACTGCTGGCAGTGCTGCCCGGTTTCTTCGCCGGGATGGTGCTCTATTCCGGGTTCCAGGCGCTCGGAGACACGCGGACGCCGATGTTCATCACCCTCGCGACCAACGTCCTCAACTTCGCGCTCGACCCGTTGCTCATCTTCGGCTGGCTGGGCCTGCCGCGGCTGGGCGCAGCCGGAGCGGCGCTGGCAACCGTTCTGTCTCAATCCGGCGGGCTGGTGGCGATGGCGATACTACTGCACCGGCGCGAGCTTCTCACTCTGCGCGGGCCGGTCAGGCCCGCGGCGGTCAAGACGATTCTCAATATCGGGATTCCTGCCGGACTGCAGGCCATCACCCGGCCGCTCACCGGCATGCTATTGTTCGGCATCGTGACCCGGTTCGGCACGGCCGCAACCGCGGCATTCGGCATCGGGCTCAGACTGCTGCAGCTCATGTATATCTATCTCGGCGGTCTGGCCTCGGCCGGGCAGACGCTCGTGGGCCAGAGCCTCGGACAGCAGAAGCCGGAGCTGGCGCTGAAGGTCAGTCAGCGTGTCCTCTGGATCGCCTCTCTGCTTCAGCTTGCGGTGATGCCCGTGCTGTTTCTGTCGGCCCCCTTGCTCGTGCGTGTGTTCAACGGCGACCCGGACGTCGTGCGCTACGGCACTGCGTACCTGCGCGTGCTCGCGCCGATGCTCATCGTACTCGGTTTGTCGACCGCCTGGGACAGCGCCCAGCGTGGGGCTGGGGCAACCCGTAACCCGATGGTTGCCGCGCTCGTCTCCAACTGGGGAATCAAGATTCCGGCCGCGCTGCTCTTCGCGCGAGCGATGGGGCTCGGCGTCATCGGCGTCTGGCTGGGCATCGGTGTTTCCATCGTCGTCGAGGCAGGGATTCTCGCCGTCGGCTACTACCGGAACCGATGGGTACACAACGAAGTCGCGTGGGAGGTCGCATGAGCGGATCCAGACAATTCAGAGGTCAGAAACCAGAATCCAGAGAGCAGAATTCGCGGCGCGGCGATTCGGGATGCCATAAGCAGTCAGCGAGGGGCGCTAGGCGAGTGGCGTCCGCGACGCTCCGCGTTCGACCAATGGCCTTGGCTGACAAGCCTGCCGTGCTGCGGATTTCACGCCGTATATGGGAAGGCAACGACTACGTGCCGCTCTTCTTCGACCGCTGGGTGGAAGACGGCGGGTTCTGGGCAGCAGAGCTTCGACGGAGAATCGTCGGCTATGGCAAGGCGACGCAACTGTCACCGGGAGAGTACTGGCTGGAAGGCCTGCGGGTCGATCCGGAATGCCGCAAGCAGGGGATAGGGAAGGAGCTGTCGCGTCGGGTGCTGGACAAGACGCTTGAATCACGGCCGGTCTCGCTCCGACTCGCAACCGCCGACGTGAACCACGAGTCGCTCCACATCATCGAGACCGTGATGCGTTTCAAACCACTCGCGCAGTACCGGTTCTTTCTCGGCGAGCCCAAGAAGTCACGGCCGGGACCAGCGCTCGTCACGCCATCGGTTGCTGAGGCGCTGCACTACGTCAGGCGAAGCTCGGAGCTCGCGGCCAGCAAGGGCCTGCTGCAGTACACCTGGCTGTTCCGGACCCTCGACCGGCGATACATGGCGGAGTTGGCGCGTTCCGGTTACGCTTTCGGATATCGGTCAGGCGGAAGTCTGGCAGGGTTGCTTGTGCTGAGGCCGCACCGGTACCATGGGAACGATCTCGACATCTCCTTCGTCGCCGGCAACAGACAGGCGCTCGCGGCTTTCCGTTCCTTCATTTCCCGTGTGGCGTACGATTGCGGAGCGAAGAGCATCAGCGGGATGGCGGCGAGCGACGAGATGGCAGCGGCGTTCGCATCACTCGGCCTCAAGCCGCACCCGCGTATCGGCAAGGTGCTGGTGTACGAGTACCCGATTTAGAGGACCGGACAAGTCAGAGACCGGAATTCAGATACCAGAAATCAGAAGTTCGGACGCCTGCAATTCTGAGTCCTGACCTCCGATCTATCCGGGCCTGGCTATCTCGTTGGATTCGGCAGAACGAGCCAAGCAAGAAGCCGGACGCCAAGGCAGGCGTCCGGCTTCGATTCCGAGATGCCTACTTGACCTCGGCGAAGCGGGGCTTGGCGAACACGACCCGGCCGACGTCGGTGTCGAGCCCGCCCTGGATGACGACCTCGATTTCCTGGCCTACCGTATTGGCAGCTCCGGACACGACGACTTTGATGCCGCCTTCGAGGTAGCCGATGCCTTCGTCCGTCTCTTTGCCTTTCTTGGCGATGCGGACCTTGAGCTCGGTGCCGGGCAGGTAGGTCGGCCGGAACAGGTTGTAGATTTCGCTCGTCGTGACCGCGCTGCCGTCACCGAGGGCGGTCTTCAGGTTCGGGTCGGCTGTGACGAGCGTGGCCTTGTTCTTGCGCACCGCAGCCAGCAGTTGGTCTTTCTTCAACAGGTTCTTGTCCAGTTTGACCGTGACGCCGGGGATTGCCTTCAGTTTCTCGATGGTTTCCCAGGCACGGCGTTTGGCGTGGTCGTTTCCGCCCTTGTCCGTTGGGTGGTCCGGTTCAGGGAGCAGGAGTTTGCCCTGCATCAGGCCGAAAGCGATGAACTCGGCGATGCGAGGGTCGGTCAGTGTCTCATAGTCGATGACATACGTTTTCTTGTTGCCGAAAAGCATTACTCCTCCGCCCCGGGCAGGTACCCGGAGGCGTATGGCCCGAGAACGTACGACCGAAGTCAGAAAGCAGAAGGCAGGGTACAGAAGGTAGAGTGTTCAGGAATTCTGAATTCTGATTTCTGGTTTCTGAATTCTGGATTGTCCGTTCGGTTCTCGGGCTGCTACTGGTTATTCCGGCGCAGATGGACGAGGAATCATGGTCGAAGTCAGAAGCGAGAAGCGAGATTGCGGAGGCTTGAGCGCCCCGAACTTCTGTGTTCTGCATTCTAGCATCTAGCATCTGCACTCGTCTGGTCTTGCGCCGGTGGTCCGGCTTGGGCGGCTCAGAAATCAGGTACTTCACCGAGCGCCTCGCGGACCGTATCAACAGGCTTCAGTTGCGCCCCGGCGGTGCGCGTCTTCTTGGTGACGCTGCGCCGGGGCACTACCACATTGGTGAATCCCAGCCGTGCCGCTTCCGCGATGCGTGACTCGGTGCGGGCGACCGAGCGGACCTCGCCGCCCAGCCCGACCTCGCCGATGAACACCGCGTCCTGGGGCAACGGCTGGTTGCGAATCGAAGACGCCAGGGCCGCGATGACCGCGAGGTCGGCCGCAGGTTCCTGGATTTTCAGGCCGCCGGCGATGTTGACGAAGATGTCCTGTCCGGCGGCGCTGACTCCGGCCCGGCGCTCGAGCACACAGAGGAGCATGCTCAGTCGCCTTGCGTCGAAACCGGTGGCGACGCGCTGCGGCAGGGCAAAGGGCGTGGATGCAGCGAGGGCCTGGATTTCGACGAGCAGGGGCCGGGTGCCTTCGATGGTAGCGACGACCGCTGACCCGGACACGTCCGGATGGCGGCCGGAGAGAAAGAACTCGGACGGATTGGCGACTTCGGCGAGGCCGGATTCGGTCATCTCGAAGACGCCGATCTCATTGGTCGAGCCGTACCGGTTCTTGGCGGCACGGACGATCCGGTACTGCTGGAACCCCTCGCCCTCGAAGTACAGGACGGTATCGACCATGTGTTCGAGGGTGCGGGGGCCGGCGACGGCGCCGGACTTGGTGACGTGGCCGACGATGAACGTGGTCACGGTGCGCGACTTGGCCAGGCGGAGCATCTCGGCCGTGCACTCGCGGACCTGGCCGACGCTGCCCGGCGCACTCGTGAGACTCGAACGGAACATCGTCTGGATGGAATCGACGACGAGCAGGCCGGGCTGCACTTCATCGGCCGCGCCCAGTATCTCGTCGAGGTCAATCGCGCAGAGGATGTAGATGCTGTCAGCCTTTGCCGACAACCGTTCGGCGCGGAGGCGGACCTGTTCGGCCGATTCTTCGCCGGTGACGTAGAGCACCTTGGTGCCGGCCTTGGCGAGTTCGTTGCAGACCTGCAGCGTCAGGGTCGACTTGCCGATGCCGGGCTCGCCACCGATGAGCAGGAGCGAGCCCGGAACGAGCCCGCCGCCGAGAACGCGGTCAAGCTCGCCGATGCCGGTCGAAGTACGCTTGGCCGACCTGGAAACGACCTGGCTGAGTTTGACCGGACGGGCGCCGGTCGTCGCGACGCGCACGCGCTCGTTGACCTTGCCCGCGCGTTTCGCCACCCGCTGTTCCTCGACCAGCGTGTTCCACTGGCCGCAGGACGGACACCGGCCCAGCCAGCGCGGAGTTTCGAACCCGCAGTTCTGGCAGACGAAAGCAGAAGACTTCATGCGTAAGGATGAAGGATGAAGGATGAGGGATGAACTGCAGACCTGGAACCGGGAAACGTATCCGAGCTGCTAGCTGTTGGCTGTAGGCTGTTAGCCGTTCTCATTCCGGCAGGACGTCCTCGGCTTCTTCTTCCTCGGGCGGGCCCAGCGGTCCCTGCATCTCGCGGCCGGCGGGGTTCTCGAAGCGCATGCACTCAGGCAGGTAGGTCAGCGGAATCTCGCCGGTCGGTCCGTTGCGTTGCTTGGCAATGTCGAGATGGGCCTCGTGCTCGATGTTGGGGTCGACGTTCTCGCCTTTCTGATACATTGCCGGACGGAAGAGGAAGAGCACCACATCCGCATCCTGCTCGATTGAGCCGGACTCGCGCAGGTCGGCGAGCTGGGGCCGGCGGTCGTCACGTTTCTCGGTCGCCCGGGAAAGCTGGGAGAGCACGACAACCGGGATCTCCAGCTCCTTGGCCATGGCCTTGAGCGCGCGAGTGATTTCGGTTATTTCCTGTTGGCGATTGGCCTCACGTCGCCGGGTGGTCGCCTCCATCAGCTGCAGGTAGTCGATGATAACCATGGAGAGGGGGCCCTGGGACTTCAGTCGCCGGGCGCGGGCACGCATGTCGAGCGCAGTCAGCCCGGGCGTGTCATCCACGTGGATCGGGGCTTCGTACAGCCCGCCGAGCGTGGCCGCCAGCCGCGTACGCTGGCGCGGAGTCAGCATGCCGCGGCGCAGCGAGTGCATGCTCAGACCCGCCTCCGAGCACATCAGCCGCTGCGTCAGGGCCTCGGCCGACATCTCAAGGCTGAATATCGCGGTTGGAACCGGGCGACGGGTGTTGGCTTTTGCGGCAATGCTGAGCGCAAAGGCGGTCTTGCCCATGCCGGGGCGGCCGGCGATGATGATGAGGTCCCCGGGTTGGAACCCGCTGGTTCTTTCGTCCAGATCGGTGAAGCCGGTCTCGATGCCGGTTATCAGCTTCTTGTCGGCCATCGCTTTCTCAACCCGCTCCATCTCGACTTTCAGCAGGTCCTTCATGTTGGCGAAGCCGCGGCGGGAGCCCGCCTCGCGGATGTTGAATATCTTCTGTTCGGCTTCTTCCACCAGTTCGTTGGCCCGGCGCGATTCGTCGTAGCTGGCCTGGACGATTTCGGTCGCGGTGCTGATGAGCTGGCGCTGCACGGACTTCTCGAGTACGAGCTGGGCGTACTCCTCGCAGTTGGCGGTGGTCAGCACGCCGTCGAGCAGCGCGGACAGGAAGGACTGTCCGCCGATGGCTTCGAGCTCTTTCATCCGTTTCAGCTCGGTGGTGACGGTGACGATGTCGGTCGGCGAGTTCTGTTCGAACAGAGTGATGACGGCTTCGTAGACCCGACGGTGGGTCTGGAGATAGAAGTCATGGGGTTTCAGGTACTGGAGCACGGTGGGCACAGTGTCGGGATTGAGCAACATCGCCCCGATGACCGCCGCCTCGGCCTCGAGCGCCTGCGGGGGTTTGCGGAGCGAAGACTCAGGAGCGGTCTCGGGGCTCATTTCTTCGTCCTTCCGTGGAGCAGTTCCGCCACCTCGCCCACGAGCACGCGGGCGAAATCGGGTTTGGACATCGGCTTCAGGTTGCGCGGCCTCCCGCTGCGGGTGGCGAGCCGGGCTCTGATGGCGCCCGAGCCGGCGGTGGCGAAGGGATTGGCGACAATCAGGTCAAGGCGTTTGTCTTCAAGCTTGGTCCGCGCCCGCGCCGCAGAATCGTCCAGCGAGAAGCCGATAACGAGCGCATGATGATGGCGCCGGCTCACTTCTTTCAGGATATCCGGCGTCCGTTCGAGCCGGACCGTAATGGCGGGTTCGTGGTGCTTGCCGGGTGCGGCATGGACCGGGCGATAGTCGGCCACCGCGGCGCACATCACCAGCACGTCGGTCCGAGGAAGCCCGGCAAGAACACTCTTGAGCATCTTCTCAGTAGTCGTGGCCCGAATGACCGTGACTCCCGTCGGCAGCGGCACTGACAGCTCTCCGGCAATGAGCCGCACTTCGGCTCCGGCGTCGAGGAAAGCGCGGGCGAGTTCGACTCCCATCCGGCCGGACGAACGGTTGGTGATTACGCGCACCCGGTCGAGCGGCTCCTCGGTACGGCCGGCAGTGACGACAACCCGGGTGCCGGCGAACAGCGGAGCATGGCCGATTGGGGACGGGCTGACGCGGAGGGCCGTGCGGCACTGCTCGAAGATGACCTGGGGTTCGGCCATGCGGCCGGGGCCGGACGTGCCGCAGGCAAGTTCGCCTTCGCCCGGGGAGACGAACCGGTACCCGGCCGCGGACAACTGCCTGATATTGGCCGCGACGGCCGGGTTCTGCCACATGTTCATGTTCATCGCCGGCGCGAAGATGACCTTTCCGTCCTGCACCGTCTTCTTCGGAATCGCGAGCAGCAGCGTTGAGAGCAGGTCGTCGGCAATTCCTGAGGCGAGCTTGCCGATGATGTTGGCGGTTGCCGGCGCAACGACCACGAGGTCGGCCGAGGTCGCAAGGTCGACGTGTTCGATGCGACCTGGAGTCTGACCGGTCTGACTCGTCGGACTGGTCGGACGAGTTCGGGGAAAGAGCTCCAGCGCGACCGGGTGTCCGGTGAGGGCGCGGAACGATTCAGGGCCGACGAACTTGCGGGCCGATTCGGTCATCACTGCCTGGACATCCCAGCCGGCCTTGTGGAACAGCCGCACCAGTTCGAGCGCCTTGTAGGCGGCGATGCCGCCGGTGACGCCGAGCAATACGTGGTGCGGCCTGGGACTACGCGACCGGGCAGCGCGGCTGGTTCGCAGAACCATCGGCAGAGCGCCAGCCGGGGACTAGAGCGTCGGCGGCGGGAGGAACGGCATCCGACTGATGGGCGGCTCCTCGAAGCCTTCACGGGCCAGCGCCTCGATGTCCGCCTCAGTCATCCTTGCCCACTTGACTTCGCCCTTCAGGGTCCGTTCAAGCGCGTATTCGTACGGGCTGACCGGCAACGTGATTTCGTCCTTGTGCATTCCCTCGATGACATGCCGGGCTTCGAGAGCGGCGATATTGACCGCCAGATACTTGTTCGGATAGACCTTCTTCAGTGCTTCGGGTGAGACTATTTTCATTTCCGTGGCCTCCTTCGATCTAGGGACTGGGAGTTAGGGGTTAGGGATTGGGGTGCGGTCGGACTCATTCGCGATGTCCGCAGCCTCTCGGCCCGGATAATCGCCATCACGTCGTCGACCGCCTGCTGCAGCCGGTCGTTGACCACCAGATAATCGAACTCGGGGATTGCGGCCAGCTCCATCTCGCGGTCGGCCTCCCGCCGCTTCACGGCCTCGGTCGAATCGGTGCCGCGGTTGCGGAGCCGCCGGCCGAGCTCGGCCGAGTCGGGAGCAGTGATGAAGATGCTGACCATGCCGGGCAGCGCCTTCCGGCACGAGCGCATCCCCTGGATATCGAGGTCGGCAACCACGTCGCGGCCTTCGTGGAAATTGCGCAGGACCGGCGCCTTCGGAGTGCCATACCGGTGGTCGTAGACACTGGCACTCTCGATCATGCCACCTCTCGCTTCCAGCCGCTGGAACTGCTTCTTCGAATAGAAGAAGTAGCTGCGGCCGTGGACTTCGCCATCCCGCTTCGGCCGAGTCGTGGCCGATACCGAGTAGAAGACGTCCGGGTCGCGACGTTCCACCTCGCGGCTGATTGACGTCTTGCCCGCGCCGGACGGCGAAGAGAGCACAATCAGAAAGGGCGAATGCCGAACGCCAACCGCCGAAGATGGGGCCCCGGACTTCGGAGTTCGGCGTTCGGAGTTCGTACTTGCCCTATTCGACATTCCGCACTTGTTCCTTCAGCTTCTCGATCTCGCCCTTTATCTCGATTGCCCGGCGCGAGATGATCATGTCGCGGGCCTTGGCCGCGAGGGTGTCGGTCTCACGCAGCATCTCCTGCGCAATGAAGTCGAGCTTCTTGCCTGACGCCGCTGACGAGCTGAGCGCGCCGAGGAACAACGAGCAGTGGCTCTTCAGGCGCACGCACTCTTCGTGGATGTCGACTTTCTCGCTGATGAAGGCGACTTCTTCGAGGATGCGCTTGGAGTCGGACTCGACGTTCAAGTCCTTGAGCTGGGCGATGAGGTTAGCGCGTCGTTCTTTCAGGCGTTCCGGCACGCGCTGCTCGATGGCGCGGACCGCGCTCCGTATCTTGGTAACGCGCTTCTTCAGGTCGCTGATCAGCGCCGCGCCCTCGGTCTGCTGCATCTTCACCAGCCGGTTCAGAGCTTGGGCGATGACGGCGCGACATTTGATCCAGAGCCTGCCGTGGTCGGCGTCGGCCTTCTGCGGAGCGACGATGCCGGGATAGGCGAGCACGGTGTTGATGTCGACCTCGCCCGGAATCCGGTACTTCGTCTGCAGCTCGCGCGACAAACGGAGATAGTCGCGCACCATACGGCGGTCGAGCGCGAGGGTCGGAGCTTCGGCGCTCTCGTCGAGCGAAACCTGCAACTGAATGTAGCCGCGGCGCACGCGGCGACGGACCATGTCGCGGACCTCGCCTTCATATGCGGCAATCTGGGGCGGCAGCTTGGCCACCAGCTCCAGATACTTGTGGTTGACCGAGCGGATGTCAACGACAATCTTCGAGCCCCACGGCGGCAGAATCGCTTCGGCCCGGCCTACGCCGGTCATGCTCTTAACCACTGGCAGCGCTCCTCTCGGATAGGGTTCCAGGATTCGAGGATTCGAGGGGTCGAGTGCTCGGACTGGAATCCTGGAGTCCTTGACCCCTTGACCCCTGGCCTTGACTCGGCTCTTCGAGCATCAACGTTACCGGCCCGTCATTAACCAGCTCGACGGACATGTGGGCGCCGAACCGGCCGGTACGGGTCGGCACACCCAGGTGCGAAAGCTCGGACGCGAATCGTTCGTACAACTCCTTCGCCCGCGTCGGCTCACCCGCGTTCGTGAACGACGGTCGCAGTCCCCGGCTCGTATCGGCGTAGAGCGTGAACTGCGACACGACCAACGCCTGGCCGTGGGTGTCGAGCAGCGAGCGGTTCATCTTGCCTGCCTCGTCATCGAAAATCCTGAGCCGGGCGGCCTTCGACGCCATCCGCCGGCACGTTTCCTCGCTGTCCTCTCGGCCCACGCCGACCAGGAGCAGCATGCCGGGCCCGACCTCGCCGATGGTCTCGCCGTCGACCGTGACCTTCGCCCTCGTCACCCTCTGAATCGCCACGCGCATGTCACCTGGTCTCAAGCACCGCCGAGGCCACGGCTTTGCCGAAGGCGCGCGCCTGGTCGTCAGTGGCCGCGGTGATGATATTGCGGTCGATCACCAGGTTCTTGAAGCTGAACCTCGCACCGCCCTGCTTCAACCAGTTGATGGCGTCACGGTCGTGAAACACGGCCGCCGTGTGGCCCTTCAGCACTCCAGCGCGGGCCAGCGTCACCGGCGCGATGCCGATGGCGGCAACGACCTTGCCATTATCCGCGAACTCGCGGCACTTGGCCTGAACCAGCGAATCGTCCCAGTAGAGCGCGGCCCCGGACCCGCCGACGAGCACGAGCCCGGCATAATCCGACACGCCTGCGTCACGCAGGGTGATGTCGGTGTTCACCAGCACCTGGTCCAGGCTCGAAGCTATGCCCGTGTTCATTGCGGCAATCCGGGTCTGCAATCCGGCCCGCGTAAGCTGCGCCAGCGCCGGCTCAAACTCCTCGCCCGAGAACAACTGCTGGGGAAGGAATATCAGCACGGTACGGGCCGAAGTCCCGGTCGGCACGGGCTGCTGAGACAGGGGAATCGGCACCGGTGGAGCGAGGGCTGTTCCCGCCAGAACCAGTACAAAGATAATGTAACCGGGTGCTCTGTGCATATAATCAGACAGTGTAGGATATTCGGACAAGAGCAAAAGTCAAGCCCTCCCGGTCCCGGTCCGGGCAGTACCCGGTGATTACGCGGATGCCGCAGACGACACGAAGTGTCACCCTGAGTGGAACGAAGCGGAGTCGAAGGGTCTCTCAGAGCAACTACTGATAACACCGATGAACACAGACAGACACAAGCAGGCTCATGCCGTGGTTCCGGGCGGGGACATGACCCAATTGTCCGCAATTGGGATCGTGTCCCAAGCCCGACCGAGAGGCACAACCGCAGATTACGCAGATAACGCAGATTCTCCGGCCGGAATCTAGGAGCCGCAAGACCCGGGCTGTCGCAACCGCCAAGAGCGCCAAGGTCAGAACCGCAGACTCGGCAGAGACGCGAACACAGCACCTCACATCGCACGCCGCATCGCTCCTTCCATGGCATCGTCCATGGCTAACTGCATAGCTCATCCAACCGGAATCCCAACTGCACCTCCACGTCGACCTCAACCTGCATCTTCGCATGCTCCCGCCAGTGGACCTCGCATCGCTCAAACAACTGCTCAGAGCATTGCTCCCTGCCAAGCTCGCCCGAAAGCTCAACTCGCCGCACGCCCGGACGCACCGACAATGGCTCCTTCAGATTCATCCTGCTACGCTCCCTTGAACACAGTTCGAGGGGAATTCTCGACTTCCTCTTCGCAGACACCGCCAAGCCATACCGGTGCTGTCTGACAAACGGTTCGCCACCTCGCCGGCTTGGTCACCCCCGCTGACCAAGCCCGAAGCCTGACCGCACGCATCTAGCCAGGCCTAGTCCGGCATAGCGTTTAACTCACAGTCTCCTAGACCGCCCTACAGACAGTCATCCGTACTGCTCTGAGGTCCGTACGCAGGTTCAATCGGCAAACCGTCTGCCTGTTAATCCACAAGACCAACCCATAGTCCGCTCAGAATACCACCCAGTAGTGCAACCGTCAGTCCATCCGATAGTTAGACTACCGGTCGAATCTAACTATGGTTTACGATACCAACCACAGGTCTGACCGCTGGACCCACTACTGGACCGTCCACCAGACGGTCTACCGGACGGTCTGGTAGACGGTCTAGTAGAAGCCAGTGATGGTAGAAGAAATAGCTGCGGCTGTATACGTAAGACACGTAATCATTGAAGTTAGATTGACTAGTTAGTGTTGCATAGTAGCTCTGTAGACGTGCGTGCCTTGAAGTCCTGTTTTGCGCTAAAGCGGAGCCAAGCCATGACTACTGTGGCGCTCCTTCGCTCACTCCGCGCTCGTCTTTCAGTGTGAGTTGTGAATCTGCGCGCCGCCCCAGACCAGTACCGCGAGCGTGAACGCCGCCCACAGGGTCCGCGCCGAGGTTAGTTCCCGGCTGAGGTCTGCGATCTCGTCGGCATCCCTCTGCGTTCTGCCTCTTGGCTCTTGGCCTCTGACCCTTGACTCACGTCAGATGTGGCTCCCGCCAAGGCCTCCGGCCGTGAGCCGCTAGCTGTCAGCCGTCCGACCCGCCGATTTGACATCGCCGTCCACGAATCTTAGAATCCCGTGATGAGGATCGGCGTCTTGCCGGTGGTCAGCGTCTTGCTGTCCGCTGGCTGCCTTGCTTCGATTGCCTCTGCCCAGACGAACTGGGCGAGAACCTACGGCGGGCCAGATGACGACGAGGGCCGGTCTGTCCAGCAGTCTTCGGATGGCGGCTACATCATTGCGGGGCTGACTGCGTCCTTTGGTGCAGGGAATTATGATGTCTATCTCATCAAGACTAACGCTCAAGGCGATACGCTTTGGACCAGAACCTATGGCGGGACAGGCGATGACGAGGGCTACTCTGTCCAGCAGACTTCGGATGGCGGCTACATCATCGCGGGCTACACCAACACTTTTGGCCCGGGCGCGCCCGACTACGCCAATGTCTATCTCATCAAGACCGACGCTCATGGCGACACACTCTGGACTAGAGCTATTGGCAGGCTGGATGACGAAGTGGGCAACTCCGTCGAGCAGACTTCGGATGGCGGCTACGTCATTGCAGGCTACACCTACTCCTTCGGTCCCGGCACACCGAACAGCGCCAATGTCTATCTCATCAAGACAAATAGCTCAGGCGATACGCTCTGGACCCGAGCTTTGGGCGGGGCCAGCACCGATGTGGGGAACTCGGTTTGTCAGACTGCCGATGGCGGCTTCATCATCGCCGGCAGTACCGGCTCGTTTGGTGCAGGGGGGTATGACGTCTACCTTGTCAAGACCAACGGCCAAGGCGATACGCTCTGGACCAGAACTTATGGCGGGACAAGCGATGACGTGGGCAACTCAGTCCAACAGACTACTGACGGCGGCTATATCATCGGGGGCGGGACCTCTTCCTTCGGTCCGGGGACACCTACCAACTCTAATGTCTATCTCATCAAGACCAATGCTCAGGGCGATACTCTTTGGACCAGAGTGTATGGGAGAGCGCCCGGCGGGTACGGCTCCTCGGTCCAGCAGACTGCCGATGGTGGCTACATTATTGTCGGCGCGACCTTCTCCCAGTATTTTGTAGGACCCGGTGACGTCTATCTCGTCAAGACTGATTCTCAGGGCGACACGCTCTGGACCAGAACCTATGGCGGCAGGGGCGACAACGAAGGCTACTCGGTCCGGCAGGCCGCCGATGGCGGCTACGTCGTCGCGGGCTACACCGCCTCGGCCGGTGCAGGAAGCGATGACGTCTTTCTCATCAAGACCAACGGCGTTCTCGACGTCGGCCCGGTAGCCATTCTGTCGCCACCCGGAATCGCCGATTCAGGTAGCACGTATGTCCCGCGTGCTGTCGTCCGCAACTTCGGTCTGACTTCGGGTACACTCCCGGTGACGATGGAAATCGGCTCCGGTTATTCCCAAACTGTACAGGAGACGCTGGTCTCGGTGCCGCAGGAAACACTGGCGTTCCCTGCGTGGACTGCGGGTCCGGTCGGTTCAGTCCCGGTCACGTGTTACACGTCGCTGGCCGGTGACCAGAAACCGGCCAATGATACCTTCAGAGAGTCGATTCAGGTGAACGGCCCGCCGAGGCACGATGTCGGGGCGGTCGCGATTCTCGCGCCGCCTGGCTTGTTGCGCGCCGGCGACACCGCGATGCCGAAGGTGAGAATCAAGAACTTCGGAACCACTGCGGAGCGATTGTTCGGGGTGCAGTTCCGCATCAGTACGGGCTATAGCAGGACGGTGACTGTAACGCAGGCGCTCTCGCCTGACTCCACCATGGACCTGACGTTCTCAGAATGGGTAGCGCCGCCGGGTCAATGGGTGGTAAGTTGCTCGACGATGCTGGCGAGTGATGTGAACCGTGCCAACGACAAGGTCAGCTCTTCGGTGCAGACGTATCCGCAGTCGTTGCAGATAGGGCCGGACCAGTCGGACCAGCTCCAGGCCGGCCAAGGCAAGACCTATCGATTCTATGCTCTGGTTCAGGGAGACACTGGCGGAGTTGTCGAAGTGGCGCGGCCGTCCGCGTCGGCGGGTTGGAACGTCTGGCTCCGTGACGCGGCCGGCGCGAAGGACCTGACGGACACGGATGGTGACGGAATACCTGACCTTGGCTACGTCGCCCCAGGCGAGTCATGCTGGTTCTCGCTCGATGTGACGGCGTCTTCTGGTTTGATAGGCGATACGGCGTCGCTTGCTCAACGGACGTTCCTGATAGCCGGGCGCCTGGGCAATGACACGCTGGTTGCGGACACAGCCGTCTTGAACCTGACCCTAATGCCGGGCTTCTCCATCCACAACTTCCCGAATCCATTCAGCACTAGCACCTCGTTTGTCATCGGCCTGCCCGAAGCCGGCAAGGTGAGCCTGACCATCTACACCCGTGCCGGGGAGAGAGTACGTAGACTAATGACCAATGACCAAGTGCCAATGACCGCCGGTGTCCACATCGTACCTTGGGATGGAACCAATGACGATAGCCGTCATGTCGCGCCGGGCACCTACGAGTACGTGCTCGACTATGAGCACTCAGGCAAGACCGACCGCATCCACAAGCGACTGGTAATGTCGAGCCAGTAGGCGTTGCATCGCTGCAGTTGCGGCAGGCGACTGGGGAGCTTCAGGCCATGAGAGCAAGCCTAAGCTCAAGCACAAGCTCTGACCCGGCGGGGCCTGCCTAAGCCCCGCGCGAAACTAGAGGTCGGCGAGGTCAGTGCGCTAGGAGAGCATCGAGCTTCTTAGACAGTAACGCTGTGAGGTCCTTGTCGTACCCGACGTGGACGTCCGCGACTTTGCCCTTCTTGTCGACGATGAAGAGCGTCGGGTAGCCGGTCACGCCGTACTGCTTTGCGGTTTCCTTGCCCGCGATGAGGCTGGAGTATCCCGGCTTGACCTTCGTGACCGCGAACCGCGCGTCGTTTGTGTCCTTGTCCACGTTCATGCCCAGAATCACCACGGGCCGGTCGGCGTAGCGCCGGGCGACCTCGGTGAGTTTGGGCATGGCGAGCATGCACCACGGACAGTTCTTGTACCACCAGTCGAGCACGAGCACCTTGCCCCGATAGTCGCTGAGCGAGTGCTTCTTGCCGTCGAGGTCGGTGAGCGCCCACGCCGGAGCGGGCTTGCCGCGCCATTCCACACGAGTCTTGGTTTCGGCGAGCTGGTATGCGCTTGACTGTTGCTGCTGGTTGATGTCCCGTTTCAGCATTCCGGCCACGGTGCTGTCCTGCGTATGTTCAAGCGCGTTCTGGAGGATTGCCAGGGCGCGCTTGTCGGCCGCGCCGGTAGTGTCGTCAGGGTCGGCCTTGTCGCCTTCTGCGTCGTAGGCCTTCTTCACATCGAAGTAGGCGAGGACCGCCCGAATTTGCGGCGGCAGACTGGCGGCGTCGAACTTCGTGACGGAATCGAGCACGATTGTCCCCTGCGATTCCCGCTTGTTTGCCGTGTCCGCGCTCCTGCTCTCGCGCCGCAGCGGCAGACCGCGCCGGGTGTTGAAAGTCACGCGTGCCTTGGCAGTTTGTGGCCCGTAGATGCTGTCGAAGGGCGTGGACCGGTTCCAGTCGATGAGCCACAAGCTGTCGGACAGGCTCTTGTTGTCCAGCCGGTAGTGGTCTACCGACCCGACGAAGGTGTCGGTGTGCTGCCAGCCGGCCGCGGCAGCGCCCGAGTCGGGCGGCAGCGGCGGGAACAGCGCCGACACGTCCACGTCGATGGTCGACTGGTCGCGCAGCAACTTCCCGTCCGGAGTCATCTCGAACAGCTCCCAGCCGCTTTGCGCCGGCTGGTCGATTCGCTTGCCGGCGGTATCGGTCCTGTATGAGTTGTCCACGACGCGCATCAGCACCCGGAACGTTCCGCCGGAATCGCTGAGCATCCAGTGCTCGCGCAGTCGCGCGCTGTGGCTTGTGCCGTGCGGGTCCTTTGTGTCGGACAGGCCCGAGTACCACAGCACCATGCCCGGCTTCAGTCCGTACCGCGGCACCTGGAGCCCGGCGGCCTGAACCGAAGTCAGTCCGGCTGCAAGAAGAAGCAGAAATCGTATCATCATACAGTCCTCCTGTTGGGTAAGGCAGGGAGCTTAGCCTCCGGCAGACCTGAGTCAAGCAGCGATGACCGGACTGAGTCCGATATTGACGGCCACCAAGACACGAAGACGGAATGAAACGGGCTGGTGGCGTTCTGCACCCGTCTGTTACGGGTCTTTCGTGCCTTCGGGATTTCGGTGTCGGGATT
Organism: bacterium; assembly: GCA_035505375.1. Classification (NCBI taxonomy): domain Bacteria; species bacterium. The sequence goes on along the minus strand of DATJQV010000081.1, from coordinate 44,707 downwards.
GGAGACTTGCTGGTGAACGTTTATGGTCGAACGAAGCCAGAAGTTGGAAGCGAGATTACAGGGGTTGGAGTGTTCCGGAATTCCGCGGTCTGTGCTCTAGCTTCTAGGTTCTGACTTCGTCTTGTCCTGGGGGGCACTGGTCGCTGGTTGCGCACGGTGTCCCTCGTCTCTATACTCTCTCATGCCCACCTGGAACGGACCGTTAGAGCGGATTGACGATACCCGGCTGCGGATTCCGAAGAGCTACAATCCGAAGATGCGCGTGGACGGCATCATCTACTCGGATACCTCTCTGCTCGAGGACATCAAGCAGGACCAGGCGCCGGAGCAGGTGGCGAACGTCGCGACCCTGCCCGGGATCGTTGGGCAGTCTATGGCGATGCCTGACATCCACTGGGGCTACGGTTTTCCCATCGGCGGTGTGGCCGCGTTCGAGACGAGCGAGGGCGTCATTTCGCCCGGCGGCGTGGGCTATGACATCAATTGCGGCGTGCGGATGCTCCGGACGAAGCTGACGCGAGAGGATCTCGGGCTTGGGACACGATCCAAATCGTCGGACGATTCGGTCATGTCCCGCACCAGTCCACTACTTGAGAAGCTGGTCCGGGCGATGTACGAAAACGTGCCATCCGGCGTCGGGTCAAAGGGCAAGATCCGCATCTCGCAGACCGAGGTGGCACAGGTCCTGACCCGGGGTGCCCGCTGGGCGGTCGAAAAGGGCTACGGCACGGAGGAGGACCTCGAGTTCACCGAGGAGCACGGAGCCATGGCCGGGGCCGACCTGACCGGAGTGTCGGAGCGCGCGTTGGAACGCGGGATGCCGCAACTGGGCACGCTCGGAGCGGGCAACCATTTCCTCGAAATCCAGGAAGTGGCCGAGGTCTACGACCTCGGCGCAGCGCGAGACCTCGGGATTGCCGAAGGCCAGATAACGGTAATGATCCACACCGGCTCGCGCGGGCTCGGGTACCAGATATGCGACGACAACGTGAAGACGCTCGGCGCGGTTTCGAAGAAGTACGGCATCGAGCTGGTTGACCGGCAGCTCGCCTGCGCGCCCATCGAGTCGCCTGAGGGCAAACGCTATTTCGGGGCGATGGTCTGCGCGGCCAACTACGCCTGGGCGAACCGACAGGCGATCGCGCATTGGGTACGCGAGGCGTTCGGCCAGGTGCTCGGGCTTCCGTTCGAGCGACTGGGCATGGGCCAGGTCTACGACGTCGCCCACAACATCGCCAAGTTCGAGACCCACGCGGTCGGCAAGGATTGCGTCAGGTTGTGCGTTCACCGCAAGGGAGCCACGCGTGCGTTCGGACCGGCCAGGCCCGGTTCCGGAACCCAGTGCCATAATCAGACCGGCAGCCACGCCCTGCCGTCGCGCTACCGCCATCTCGGCCAGCCGGTGTTGATTCCCGGGGATATGGGTACATGTTCGTACCTGCTGCTGGGCACCGAGAAAGCCGAGACCGACACATTCGGCTCGGCCTGCCATGGCGCCGGCCGGGTATGGTCCCGTACCCGCGCGCTCAAGGAGACCGAGCGTCGCAACGTCGCCGAAGAGCTCAGGGCGAAGGGCATCATGGTGATGGCCGCCAGCCGCGAGGTGCTGCGTGAGGAAGTGCCGGACGCCTACAAGGATGTGGACAGGGTCGTGGACGTCTGCACACGGGCAGGCATCTGCCGCAAGGTGGCGCGCATGAAGCCGCTGGGTGTGGTCAAAGGATGACCCGCGCCTAGGGCGCGGAATGACGAATTCCGAAGTCCGAATGACGATTGAAACCCGAAACCCGAATGTCAGACCTGACCTTCGTCATTTGGTCATTCGGACATTCAATCGTCATTCGGGTTTCGAGCTTCGGGTTTGCACGTAGCACTGTGAGCTTCGCTGACAAGGTCGCCACCGCGCCCGAGGCGCCTGGCGTCTATCTACTCAAGGACAGCAAGGGCCGCGTGCTGTATGTCGGCAAGGCGAGAGTGCTTCGTGACCGACTCCAGGCCTACACTCAGCCGAAGGAAGACCCGCGGCTGCAGTCGCTCGTGAGCAAGGTCGCCGACCTCGAAACGGTCATCACCCGTTCCGAAGTCGAGGCCCTGATCCTCGAAGAGAACTTCATCAAGTTCAAGAAGCCGCGCTACAACGTGCGGCTGCGCGACGACAAGAAGTTCCCGTATCTCAAGATAACCGCATCCGAACCTTACCCGCGCATCTTCGTGACCCGGAACCTCAAGGACGACGGCAGCGTCTTCTTTGGGCCGTACACATCGGCCAGGGAGCTGCGGAAGGCGCTGAAGGCCGTGAAGCGCATATTCCGCATGCGGACGTGCAAGTACCGGCTCCCCGAAGACAGGCCGAACCGGCCATGCCTCGACTTCGAGTTGAACCGCTGCTCCGGACCGTGCGCGGACAAGGCGACAAAGGAGCAGTATGCCGGCCAGGTAAACGACGTCATTCGATTCCTCTCCGGCCGGTCGGACGAACTGGTCGAGCAGGTCGAGCAGAGGATGTGGGCCGCGTCGCAAACACAGGACTTCGAGACCGCGGCCGTGCTGCGAGACCAATTGATGGCCCTCCGCGACATCAGCAGGAACCAGCAGGCGGTAGTGCAGGACAAGACGAGCCGCGACATCATCGGGCTGGCCCGCGGGAAGAAGTCGGCGGTCGCCGCGCTGTTTCGAGTGAGAGAAGGAAAGATCGTTTCGCGTGAGGAGTATCCGCTGACCGCTGGCGAGAATGCGCCCGATTCCGAACTGCTCTCCACTCTGGTTCGTTCAATACACACTCACACCCACGATATCCCGGAAGAGATTATCCTGCCCGCGGCGATTGACGACGCTGAAGCGCTGGAGGCGTTGTTTGCCGAGAAGCGGGGACGAAAGGTGAAGATAGTCGTGCCGGAGCGGGGAGAGAAGGTGCGGCTGATGGAACTTGCGCGGGCGAATGCCGAGAAGGCGCTGGTCGAACTGAGACCGGAGGAACGAGTGCCGGCCGGTAACCGAGAGTTGGCCGACATTCTCGGACTCTCCGCGGTGCCGCGCCTGATTGAGGGCGTGGACATCTCGAATACGCAGGGCACGAACGCGGTCGGCTCGATTGTGGTGTTCCGCGATGACCGGCCGACCAAGCAGCAGTACCGCCTGTTCAAGATACGCACCGTGACCGGGTCGAACGACTTCGCGATGATGGAAGAAGTTCTGGCGCGGAGGGTGCGCGGTCTGCTGGAGAAGAACCGGCCGTTGCCCGACCTCGTGCTGGTTGACGGCGGCAAGGGGCAGTTGTCTTCAGCGGTGAAGGCCTATGGCCAGTTCGACACCGAGATACCCATTCTCGGTCTGGCCAAGCGAACCGACACGCTCTACTACGACGACGGCAGGGAAATCACGATTCCGGTGACGTCGCCCGCTCTGAAACTGCTGAAGCGCATCCGGGACGAGTCGCACCGGTTCGCGATCACCTTTCACCGCAAGCTGCGCGGCAAGAAGATGGTCGAGTCGGAGCTGGATGAGATTCCGGGGCTCGGGCCGTTTCGGAAGAAGGTCCTTATCCAACACTTCGGCTCGCTTGACAAGCTCCGGCTGGCCAGCGTTGACGAGATTGCCAAGGTCAAGGGCTTCGGTTCCGCATTGGCCCAGAAGGTTTTTGAAGGGCTTCGGTGAGGGAAAACAGGGACGTTACCGCGCTGAGTCGGACGCAAGCGCTCCGTGGGAGTGTCCCTCATTTTCCCGTCTTATGAACGGCAACAAACTAATGCCGGTGCTGTTCGTCGGACATGGAAGTCCGATGAATGCCATTGAGGACAATGCCTTTGGTCGTGGTTGGGCACGTGTAGCACGCACTCTGCCTAAGCCCAAAGCCATCCTTTGCGTTTCCGCACACTGGGAGACCGCTGGCGTGCAGGTGACCGCGATGGAACACCCGCGCACCATTCACGACTTCGGCGGGTTCCCGGAAGAGCTATACCAGGTCCAATACCCGGCGCCGGGCAGCCCGGAACTGGCGCGGCAAGTAGCCGGCTTTGTGTCCGGTGCCAAGCTCGACAAGGGCTGGGGTTTGGACCATGGGTGCTGGGTCGTGCTGTCCCGCATGTTCCCTGATGCAGATGTCCCGGTTGTGCAGTTGAGCCTGGACTACGATGCCGAACCAAAGCGACATTTCGAGATTGGAGCGCAGTTGGCTCCGCTGCGGCGGGAGGGAGTGCTGGTAGTTGCCAGCGGGAACATCGTTCACAACCTCGGCATGATGGAGTTGCGGGGCGATGACTTCAACGAGCCCTTCGGGTTCGACTGGGCGGTTGAGGCGGACCGCAAGTTCCGCGCGCTTGCCACGAAGCGCAGCTACAAGGAGCTCTTCGACTACCAGTCGCTGGGTCGTCCGGCGCAGCTCGCGGTGCCGACGCCCGAGCACTACCTGCCGATGCTCTACATCCTCGCGCTCCGCGGCGAAGATGAGCCGCTCAAGTGGTTCAACGACCAGCCGGTGGCCGGCTCTCTGACCATGACCTCATTCGTGGTCGGCGCGTAGCTCACGCACGGTCGTCAGCAGGTCGCCGGCCTGACCTGAAGGCCGGTTGACGAGCGCCGTCCCTGCGGTATAATCCCACGACCGCAAAGGAGGTGCAAATGCTGAGATTCGCGTTAGCGCTCGTGCTCGCAGTCGGGCTCTTGGCCGCTGCGCAGGTGATAACCGGCGGCTGCGTCGTCGATACTCGTGCCGCTGTCATGCCCGGCACGAATACGTGCGGGCAACACTTGGACTCGCACGAATTGCTCCTCAATCCCGGATTCGAGACCGGGTCGCTGCCGCCTTGGGTGAGCAGCAACTGGGTCGTGACCACGACCTACCCACACAGCGGTACGTACTGCGCCTGCGACTCCGGGAATTACCCAATCATGCAGTCGGTTGACACAACACCGGGGAGCGAAATCCTGAGCGTCACCTTCTGGTCGCGCCAGCCGAACGCGCAGGTGATGGCATACGACTTCCTCTATTCGGATGGGTCACAGGGAGAGTTCATCTTGAATCCGACGGTTGCCTGGCAGCAATACGACGTCACAAGCAACTTGAACCGGAGCAAGAGCCTTGTCGGTTTTCGCCTATGGGGCTACTCGGGCCCGGGGACCGAAAGCACGTACGTCGACGACGTCTCGCTCGTGAAAATCTATCACGATGTGGCGGTCACGGCGATAGCCTGTCCGCGCGACACGATTGCGCTCGATTCCACCTACAACCCGGTCTGTCGGGTGGCGAACCTGGGCAACGTCGCCGAGTCAGTCCAGACCGTGATGGCGATCCAGCACGTCGGCCTGGCCTCCTACTATACTGACACGGTCTACGTCGGTGTGCAGCCGGGAGACTCGGCGAACGTCCAGTTCAAGCCTTTCCATCCGGACTCCGCTGTGGAACACCGCGCCTCCGCCTGGACGACGCTGGCAAACGACTCGAACCACGTGAACGACACCCTGCGGCAGTTTTTCTGGGTGTCAGGCGTCGAGGCGGTCGCTGAGCAACGGCCCGCAGTCGGTAAGGCGCGACCAGGTGCGACGCTCATGACCGCGGTCTCTTTGCGTTCCCTGCTGTCCAGCCGTGCATGTTCGGTGCGAGATGCGTCTGGACGCCTGGCTGTAGAAGTGCGTCCCGGCGTCTACTTTGTGAGGACCGCAGGGCTCGTTCGAAAGGTGATTGTCAGCAGGTAGAAGCCCGGCTACTACAGGATTCGCACTCGGCCGTTATCGCCGTCCACCTGAATCATCTGCCCGGTCTTGATTAGCTTGGTGGCCGGGCCGACGTTCACCACCGCCGGGATTCCGTACTCACGCGCCACGATGCTGCCGTGGCTGAGCAGCCCGCCCTGGTCCATGACGATTCCGGCCGCGGGTATGAAGTAGGGCGTCCAGCCCGGGTCGGTGAAGGGCGCGACGAGGATTTCGCCGGGCAGAACCTGCTCGGTACCGGCGAGCAGCACCACGCGGGCCGGACCGGTCACGATTCCGGGGCTGACCGCTAGCCCCTTGAGTTCCGCTGATGCATCGACGGTGTCCGGCTTGTGCTTGTCTGGGTCGTAGCGGCCGACGATGATCGCCGGCGGTGTCAGCGCAAGGTTCCATTTGTACTCGGCCCGGCGTTCGGTAACCCTGCCCCGGACGTCAAACCCGGCCTTGCCGGAAACGACCGGCTCGATTTCCTCGAACCGAAGGAAGAAGATGTCGTCGGCTTCGGCCAGGACTCCATGCGCAGTCAGTCTGCGCCCGAGTTCGACCACAAGCTCCCGTGTGTCGGCGAAGACGCGTATGCCCGCGTCCTTCACGTTTTCGCGGATGGCGGCAGAGAGCTGGGCCTTGCGCACGACGTAGCTGAATACCCAGCGCTTGACCGGGTTACTCGTGATGGCGAGCAGCTTCGCCCGCAGGCGGTCGCGTTCTTCCGCGTGTCGCCGCTGGTCGGCTTCCGGGTCGGTCTTGCCTTCGCCCCTGATGTAGTTGCGGACCACGTCGAGCACGTAGTCTGGCTGTTCGCGCCAGCGCGGGTTGTACATGTCCATTTCGCCGCGCGCGTGGTGTCCGTGACGGTGCATGAATCGGTCCCAGCTTGCGAGGAAGTCGCGTCCTGCTGTCGTCTCTTCCAGTTGTCCACGCAGTTCGGACCACGTCATCTGGGAAAGGATGGCGGACTTCACGTCGGGGGACATGGCCGCCGTGCGAGCGAGCCGCCAGAGTTCGATGCCGGCGTTCGCGCTCTGGAGTTCGCCGGTCCCAGCCAGCAGGCGGCTTGCGTTCACGCCGGTCTCATCCTTGAACCACCTGCGGCACAGGTCGTACAGCACCGACGTGAACATCATCCCGCCGAGCGCGTAGCCCAGTGCCTCACCGCCGGCCCCGAGTTGCGCAAGCGTGGTCACGGCCTTCGCCGACAGTTCCTTGTCCGAGAATCGGGTCACGTCCGGCCGGGGCTTCTTCTCATAGGCCTCAACCGCCGCGCTGACCCACTTCCTGCCGCGGCCCGGTCCGTGTCGCGACATCCAGAGCATGAACCCCGGGAGCTTGAGCAGGGTCTTGAGCGGGCTGACCTTGATATCAGGCATGTCGCCGGCTCCGATTTCGAGCTTGGCCCGGTCTTCGGGCTTCAGGTCCTGGCCGCCGAACATCTGGGCCTGGTTCATCCGGTTCGCAAACGGCATCCGGCGCACCATCCCCATGAAGGTGTTGAGGTTCGTGTAGGCGCGGCCCGCGACCTCGCCGATGAACGGGTTCTCGCCGAACGAGATGCCAAGGCGTCCGATGACGCTTCCGAGCAGCTTGCCGACGTGCTCGCCAACCGTGGACCAGACGAGCGGCGTGAGCACACCGGGCAGGACTTCGGCGGTGTTGGAATTGGACCAGACCTGGCGGTCCTCCCATGACTTGGCCGGGGCGATAGTTGTTATCGGTCTCGACTGGAGGATGAACAGGTTGGAACCGGCCAGCGCCCATTCGATGTCCTGCGGCGTCCCGAACAAGCGTTCGACCTTGAGCGCGAGGCGGGCAATCTGCCCAGCGGCTTCGTCGGAGATTGACGGCTTATCGGACCGGCCCGGCGGCACGGGCTGCTCGGCGCTGGTCCCGGTCGGGGACAGGACGGTCTCGATGGACTTGGTCGAGATGGAGCGGTCCACGACCTGCTCCGCGTCACGCGTTATCACGAACCGGTCAGGCGTTACCTTGCCGGACACGAGCGTCTCGCCGAGTCCCCAACAGGACTCAACAGTGATGTGTTTGGGGTTGCCGGTGACCGGGTCTGCGGTGAAGATGACCCCGGCCGCGTCCGCCGCTACAAGTTTCTGCACCAGGACAGCCATGGCCGTCTTGCCGTGGTCGAATCCGTTCTCGGCGCGATAGTCGAATGCCCGTTCCGTCCAGAGCGAGGCCCAGCACCGCTTGACAAGCTCGACGCAGCCGTCAGCGTCGGTCGAGCGCAGGTAGGTGTCGTAGAGCCCGGCGAACGAATGGCCGGGAAGGTCCTCGGCGGTCCCGGAAGAACGGACCGCGACCTGCGGCGTGTGCAGTCCGGCAAACGCAGCGCGAATCTCGGCGGCGGCGTCTTTGGTCAACTCGGCAGTGGTGATGAGTTCCCGGATTTCGGCCAGGCGTTCACGTCGCATTTCTCCGAGCGGCAGTTGAGAGAGATGCGCGCGATACGCCTCGGTCGTGACGCAGAATCCGTCCGGCACCGGCAGGCCGGCCCGCATCAGCGCGGCCAGGTTCAATGCCTTGGCGCCAACCGACGCGCCTGCCTCAGGCGGCACTTGCCGAAGCAGGACGACGCTTGTGAGCGTTTCCACGTCCGTCAGTATGACGACATCGCGGTCAGAGTCAATAAGCCCCGGACGCTGTTGCCATTGGAATTAGGTGATGTACACTTCATAGGTAATGAGGAAGACCATGGCCGCAGTGCTCATCTTGGCAGCTACGACATTCGCGGCAAACCCTTTCCGCCCCGCGGGCCGCGGCAGCTTCTCGCCGCAGGCCAACCCGGGTGATTTCAAGGTCGGGTTCTGGGACAGCCGCAAGTTCGACCCCCTGACCGAGCAGCCCGAGTTGCCCCCGGCGCTTCAGATGAGCGAGTACCCGGGAGACGGAACCGGCTACTATCTCGTTCAGTTTGGAGGTCCGGTATACAGTATGCAGATAGACCAACTGCAACGCGCCGGCGGCAAGTTCCTGGGCTTCCACTCACGCTACCTCTCATTCGTGAAGATGAACCGCGCCGTCGCCGGGAAAGTGGCGGCACTGCCGTTCGTGCGCTGGGTCGGAGTGTACCAGCCCGGGTACAAACTCTGGTCGCGCACGCTTGCCAGTACCGGCTTTGGCCGGGTCTCCGTCGTGTTGTTCTACCCCGAGGACATCGAGGCGGCGAAGCGCGACCTTGCCGCGCTCGGACTCAAGTTCGTGCGCTCAGGCGTCTCGAAGAACATGAAAGTGGTCGAGGTCGACTGCTCGCGGGAGCAACTCGCCGCCATCGCTCGCCTGCCTTGGGTGTTCTCGATAGAGGAATGGCACCGGCCCGAGGCGGAGAACGACTCGTGCCAGTGGGTTGTGCAAGACTGGACCAAGAACGTGCGCAAGGTCTGGGACAATGGCGTCCGTGGAGCCGGCGAGATTCTCGGCTACAGTGACGAGGGCCTCAACGTGAACCACTGGGCCTTCTACGACGCGTCGGTTCCGATCACCGATACTGGCGAGTTCCCGACCCACCGCAAGGTCGTAGCGGTCAAACTCTATCCGGCGGACACGAGCTTCGTCTGGGACACAGCAGTCCACGGCACGCATGTCGCTGGAACCATGGCAGGAAATGACTCCGCCAATGGCGGCTCTGGCCGATATGATGGGCACGCCAAGGATGCGCGCATCGTCGTCCTGAGCCCCATCCCGTCGCCTCCCGGTAACGATTTCACAGTGCCGCTCAACGAGATCACGAACGACCTGCGCCACCCGGAACTACGTCCGCACACCATTGGCAATTCGTGGTGGACCGGGGACCTGGGACAATACACCACCGCCTCAGCGACGTTCGACATGTTCTCGTGGGAGAACCGGGACATCCAAACTATCAAGTCGGCCGGCAATCAGTACCACACTCAGCGGTACACGATTACCGAGCCCGGTAATGCCAAATCCATCATCGCGGCCACGTCGGTGCAGAACGGGACAAACGCAAACCTGCTGTCCAGCTACTCGTCGGACGGCCCGGCGCCGGACGGCCGCATCAAGCCGGATATCTCGGTGCCCGGCGAGAACATCTACTCAGCCTTTGCGAATTCCGAGAGCGGCTACGCCCAAATGAGCGGCACCTCGATGGCCTCGCCCTGCGTGAATGGCTGCATTGGATTGTGCCGTTCGTACCTGCGCAAGGGCTACTACCCGTCCGGCACCGCGACACCGGCCGACACCTGGGGCTATGTTTCAAGCGCGATGCTCAAGGCGATGATATTCGTATCAGCCGACCCTGACGTAGAGAGCTACGTAGTACCGAGTGTGTACATCGGCTGGGGCCGGATTGACCTCGACTCGGTGCTGTACTTCACCGGCGACACGCGCAAGCTGCTTGCCTACGATGATACGACCGGGCTTGCGACGGGCGACTATCGGGATTTCGACTTCCACGTGGATTCGACCATGCCGCTGCGCGTTGGCGTGGTCTGGACCGACACCGCGGCCGCGGCCGGCGCGAACCCGGCGCTTATCAACAACCTCGATTGCCTGCTGACCGCGCCCAATGCCGGCTTCTACAAAGGAGACCTTTATACCAACGGCCAGTCAACTCTGAACCCATCGGGTGCGTACAACAACCTCGACCCGGAGGAGATGTTCCGCGTGAACCAACCGGCCGCCGGTCTTTGGACGCTGCGCGTAGCAGCGCAGAACGTAGTGACGCGACGTCAGCCGTACGCGGTCGTCATCACCGGCGCGGTGACGGTGGGCAACGTCCACGATGTCGGAGTGACGAAGGTCGTCGCGCCTGCCGATACAGTTGATTCAGGCACGGTCGTGACACCGACTGCCGTAGTCCGCAACTTCGGCACCTACCAGGAGACCTTCCCCGTCAGGATGAAGATCGGGACGACCTACGCCGATTCGGCCCAGGTCACACTTGCGGCCGGGGCGCTCGATACGGTCAAGTTCACCGGCACCTGGACTGCGGACACGATTGACACCTTCGACCTGAGCTGCTTCACAAAGCTCACTGGCGACCAGTTCCCGGCGAACGACACGGTGGCGGTGAAAGTCGTAGTACGAACGCCGCCCGGCATCGAAGACCGCGGTACGCTGCCGCGAGTATTCGCGCTCGACCGTGCGCAGCCCACACCGTTCTCCGGCAAGACGACTATCCGCTTCAGCATTCCCCGCACGACCCAGACCAGCATCAACATCTATTCCGCCACCGGCGCTCTGGTCCGGGTCCTCTCCGCACCCAAGTCCCTCGTCCCTCGCACCTATTCCCTGGTGTGGGATGGCCGCGACGACCGGGGTGTGGCTGTACCGCGCGGTGTCTACTACTGCCGCATGGCCGCGGGCGAGTTCCGGGCCATCAAGAAACTCGTCAAACTCGATTGACGCCAGGGCAACAAGTATCCGCAGATTGCGCAGATTACGCAGATGGCCCAATTTCCCCTGTCGAGAGAACAGAATCTGTGGAGTCTGCAGAATCTGCTGATTGCCTGCTATCTGGATTCTGGTCTCTGAATTCTGGACTATCCGTCTTTCTCTTTTGACACGGCCGGTGTCGCGGCTATCCTGACTAACCTGTGGTAGCACCTCAGAAGCCCAACACGGCCGCCATCAACGTCACCAAGGGTGTTGCCATCGCCTCCGAATTGGAGGTCGCCAATTCATTCGCGGCACGCAGCAAGGGCCTGCTCGGACGCAGCGGATTGAAGCCCGATACTGGTTTGCTCATCGACCCGTGCTCGTCGATCCATATGTGGTTCATGCGTTTCCCGATAGACGTCGTCTTCCTCGACAAGAAGAATCGTGTCGTCGGCCTCCGTCGCAACCTGAAGCCGTGGGGCATGGCCGGGTCCTGGCGCGGGACAAAGACGATTGAGTTGCCGGTCGGTGTCATCGCGTCAACCAGAACTCAACTCGGCGACATCGTGGCCTTCCAGACTTCGGCTGCGAAGCCTGACCCCGCCGCGTAACCACGGAATCGGTCCTCTAAATAGGGACGCTACCCATTTTCCGCTCATTTGTAGCTAAGTTGTTAATCTACTATGCGTTAAGCCGCGGTATCGGCTGAAAAGGTCATGTCGGGAATCGCCTTGGGAACCGTTCCCGGAGCGGTTCGGGAGGCGGTTTCCATGGCGACTCGCAAGGGCACTCGGAAGTCGACTCTCGGCCCGGTTTCCGTGGCGGAGTGCACGGTGATTCGCCGTTTGAGTCTCGCCGCGACTGCCGCGGCGATTCTGACGGCGATTTGCAGAGCGGTTCGGACCGCGGTTTTCGTCGCGACCCCGATGGCCTTTCCGGCTCTCGATCCCTCGATCCTTCTGTCTCTTGGTTTCTTTCGCCTCGTTTGACATATAGGGCTTTTCATATTATCCTTTCTACGTCTGACGGGCAGGCTTTGCCGGCCCGGAGGAATCAGAACTGAAGCCACTTCCGAGATGAGGGCGCGCAGCGCCTGAATCCACAGGGAACGCTTCATCTGAAAAGCCCGCGCTAAGCTAGACGCATCACGCATAACGCCGGACAGAGCTTTCGGTTTCGGGCGTGGAGCGTCATGCCTAGAGCGTAGAGCTACTCTAGGAGAATTGATCATGAATGAGTCTGAAGCTATCCATGAACACCGCCTTGGCGTTGTCGCCGTCTTCGTCGAGAACCGGCTTGATACCGCGCCCAAGGTGAACCAGATATTGAGTGAGTACGGTCGGATTCTCGTCGGCCGGATGGGCATTCCCTATCGAGAGAGGAATCTGTCTGTCATCGCAGTCATAGTTGATGGCTCGAACGACGAGATTGGCGCGATGACCGGGAGGCTGGGGGCGATACCTGGCGTGAGCGTGAAGGCGGCGCTTCGCAAGAAGAACGGAGATGCAGAGTGCAAGGGGCAAGATGCAAGCTGCAAGATTGAGGACGGTAGGTCGAACGAAGCGAGAAGCCAGAAGCTAGATGCTAGAGCGCAGAACGAGGACGAGACATGAGTGAAGTCAAGGGCGAAAAGCCAAGAGCCAAGAGCCAAAACCCGGCTGGACTCAGGAGCCAGGACGACTTCATCGACGACGGCAGGATCGAGGAGACGCTGGCGGCAGCGCGGCCGGACCCGGGAAGAGTGCGCGAGGTGCTGGCAAAGTCGCTTGCCAAGAAACGGCTGGAGCCGGAGGAGACGGCGGCGTTGCTTGTCATCAAAGACCCGGCGCTGTGGCAGGAGGTGTTCGCCGCTGCCCGGAAGTTGAAGAACGACGTCTACGGTAACCGCATCGTCCTGTTCGCTCCGCTCTACGTCGGGGACAAGTGCATCAACAATTGCGCCTATTGCGGGTTCAAGTGCTCCAACCGCGACGTCGTGCGAAAGACTCTGTCCGACGATGAACTCCGGTCAGAACTGGTCGCGCTCGAAGGGCAAGGACACAAGCGGCTGATTCTCGTCTGGGGCGAGCATCCGAACTATTCGGCCGAGGAGATGGCGCGCATCGTGAAGATTGCCTACACGACCAAGGTAGGCAAGGGCGAGATTCGGCGCGTCAATATCAACGCCGCACCGCTCGACGTCGAGGGGTACCGGACGATGAAGGCGGCCGGCATCGGCACGTACCAGGTCTTTCAGGAGACTTACCATCATCCGACCTATCGAACAGTGCACCCGGCGAACACGCGCAAGGGCGACTACGTGTGGCGGCTGACATCGCACGACCGCGCGATGAAAGGCGGCGTGGACGACGTGGGCATCGGCGCCCTTTTCGGCCTCTACGACTGGCGGTTCGAGGTGATGGGGCTGCTGGCGCACACCATCCATCTCGAAGAGCGGTTCGGAGTCGGGCCTCATACTATCAGTTTTCCCCGCATCAACATTGCCTCCAACGTGGAGCTGGACCGGTCGCACTTTGTCTCGGACGAGGACTTCAAGAAGGTGATTGCGGTGCTGCGGCTGGCAGTGCCCTACACCGGCATGATTCTCACCGCCCGCGAGACGCCGGAGATGCGGCGCGAAGGGCTGCAGCTCGGGGTCTCGCAGATTGACGCAGGCTCCCGACTCGAACTCGGTTCCTACCAGGAATGTCGGGAGGGCGAGTGTCAGGAACTGAACCGCGAGCAGTTCGAGCTACATGACACGCGGCCGCTCGACGCGGTCGTGGGAGAGCTCATCCGGGACGGTTACATTCCGAGTTGGTGCACGTCCTGCTACCGGCTGGGCCGGACCGGCGAGCACTTCATGGAGTTCTCGATTCCCGGGTTCATCAAGCGCTATTGCACGCCCAATGCCTTGACTACGCTGGCCGAGTACCTGACCGATTACGCATCGGAGCAGACGAAGCGGGACGGCTTTGCCCTGATTGAGAAGGAAATGGCGCAGATACCGGATGAGAAGACGCAGGCCCAGGTGCGGGCGCGGATCGAGAAGATCAGGACAACCAATGAGCGAGACCTCTGCTTCTAGACGGGGAAATGGGGACAGTCCCCCGGAGCGCGAGGACGCGCGGTACAGTCCCCATTTCCCCGGAACCCAATTCCGCACGGAGTCCGATTCCAAGGGCGAGCGCGAGGTGCCGGCTGATGCGCTGTACGGAATCCACACGGTGCGGGCGCTAGAGAACTTCCCGCTTTCAGGCCGGCCGGTGCACGTGCTGCTGGTCCACGCGTTCGGCGCGGTGAAGCTCGCCTGCGCGCGGGCCAACCGGGCGTGTGGCACCTGGAAGAACGACGTGGCCAAGGCCGACGCCATCGAGCAGGCTTGTCGTGAGATGATGGAAGGCAGGTTCGACGGGCAGGTCTTGGTGGATGCGCTGCAGGGCGGGGCCGGTACTTCCACGAATATGAACGTGAACGAGGTACTCGCCAACCGGGCGTTGCAGATTCTCGGTGAGCCGCTGGGTAACTACGCGCGCGTCTCGCCGCACGACGACTTGAATCTCCACCAGTCTACCAACGACACATTCCCGACCGCGCTGCGAGTCGCGGCGGTGTGGTCGCTGCGCGAACTGGAGGAGGAACTGGTCGCCCTGCAGGAGGCGTTTCAGGCCAAGGAGCAGGAGTTCGCCGGTGCGGTGAAGGTCGGCAGGACCGAGATGCAGGACGCGGTACTCATCACGCTTGGTCGCGAGATGGGCGCGTATGCCGAGGCGTTTGCGCGGGACCGCTGGCGGGTGTTCAAGTGCGAGGAACGGCTGCGCACTGTGAACCTCGGCGGCACCGCGGTCGGCACCGGTTTGGGCGCGCCGCGGAGCTACATCTTTAGCGTGGTCGACCATCTGCGCGACATCACCGGCATCGGCCTGGGCCGGGCCGAGAACCTGGTCGAGGCAACGCAGAACGCGGACGCATTTGTCGAGGTGTCGGGCACGATGAAGGCCTGCGCCGCCAACCTGATTAAGGTCTCGAACGACTTGCGGCTGCTCTCTTCCGGCCCCGAGGCTGGGCTGGGCGAGATCGAACTGCCCGAGCGCCAGGCAGGTTCCACAATAATGCCGGGCAAGGTGAACCCGGTGATTCCCGAGGCAGTGGCGCAGGCGGCGATGATGGTGTTCGGGTACGACGCGGTCATCTCGCACGCTGCTTCCGCCGGGAACCTGGAGTTGAACCAGTTCATGCCGCTGATCGCGAGCGCCCTCCTCGACGAACTGGATCTGCTCCACAACGCCTGCAGGATTCTCAGGATGCACTGTGTGACCGGGATTCGGGCAAACGCTGAGCGCTGCCGTAAGTTCGTGGAGTCGACGACCGCGACCGTGACCGCGCTGGTGGAGGAGCTTGGCTACGACAAGGCCGAGGCGCTAGTGAAGGAATCGCAGGCGACCGGGAAGTCGCTGCGGCAACTGGCTGAAGAGAAGTATGGAGTCCCGGCCAAGCGTTTCGACGAACTGGTGTCTCCGGAGGCTGTAAACCGGCTGGGAAGCGTCTCCAATCGGTCGGATACGTCCGATCCGTCAGAGAGGAGACCATGAAAGCCCCCAAGAGTCTGCGGCTGCACATCGGGATATTCGGACGGCGCAACGTGGGCAAGTCATCGCTGCTAAACGCGCTCACGCGCCAGCAGGTTTCGATTGTGTCCGATGTGGCTGGTACAACCACTGACCCGGTCGAGAAGCCGATGGAGCTGCTGCCGCTGGGATCGGTGCTCTTCATCGATACGGCGGGCGTGGATGACGTCGGTGCGCTCGGCGAGATGCGGGTCGAGAAGACGCGCAAGGTGCTCGAACGGACTGATGTCGGCGTCGTCGTGGCCGAGGACGGGAAATGGGACAGCTTCGAGCAGGCGATGGTGGACGAGCTGACCAAGCGCGGCGTACCTGCCATCGTGGTTTTCAACAAGTCCGACCTGGCTGAGCGGCCGGAAAACAGGGACGCTACCGCGGCGAGTCCGACGCAGCCGCTCGGAGGAAGTGTCCCTAGTTTTCCGGACGCTACCGCAGAACTTGAGCGGAGGCTGCAAGATGCGGGTGTAAGAGTCGTGCGGACCGTAGCGCCGCAGCGCGAAGGCATACTGGCCTTGCGTGAGGCGCTTATTGCGTCCGCGCCGGAGGAGTTCGTGAACCCGCCGACCATCATTGGCGACCTGCTGCCCAGCGGGGGACTGGCGGTGCTGGTCGTGCCGATCGACAAGGAAGCGCCGCGCGGCCGGCTCATCCAGCCGCAGGTACAGACCATCCGCGACCTGCTGGACAACGACGCCTACTGCATGGTGGTGAAAGAACGGGAGCTGCGCGACGCGCTCCTGCGCCTGAACCGGAAGCCGGACATCGTTGTCACCGACTCGCAGGCGTTCCTGAAGGTTGCTGGTGACACGCCGCCGGATGTGAAGCTCACCTCTTTCTCGATCCTCTTCGCCCGGTTCAAGGGCGACCTGGTTGAGATGGTGCGGGGCGCGACCGCGATTGAACATTTGAAGCCGGGCGACCGGGTGCTCATTGCCGAGAGCTGCAGCCATCATCCCATCGGCGATGACATCGGGCGGGTGAAGATACCGCGCTGGCTGACCCAGTACGTGGGCGGGAAATTGGAGTTCGTCACGCACCAGGGGCACGACTTCCCGGAGGACGTGTCTCAGTTCAAACTGGTGATTCATTGCGGCGCGTGCATGACCAACCGGCGCGCGGTTCTGAACCGCGTGGCAAGGTGCCGCGAACAGGGCGTGCCGATTACCAACTACGGGCTGAGCATCGCCTACTCGCTCGGCATCTTTGAGCGGGCGCTGGAGCCGTTTCCGGCAGCGCTTGATGCCTATCGTGGACAGACCAACCGCAGATGACGCAGATGGCCCGGACGCAGAGAGAACATCCACAGATTAAGCCCAGGGCGGGGACATGACCGGATTGTCAGACAATGCGGATCGTGTCCCAAGCCCGGACGGATGCAGACTAGTTTTCCACGCCATAGGAAAGGTGTGCTGACATGAGCGGTTCTGAGTTCAATCCCTGGGAAGGTGGCTGACCGGGTATGCAGGCCGCGGGCGCGGTCATGAAGATGCTGCAGGGGAAAGGCGGGTCAGAGCCGGATCCGAAAGGCCTGACCCGCGACGAGGTGCTCGACTGGCTCAAGGAAGAGGAAGAGTGGAAGCTCAGTTTCCTCTGGGAAGAGGCAGACCGCGTGCGGCGCGAGCATGTGGGCGACGAGGTGCACCTGCGTGGGCTCATTGAGCTGTCGAGCTACTGCCGGCGTGACTGCCACTACTGCGGCATCCGCGGCAGCCGGAAGATCGAACGCTACCGGATGAGCGAGGCCGAGGTCGAGGAGTGCGTGCGGCTCGGCGTGCAACTCGGATACGGGACCGTGGTACTGCAGGCGGGCGAGGACCCGGGACTCTCACGCGAGCGCATCACCCGGCACATACGTTTCATCAAGGCCGAGACACCCCTGGCAGTGACATTGTCGCTCGGCGAGCGGAGTGAAGCGGATCTGGCCGAGTGGCGCGAGGCGGGCGCTGACCGCTACCTCCTGCGACATGAGACTTCGGACATGACGCTCTTCCACCGAATTCACCCGGACTGCGCAAGGGAAGCCAGCGACCGAATCGAGTTATTGCGCAAGCTGAAGCGGCTCGGATACGAGGCGGGATCAGGGGTGATGGTTGGGATCCCGGGGCAGAGCTACGAATCCCTGGCTGACGACGTCATGCTCTTCCGCGAGCTGGACCTGGAAATGGTGGGCGTGGGACCGTACCTCGCGCATCCCGACACGCCGCTCGGGCGTGATGCCGCAGCGCTATCGCTTCCTACCGGAGAGCAGGTTCCTGCGACCGACGTGATGACGACAAAGGTCATCGCCCTGACGCGGTTGACTTGTCCGGACGTGAACATTCCGGCAACGACCGCGCTTGCCACGGTCAATAACGAGAACGGCCGCGAACTCGGGCTTGAGAGGGGCGCAAATGTGTGGATGCCCAATCTGACGCCAGTGAAGTACCGCAAGCTCTACGAGATATACCCCGACAAAGCCTGCGTCGGCGACAATGCCGCAGCGTGTCAGGCGTGCCTGCTGGGGCGCATTGCCGCCATCGGTCGCGTTCCGGGGAAAGGGCCGGGAGGGCGGAAGGGAAAGGGATAGAGGGATCGAGAGATCAAGGGATCAAGCGCGAACGGGACCGGATTCGACCACAAAGACACAAAGAGGTTCCGGACTCCGAGAATCTGCGTTCATCACCGTTCATCCGTGGTTGATACCGTCAGGTCCGTCATTCTGCATTCTGGATTCTGACTTCTGAGTTGTCCGTGGCACGCGCGCCGCTTCCTTGACCGGGCGCGGCCCGGCTTCTATACTGGCCCGCCGTGCAAGAGTCCACTGAAGCGAGACCTGCCGAGCGCGAGAGCCGCCTCTGGCTCTTGGTCGCGCTTGCGCTGACGTTTGTCATCCGTCTCTGGTTTGTCCTCAGCATGCGCGGGCACCCGTTCTCGACCATCGGGCCGCAGATGCTCGACTCCTACTACTACCACCGCTGGGCAATCGACATCATCTCCGGCAAGCTCTGGGGAACGGAGGTCTTCTTCCTACGGCCGCTGTACCCGTACCTGCTGGCGCTGGTCTACGCTATCTTCGGCCAGCACATCCTCGCGGTGCAACTCATCCAGGCCGTGCTCGCCACCGTCTCCTGCTTCCTTCTCTACGACTCGACCCGCCGCATCTTCGGGGCACGGTCTGCCGCCTTCGCGTCAATCGGGTTCGCCCTGACCGGCGTCCTCGTCTTCTACACCGGTGCCTTGCTCTACGTCGAGATAACCATCCTGCTGAGCCTGCTCTTCCTCTGGCTGACGTTCGTCGCGGGCAGACGCACGTGGCTCTCGGTGCTCGGGGGCGCCTGCTTCGGGCTGCTGGTCATCTGCCGGCCCGAACTGCTCATGCTGCTTCCTGTCGTCCTCGTCTGGCTTTGGCGGAGGTCGCGCGTCTATGGTTCGCCGCACACGCTTCCGCGCTTCGGGCTGGACGCGCTGACAGTGGCAGCGCTCCTGGTAATCGCCATAGTCCCCATCCGTAACTTCATCGTCGCCCACGACCCGGTCATCTTCACCGCCCATTCGGGCGTCAACTTCTATTATGGTAACAATCCATCCGCCGACGGCACGTGGCAGCCGACCCGCGAACTTGAGAAGGGCGGAGGGTTCTCGCTCGAACGCATGGCGCAGGTTAGCCGCACCATCAACGGACACGAGGTGAAGGCTTCCGAGGCCTCTTCCTACTGGCTGCGCCAGGGGCTGGCGTTCATCGCCCACGAGCCGGGCAAGTACATCAAGCTGCTTGGCCGCAAGTTCGTGCTCTTCTTCAACAACTACGAGGTGCCAAACGACTACTACCTGGATACAGCGCGTGCCGCATCGCTGCCTCTCAAACTGGCCTTCATCAACTACGGTCTGGTGTTGGCGCTTGGCGTGCTTGGCATGGCCTGGGCATGGCCCATCGGGAAGTCCGAGGGGCGAAGTTCGAATGCCGAACGAGCGACACACCGGCGCATGCTGGCAATGCCGGCCTACTTCTTCGTTGCCGCGTATCTCATATCTTCTCTTGTCTTCTACGTGCTCTCACGGCTGCGCGCGCCAGTCATCCCGTTTCTGCTCATGTTCGCCGGATACGCTGCGAGCGAACTGGTTGAAGCCGTCAGGCAGCGCCGCTTCGTGCGGATAGCGGCCGGCGTCGTTCCCGCGGTCGCGGTTTACATCATCTCGGCCATCATCCCGGTCAACCGCAGCGTCTATTCGGCCCAGGCATGGACCCAGGAGGGCAACATCTATCTCGGGCAGCAGGACTTCGTCAAGGCCGTCAGCGCCTTCAACCGGGCCCTTGTGGCGCTGCCGTCCTACAACTACGCCCGCTACTCGCTCGTGCTGGCTTTGGCCGGCACCGGCCAGGTATCGGACGCTCAGGCCCAGATGCTCAAGATTGAACAGGCCACCGCGTACTCCACCGACCGCAACACGCTCCTCAGTCTTGCCGCGGCCCGGATTGCCATTGCCAACGCCATCAGCACCGCGGACCCGAAATGGAGGCCGGCGCGGCGTCTGGCCGACGCCTGGGTGGCAGTCGCGGATAGTCAGTACACCGCAGCCGAGTCGCTTTATCGCGCGAACATGGAACAGAACTGGGGTGATGCCGAATCCAGCTTCCTGCTCGGGGTGGTCTACATCAAGACGGACAGTTTTCCCCAGGCGCGTGAGTGGCTCGGCCGCGCAGCCACACTTGACCCGACCAACGACGCGGCGCGGAGTGCGCTGTCTCTCTTGGAGAAGGCCGCGGCGAGTAGAAAGTGAGCATGGGCGGGAAGACCGGAGACATTTCCTGATGAGTCAGGTTCCACGTGGCGGCCAGTTCCGCGAAACCGAAAACGGGGACAGTCCCCCGGAGGCTCGCGTAGAACACTCGCCGGTACAGTCCCCGTTTTCGGACGTGTCCCGTGCTGAGCCGTTGGTGGTGGCTGAGAACCTGGTGAAGCGATACGACGGGCTCGCGGCCGTGGACGGCATCAGCTTCGAGATAAAGCCGCGCGAGGTCGTCGGTTTCCTCGGCCCCAACGGCGCGGGCAAGACCACGACCATTCGCATGCTCGCCGGTGGCTCGCCGCGGACCAGCGGACGACTCGATGTGTTCGGCATGGACGTGACGCTGCATCCGCGGGAAATAAAGGCCCAACTCGGGATCGTGCCGCAGGACAACAACTACGACCCGGACCTGTCCGTCATCGAGAATCTGCTGGTGTACGCGCGGTACTACGGCATCCCGACGCGAACGGCCCGCGAGCGCTCGCGCGAACTACTCGAATTCGCCCACCTGACCGACAAGGCCAACGAGAAGGTGGACGACCTCTCCGGAGGTATGAAGCGCCGACTGATTCTCGCGCGCGGCCTCATCAATACGCCGCGTATGCTCGTACTCGACGAGCCGACGACCGGGCTCGACCCGCAGGCGCGCCGGCTCATCTGGGAACGGCTGCGCGAACTCCGACAGCGAGGCGTGACCATCCTTATTACTACCCACTATATGGATGAGGCCGAGCAGATCTGCGACCGCCTGCTGATAATGGACAACGGACACATAATTGCGACCGGCTCGCCTCGGGGCTTGATAACTGAACACGCCGGCAACGAAGTGCTGGAGGTCGTGCCCGAGGACGGCGACGGCGCTCAGGTTGAGGCGGCGCTGGGCGAGTGCCGGTTCCAGAAGCTTGGAGACAAGTTCGAGGTTTTCGCATCCGACTGCCCGGGGGCGCTCGAACGAATCCGCCAGAGCGTGCGCCTGAATTCCTACAGCGTGCGTCGGGCCACGCTTGAAGACGTCTTCATCCGGCTGACCGGAAGGGAACTCCGTGACTAACCACGGGCTGGAACATTGGGGATCGTGTCCCAAGCCCTCACATTCTTGAACTCCATGGTGAAGGACAGATTAGTAAGGACAAAGGACTAAGCAAATGCGAAAGGCACAAGTCCCAAGTCCGACTTCGGCCTTTGTGATTGACTCTTTGCTTTGTCCTTTGTACTTTGTCCTTGATACTTGAGGGCGATACTCAGGAATGACTAGTCCCCAATCCCTGACCCCTGGCCCCCAGCCCCTTGCCCGTCGTGTCCTTCCCGACCTCAGCTTCCGCCTCTGGCAGGTCTGGTTTCGCAACTTTCTCGTCTTCCGCCGGCTCTTCCTTGTCAACTTTCTGCTGCCGATGGGCGAACCGCTGCTCTACCTCGTGGCGATGGGATACGGGCTTGGGACATTCATCAAGCAGATTGACGGCATCCCCTACGCGCGGTTCATCGGGCCCGGGCTCGTCTCCGTGGCGATGATGTACGCCTCGTTCTTCGAATGCACGTACTCATCCTTTGTCCGGATGATATTCCAGCGCACGTTCGACGCCATCACCGCCACGCCGGTCAACGTCGACGAGGTCGTGGCCGGTGAGATATTCTGGGGCGCGACCCGGGCCGCGCTCAACTCGACTATGGTCTACGTTGTGGTCATCCTGTTTGGGCTCGGGCCGGTCTGGCTGCTGCCATTTGTCCCGGTCTTCGGGTTCATCTGCGGCGTGCTCTTCGCCTCGATGGGGATGATTGCGACCGCGCTCGTGCCTTCGATTGACTTCTTCAACTACCCGATATTCCTTTTCATCACGCCGATGTTCCTCTTCAGCGGCACCTTCTTCCCGCTCACAACTCTGCCCAAGGCCGTGCAGACGGTGAGTTATGCTATCCTGCCCCTGACTCACGTCGTCCGGATCAACCGGGCCTTAATTCTCGGCCATCCCGGCCTCACGCTACTCTACAGCCTCGCCTGGATTGTCACGGTCGGCACCGTCGCGTTCTTCCTCGCCATCGCGCTCATGAAGCGCAGGCTGATCAAGTAGACAGCAGACAGTAGACAGTAGACAGGGGGCAGGCGCCCTTCTCGGCAATCTACCAGTTGGACCTGCTGCGAGGATGCGGAAGCTACGTCTTGCGGGTCGACCGGGAGCTAGAACCGCACGCGCAGCAGTCTGGCATCGAGGGCAACGACGGTTCGGTGTTCAGCCCCGCATGATTGCTCCAACCTGGCCGCGAAGCTCGGCGGCTGGAGACGACTGTGACTGCTTGCGTAGCCCGGCGTCACGCCAATGTTGTAGCCAACCGTGGCCAGAATCGGCGGGCCGGCGACGAGTGTGACCAAGGCTGCGTTCCCTGCGAGATACGACGGGGCCGATCCTTTCAGGGCGTAGACAACGCCCGCGCCTATCACCACGACCGGCGGCACGAAGGCGAGTTCGTATGACAGATTTGAGTTGCCGTCGAAATACAAAGCTCGGCCGACCATACGTGCCCCGATGGCGCTGCCGGCTGAGTAGGCCGCTAGCGTTCCAAGACCGCACACCAACGCCGGCAGCACGCTGCCGTTCCCGACGCCCAGACTGGAATTCTCACCGGCCGCCAAGGATAAGAACGCGGGCAGCGCGGCGACGGCCACGCCCATCCCCACCCCGCCGAGACCTTCCAGCGTGTACGCGGCCGGCCCCGGTCTTGGCGTTTCCTCGACGGCTAGGCTAGGCTCGAGTTGCGCATGAGCCGGAAACGCTAACATCCCGATGAGAATCACGGTCACTACTGTTCTCAGGTGCATGACGTTTCTTCTATCAAGACTTCGGGTTACTCCAGCCGCATTCTATCCCTCGTGCTACGGCGGGTCAACCGTTGAACATGTTTACGGCTCCTGCGGCAGGATTCCGGAGGTTCCAGACTTCTGCCTTCTGTACCTCTGAACCCGTCTCTGCGTCTAATAAGCGAATAAGGTGGGGGGTTGGTAGAAGGTGTGAAGTGTCCACAGCCAGGACATGGGCTGACATGAAGACTGGAGTCCTTTAGAATAGGACCACTATAGCGGGAGTGCCCCTCCCGCTATTCCATCTCAGGCGAAAACAGCCGTCGGCTGTTGCGCCCGAGACGCCAAGGCGGGAATCCGACGATCCGAAAGGGCGAGAGTGTTGCCGATCGGGTGAGTTGCGAATCCGGAGCGGAGTGGAGGAATCTAGCGGCGATTCAGCCTGCTGTTGAGCATGCTACGGGCGTAGCAACTCGGGAGGCAATTCTCCGAGCAAACCGGAGAGCAACGGCCGGAGCTTACTTGGGAGCAACCCGGACAGGAACCCGCGGAATTACTCGGGCCGCAACGCTCCGACCAACCCGGAGAGGAACCGGTGGAGCAACGCGTAGACTAACCCGGAAAGCTAACCGGAGAGCAACCGGTAGACCAACCCGGCGAGTTGCGGTGGAGGTTCATCCCGGAATTGCGGTGGAGACAACCTCCCTGTCTACTGTCTACTGAATCCTGTCTACTATCTGCGGGGCAATCCCCCGGGCGAGGGAGGGGAGTTTTGGGGAGACGACCTAGCGCGTTGATAATCAACAAGTTAGGACGGATTCGCGTCGGGTCGGCGTGTATCCTACAGGTAAACTTTGCGTCCGCACGTCCGCGCTCAAGAACCGGCCGACTCGACCCTGCATTCTGACTTCCGGCCTCTGACCTCTGACCGCGTCTGCTTGACTTGCGTCGGAGGAAGCGTATCCTGTTGCCGCAATGGGAACGCCCGCGCCCCACGCCGTCAAATGGCTGGTTGACCTGTCTGCGTGCAACGCACAGGCAGACCGCTTCGGCCAAGACCGCAAGGTCTTCCTGTCCGGCCACCACAAAGAAGAACAACTCCCTCCTGCGTTTGAGTCCGGTCCGGTCAGTGGCAGACGTGTGCTCCTGAACCTTCAGACGGCATTGCTGGCCCTTCTCTTCGTCTCCCTCGCTTCGGGCCTTGAGCCCGAGTGGACCATACGCCTGCCTGACTCGCTGTCCGGACTTCCGGGTCCGCAATGCGCCGCATACAACCCCATGACAGACAAGGTTTATGTGGGAGGGTCTGGAAACTGCGTGTTGGTTATCGACTGTGCCACCAACAAGAAAGTCGCGCGGATACCGACCAAGTCGGGAACGATGGCGATATTCTGTAGCCCGGTGAATGGCAGGATATACTGCGTTGGTGAACTCCTGACGGTGATTGACGGGGTTAGAGACGTTGTCGTTGAGACGTTGCGCGTGAACCAAAGCGCCCTTTGCTACAACTCCCGACGCCAGCAACTCTATGCATACGGAGGACGTTGGACTATCGTTATCGACACGAAGAACGATTGTGTCGTGGACTCCTTGAATGTGGGCGCCTTCGCGCTCTGTTACAACCCGAACGATGACAAGGTCTACTGCAGGACCCGAAGTGGCGTGAGGATACTGAGTGGCCGCGAGGGCGCGTTTGTCGCGGACGTTCCACTGGAGAATGGGGCATGGGAGAACCACGGCGACCACGCATCCAACGTGGGGGTAGAGAGAGGGTCGCTGCTATGCTATAACCCCGCAAGCAACAAGGTCTATTGCGCGAACTACGGCAGTAAGACAGTTACCGTGATTGATGGTAGCACCAACGCGGTCGTGGCCACCGTGGCCGTCGGTCCCGGCCTGGTAGGTATCTGCTGCAACCCGCACGATAACAAGATCTACCTCGCCAATGGCGCGTATCCGCAGGGCTGGCCCTTCCACGAAATCGGCGATTCTAACGTAACAGTCGTGGACGGCGCGACGGACAAAGTCATCGCCACCGTCGCGACCCATGGCCGACCCATGGTGCTCTCCTACGAT
Organism: bacterium; assembly: GCA_035505375.1. NCBI lineage: Bacteria > bacterium. Next base: position 19,408 of record DATJQV010000081.1, on the reverse strand, counting down.
TCGGCGAGTGGCAAAGTGCTGGCTGCGTGCAGAGTCGCAACCACCCTTGCTGAGAGTTCCTCTAGGGTGCCCGTAGCCGGCAAGGGAGAAAGCAAACCAACGGTCGACATCATTGATGGCAGGTCGAATAGGCTTGCGGCGAGCGCCACCGTGCGCCACGATATTGTGGCCTTCTGCTTCGACTCGCGGAGGAGACGCGCCTATTGCCTGGATCCTGACCGCGACCAACCCGACGTGGTGGTGCTGGCGACTGCGTCTGGCGAAGTGATAGCGAAGTTGCCCACCGCGCGTCATCCGGGCGTACTCTGCTACAACCCGCGTGACAACAAGCTGTACTGCTCCATCCGGAGGGAGGGCGAGCTCGTGGTGCTGGACGGCTCGACCAACCGTTTCCTGGCCACGGTGCAGAACGGTCGAAACCCCTGGCGGATGTGCTACAACTCCAGGGAAGACAAAGCCTATTGTGATGGTGAGTACGATACCAGATGTCTCGTGTTCGACGGCAAGACCGACACGGTGATATCGAATCTGATGATAGGTTCGCCCGTATGGTACGACTCGCTGAACAACTGGGTCTACTCCTTCAAACAGATTTGGGCTAACAGCCGAGTTGTGATGACGGACGGCACCACCGACAGCACGATAGCAGAAGTCCCGTTCGAGGTCGACTGGTCTTTCTGCAGCAATCCCAAGGCCAACAAAGTCTACTGTGCCTCCGAGCAAAGAGGAAAGCTAGCGATCATCGACGGCGCGACACACGCATTGGTCACGAAGATACCAATTGGTCCTGGCGGGCACGTCCTCTGCTGCGACTACAAGGATAACAAGGTCTTCTGCGCAGAGGAGACGATGAGGGTGATAAATGGCACTACCAACGCAGTGGACACAAGCTGGTTCATGCCCGCGTACGCCATGTGCTACAATCCGTGGGACAACAAGCTCTACGTGGGCGGGAGACTCGGTCTGTCAGTCCTCGATGCCGCAACGAACAGAATCATAGCCAACTTCAGCGACTACGCGGGGACTAGAAACATCTGCTACAATACTGCTGACAATTGCGTCTACTGCGTTTGCGACAACCGGGTCGCGGTCGTTGATGGCGCCAGCAACGAGATTCTCCGCACCTACACGGTCGGACATGACTGGCATGTTCTGGCCTGCAACACTAAACAGAATCGAATCTACGTCGCGAACCAGGACGGGTACGACATTTCAGTGATCCGCGGCGGCAGTCGGTGAGAGGAACTTGGAACTGAGACGGATAACCCCTTCATTGATGGCGGTCAAGGCGAGGCATGACAAGATGGTCGGTTTGGTCGGGAGGGTGATGATGACAGCCGACAGCTTGCGGCTTGCAGCTAACCGTCCGGACAAGGACCGGACTCAGTTCGCGGAGTGTGCGGCTAACGGTTGACGGTTAGCCGAATGAGGAGAAGACAAGGAGGAGTGAAGTGGTGAACCGTAGATTAGTGCTTGTTGTGCTCGTCCTGGTCTTGGGTCAAGGCTGTTCCCGGAAGGCGCACGTCGTCTGGCAGCAGCGCTATGACTCAGGCCGGGGCGACTTCGGCAGTTCGGTCGCGGCCGACGGCCGGGACATCGTCGTCGGCGGAATCTGTCGCGATACCTCAGCCGGACCTTCCGGGACCACGTGGGAACTTCTTCGCTATGACAAGGACGGCAAGCTGCTTTGGCACCGGACGTACGACCGGGGCAGGCGCGATTCGCTTGCCGCAATCGCGGTCGCGTCCAATCACGACATCGTGGGCGTGGGTTGCTCAGCCTCGAATGCCGCTGACACGGTTCGACTGCTGCTGGCTAGGTTCTCCGCTCAGGGCGAGAAGAAGTGGGAGAAGGAGTTCGCCTTTGGCCCGGCCACCCGGGGGTCGGCTTTGTGCCTGGACAGCGCCGGCCGGATTGCGGTCTGCGGTTCGGTGAGCAGCGGCGACTCGCTCGCCGGCAGCGACATTCTGTTCGTGCGGTTTGACTCTCTTGGCAGCCTGCTCGACCGCGAGACGCTGGACTTCGGCTCGAACGAGTTCGGCCAGAGCCTGGTTCAAGACCCGGTCGGAACTTCAGCCATTGTGGCCGGCAGACGAGTGCCACGCCCGGGCGAGCTCGACTCGGTCGCAGCCAGGGACATCGTGAGCGCCGGTCTGAGCCCGGATTCGGGACTGCGCTGGCGGCGGCGATATGGCTCGGGCAATACCGACTTACGGGTATGCCTGGCATGGCCGGCCAACAGGCTCGAGAACGGACTATACGCCGCGCCCAGCCTTTTCCTGGTCGTTACCACGCAGGACACCTCAGGAACGTCTAGTCACCTCGTTGAGTACTCCCGGAACTATTACGGGACCGCGGTCTTGCACGATCTGCGCTATCCGACCGCGCCGAATGCGGTCTGCATGGCCGTTGTCACGGGACGCGACGGCGGGATTCTCGGCGTTGGCTCAGAGGATGTTGAGGGCAAGCGTCAGTGTCTGCTCTGGCGTTACTTCCGGGGGCAGTTCGCTACTTTCCTGCCCGGCAGCGGGTATCTCCCCGGAACCGATGAGCAAGCAAACGCGGTCGCTCTTGACGCAGACGGCAACGCAGTGGTTACCGGTGTATCCGGCTCGGCGGGCAAGACCGGCGTCCTGACCGTCAAGGTCGCCCTTCCCCACTACAAGCCACTCCCCAACATCGATTATCCCAGAACATGGAGCGGCGGTCATTGACCACCACGGTCGCGCTGACGATGGCAGGGCGTGGACTGCACATTGGTTCGCGGGATCGAACACCGTTCGGCGAGGTAGTATGCAGGCGGAAAGGCGGGAGCTGGAAAGGCAGAAGCATGAGCAGGAAGCCGTTCCTATCGGTCGCGCCGCTGATGATCGAGCACCGTCTCATCGATGCGACCGCAGATACGTCCACGTGCACTAAGGGAGCGTGGCCGACGAAGGGGCGAAGGAGCCAAATGTGCCGTGACCGGACGGGTACGCATACATGGCGGCGAGCAGAGGGTGGGTGATGTACCCGCATAGGCATGTCCTGATCCTCGTAGCGTTTGTGGCGGCGTACGGATTCCTTGAGGTCGCGACACTCGCTCGGACGAGAGCGAAGGTCAGAGTCGCCAGCCGCGACTGGACTTTCTACGCCGTGACGATTCCCGGAATGCTCTCCATATATGTCCCCTTGGTCGTCGCCTTCTTTTCTCGGGCGCCGGTCGCGCGGCAGTTCTTCGCGGTCGGGCTCATCTTGTTTGTATGCGGGTGCATCATCCGGATACGAGGCGTTTCGGAGCTTGCCGGCTTCTTCTCCACTGATGTGGAGAGACGGGAAGGTCATGCCCTTGTCAGCCGCGGGCTGCACGCGGTCATTCGCCATCCGGCCTACCTGGGCACAATCCTGTTATCATTCGCGGTGCCGATCGCCTTGCGTTCGCAGTTGTGGCTGTTCGTATTCCCGGTGCTTACGGTCGCGGGCGAATTGCTCAGGATCCGCAAGGAGGAGGCATTCCTCATCAAGAACCTGCCCGGATACGACGAGTACATGAAGAAGACGCGCAGGCTCATTCCCGGTGTCTACTAGCCTGCGGCCTCGTCCGCTCTACGCTTGAAGCTTGACTTTGGTCGTCGCTCCCCGATAGAATCCCACCTGGTTCTGCACGAAAGGAGTGTAGCGTGACGCTAGTTCTTCTACTGCTCGTGTTTCCCGGCCAGCGATTCGTCAACCTGCCCACCGGGACTATGCCCGAGCCGCACGTATGGCAGGTCGCGGTCTCGCACCGTTTCCTCTCGGCGCTGACCGCGCCTGGATGGGACAAAGACCCGCTGCAGGTTTTCACCGGCGCCAATGTGCGCGTGACCGTTGACAAGTCGCTCGGAGACAGGCTACTCGTTGGGTTCGCCGACGCCATCTCAAGCCGGGTGGTCGGGCTGCGCGCCGCCTGGGCCCCGCTGGACTGGCTCACGCTCTATCCCGAGCTGAACGCGCACCTCTACCATGTCACGCCCGACAGCACGTGGCTTAACGTCGGTTTCTGTTTCCATCGGGCAATCGAAGAGCGACTGGCGCTGGCCGCCATGCCCCGGTACACCACTAATTCAAAGCACCACTATGTCTCGATCGGGCTCGCGGCCAAGACCGGCCTCGGAGACGGGTACTCGGCCGCGCTCGAAGCCGAGCCGGTCCTGATCGGCCGCGACTCCACCACCCGACAGCTCGCGTTCGGCATTGCCTTCGACAAGCAGGTCGGCTGGCACGACTTCAGCATAACCCTCGGAGCCGCGCACGAGCAGACGGCCCCGGCTTTGTTCCGCAGCGCGGGCGAGCCAACGGCCTACTCGGACGTGCTCGACCTGACCAAAGGCTACTTCCGTGTCGGATTCAATCTGCTGAGGAAGATCTAGGCTGAGCGGAACGACCGCGTGAACACGAGGTGTGGAGGGCTTTCACTCTGCGTCAGCATGTGGTGCAGAGTCAGCCGCTGGCGGTTACGAGCGACGTAGTCGGTGTCTACGCCGGTCGGGCAGTAAAGAGCGGCGCGAGGCCTGCGGCCCGGGCCTCGATTTCGTCCCACTTGCGGAAGTCGCCCGGCGGGGCCTTTATCATCTTCATGATTTGCCGCGTGATGAAACCAAGCTTCTGCGGGTCGTAGGCACCCGCGAATCGTCCTTCACAGATAGGCTTCGCCTGCCGGCGTATGGGCTCGAGATAGCGCTCGGCCTGAGTCCGACCCTTTTCATCGGTCGCGGTCATCGCCAGGCAGACGACAAAGGCGGCGAAGGGCTTTGTCCCAAGGTCGGTAGCGTTACGCCTGGCGAACTGGAGTGCATCCGGGTGGAGCCTGCCGGCATGCACTGCGGTACCCAGCACTACCGCAGCATAGGATGCAGTGTCTCGGATGTCCTTCGCGCGCACGGCCTCGGCCGCGAAGCCGTTCCGGTTGAGGACCTCGGCTATCCGCTCGGCGACGCCGGCAGTGGAGCCGGCCCAGGTCGCGTAGGCAACGAGCACTCTTGGTTTTGTATCGGTCATCAGCACCTCTTCTCTGCAGCGAATGCTATTGACGGATTGCCGGCTGTCAACCTGTGCACAGGCAAGGAAGCGAGCGGCCGGTTGGTGCCGGCCGCCCGCGATGTGGCTGTAGGCGGTGTTCTGCTAGCGGTACTGATCTATGAGGTCGTCCGTATAGCTTGCCACCGCATTAGCGAGGTCATTCACCTCGTTGATGCCCGCGTCTACCATCTGGGAGGTGATGAACTTGTGACCCGGACCCCAGATGTAGGAAACCGAGATCGACGAGTTGTAGCCGGGGTTATCTTCATCCTGTTCCATCGAGATGACGTAGAGCTCAAGCTGTGCGTCTTCCTGCGAGTAGACCACGCGCAGTCCTTCGTCGCTCAGTTCCTGTCGGACCGCGTTGGCGAACTGCTGCCCGACGTTGTCGTTACCGGTATAGTTGATGTAGACCCCAACCCGGTTGTGCGGAAGCCGAATGACGTATGAAGGATAGTAAGCGGGCGCGTAGTAGAGTGTCGGGCCGAACATGAACAGGAAGCCCCAGTCGCCGTGGTAGTGATGATACCGCCATTCCTCGTGGCGGCCATGCCAGTTTAGCCCGCTGTAGTAGTGTGCGCTGCGGCCGAGATAGTAGTTGTGCCCGCCGCCGGAGCCTGGGGCGTTGCCGCCACCGCCTCCCTGGCGTGGGTTACCGCCGGGCTGCGGGACATTGATGTCGCCGCCGGCAGACTGGTGGTAGGTCCGCTGGTTGTCGCTCGGCTGAACCACCGTCTTACTCGGTTGGGGGACGACCTCGGATTGCCCGTACGTCGGAGAATTCGGTTCCCTGACCACGTCGGGCCGGGATTGAGGGGCTTGTCCGTAGTTGGGATTGGATTGGCTGGACTGCGGAGGTTGGGCCGGTTGGCTTCTGGATTGAGTCGACTGGTCCGGCTTGTCGGGTTGCGCGGCGGGTTGAGCCGTTGCGGCGGTCCCGTTGTTGTCCTTGTTCGACTGGTCGGGTTGCTGGGCTGGCTGAGCCGGGGCGACGGCGGCGCTGTTGTCCTTGTCCGACTTGGGCTTGTTTACGGCAGCGTTGTCGTCGGCCCAAGCCGTCAACACGATTGCCGTCAAAGCGAGAGCCACCAGGACTGTCTTCGATCTGTTCATGTTCACCTCTTTCGGATGGGTTGCCTGCCACCCGTTCAGGAATCTCTGCTTTCGCATCTTCAAGTTAGACGTCGAGCGAGGCAGGAGCACCGTCCTTCATCCGGGACCTCCATGACCTCGACATTCACTCTTTAATCTTAGACACATACCATAATAGCAAACCTGCTATTCCGGGCAAACCATTGCGGATTCCTGCATGCGGGCGAGAGCCGAGTCTGCACCCGGCAGCCCGGCCCCATCTGGAAAAGCTCGACACCCAAGGTGTCAGTTTCATAATACATAGGTGATTCCATGCCGGGATAGCGAATCCTGACCCATCGGCTTCTGGTTCGATCCTGGTGGCCCGAAGCAGGGCCGACGGTCAGACACTGCAAGACAAGGAGCGCGTATGAGAAGACTGATCGTTGTCATCGCCGCACTGGCACTCTGTGCGAGCGCCTACGCCACCAACGGGATTTCCGGAGTTGTCACCGACTACACGACGGGCGTCCCGATTTACCACGCATGCCTCGCCGGCAGCGGACTTCCGACTACCTACACCGACTCAAGCGGCGGGTACTTCATATACGCGAACCCAGGCCACTACACGATCTGGACCAGCGCTTCGGGCCACGAGAACGGCATCTATCCTGAGTCGATTCACGTTGTCCAGGGTCAGGTGACTGACAGCATCAACTTCGCCCTCATATCGTACGCGGGCAAGCAGGGCATCGGCGGACGCCTGACCGATGGGAGGCGCGAACTTGGCATCGGCGGCGGTATAGTCATCGCCAGCGGGCAGGGCGTCTGCGACACGGCAACGTCAGTGACCAGCGGCGGGTACGTCATCAGCGGACTCGCGGTCGGGAAGTACGAGGTCAAGGCTGAGGCGAACGGATTCCAGCCCATGACCATCGATTCAGTCCAAGTGGATTCAGCCCAGGTGAAGTGGTGCCCGTTCTATATGTATCCGGAGAGCTTACCGCCGATGGGCATCGCCGGGCGTGTCACCGACTACGAGACCGGCAATCCGATCTACCACGCGTCCCTGGCGGGCGCCGGACTGCCGACCACGTACACCGACTCCAACGGCGTGTATTACATCTCCGCCAATCCGGGCCACTACACAATCTGGGGCGGCCGCGACGGGTATGAGAACGGTATCTATCCCGAGTCCATCACGGTTGTGCAGGACCAGGTAACCGACAGCATCAACTTCGCGTTTATCAAGTGGTACGGCAAGACCGGTATTGGCGGACGACTGACCGACGTGAGCAAGATGCTCGGCATCGGCGGCGGCACGATTATCGCCAGCGGGCATGGAGGTTGTGACACGGCAACGTCGGTACCGACCGGCGGGTATGTCATCAGCGGGCTGGCGGCCGGGAAATACCAAGTCAGCGCTGAGGCCGAAGGCTTCCAGCCTATGGTCTATCCGGACTCGGTCACAGTCGTAAGTAACCAGGTTACCTGGACTCCGTTCTACATGGAACCAGAGAGCACCATGTATGGTTGCATGGGCGGAAACGTAACCAACAGAGGTAACGGCGCGAGCGTGTTCGGAGCCTTGATCACTGCGACCAGCATAGGAAGGGATTACGCCAATACCGGAACGCAGGGGAGCTACACGGTCAGCAATCTCCCACCCGGCAAGTACCTGGTCACGGCCAGCGCCGCGGGGTTCGATGCTTCGGTGTGCGATACCGTTGACGTAACGGCCGGCCATACTGTGAGTGGAGTCAACTTCAGCCTCCAGTCGTCCAGCAGCGGAAGCGGCGGCATGGCGGGCGGCGTAGCCGATTCGGCCACGCTGAAACCGATCGCCCATGCTCGAGTATTCGTGTGGGGCAGCAAGGGCCAGAGCTACGCCTACTCGGACTCGATCCATGGCTACAGCGTCAACGGCCTTGCCGACGGCTGGTACAGAGTGCGTGCCGACGTCCGGGGCTACTTCCCAACCTGCTTCCCGGAGAGTGTCGAGGTCGCCGGCGGCCAGATTACGGGCAACATCGACCTGCGGCTGCGGGCAGCCGGTTCTAACACCGGCATCGCCGGATTCGTCTACGACGGCTTCCGGCAGGTTGAGATTCCGGGCGCGCACGTGAGGGTAGTCGGCCCGAGCTTCCTGGAGACCAACGCCGGCGGATTCGGTGACTACCTGCTCACCGGCATGCCAGCCGGCGACTACATCGTCGAGGCTGAGGCTTCGGGTTACAAGCCCGGAAATTGCCCGGACCAGATCACCGTCGTGAGCGGCGGAATCGCTTCCTTCGCCAGCCCCGCGCTCTACCCGGCAACGGCCGTGGCTGAGCCGCGCGTCCCCATCAGCGTCCTGACTCCGACTCTCGTGGCTTCCCCCAACCCTGCCCGCGGAGCGGTGCGGGTGCAGTGGGAGGTGGCGCGACCGGGCCTCGTCAAGCTCCGTGTGTTCGACAACACGGGCCGTATTGTGCGCACGATTCAGAACGCGTACCAGGCGGCCGGGCATTACTCGGCGAACTGGAACGGAGTCGGCGATAACGGCCGGCACGTCGCCAATGGTATCTTCTTCTACCGTCTTGATGCCCCCGGAATCCACAATGTCGTCAAGGTCGCGATAGTAGGCAGATAGCGCGGTAACGTCTGTTAAGAGAGGCGCGGCCCCGGCCGCGCCTCTCTTGTTCCCGGCAGCCGGCGCAGCCGCGAGGCACGAGCGTCCGACTGCCGCCTCTAACCGCCTGTAAGAAATGCTTGACAGGGAAGAAGCTAGGCCGAGAATGAGGCATAAATGGCCGACCAAAGGCGGCCGTCAGGGGTTCGCAGGCACGAAGAATTGCCCTGGAAGGGCAGAAAGGACTCGTCTATGCCGAGAGGACAGGCCCTCATGAAGAGGACCGTGAAACTGACCGATGAGATGCAGCCGGTGTTCGGCCCGGGCAAGGTCATCAAGGTAAGCGACCTGAACAAGAAGCTCTGGGCCTACATCAAGAAGAACAAGCTGATGACCGGTGAAGGCCCGCTGATGAAGCGCTCCATCAAGGTCACCGACGACATGAAGCCGGTGTTCGGCGCCAAGGCGACGATCAAGATCGGCGAGATGATGAAGCTGCTCTGGGTCTATATCAAGAAGAACAAGCTGTTCTAGTCCTTCCGTGACCGGGCCTCCGGGCTCGTGCGGCGAAGACCCGCGCGGGTCCGGAGCCGTTTCAGCGGGCAAGTCCGAAGCCCCAAGTCAGAATGACGATTGAATGCGGGCAAGACTCGAAGTCCGGACGTGCGCAACGACAGATGAACCCAGATGAACACAGATACCGGGCAGAGGCAAACTGCAATCGGACGAAGTCAGAATTCAGTATGCAGAAGGACGGAGTGGAGTCATACCACCAGGACGCCAAGGCACAAAGAGGCATTCGGGTGACGTCAGAAACCGGAATGTAGAATGCAGGAGGCTGAAGGGATAGGGGACTTGGGCTGCAGCTTGCGTTTGAGCCGAGTATGTCAGCGGTTGGCGTTGAGCGTGTCCACGAAGAAGAGGGCGACCACCGGTTTGTGGTTCGGGCCCGGACCTGAGTAGCTGTCGGGTTCCTGTCCGAGGTCGGGCAGGTCTCTGGCTTTGACGGCGCTCTTGTAGGCTGCGAGGGCGGCCGGTACGGACAAGGAGTCTGGCGGCAGACAGCGAAGATAGGCGCCGGCCACGCGCCGGTCTCCGGAATAGTATCGAATGCGGACGAGTTTCCGGGCGTAGACATCCGTGTCAGCGGGCGCAGTACTACCCTTGGCAGCATACACCAGCACCGCCAGCGGCGCATTCCGGAGGCGGCGGGCGCGCTCGTAGGCCTCGGGGTGGTCAACGTCGTAGAACCGGTAGGGCTGCATGATGGTTGAGAACCAGCTCCGGTCGGGCAGAAGCGGCAGGCTTTCACCGAACACGCGGTCGAGGATGAGCCGGAAAGTGTTGACCGGCGAGATGGAGTCATACCAGGCCGGCCCGGTTGAGTCTTTCGGAATAATGTAAGCATTCAGGATGCACATTCTTTCTCTGAGTTGCTCCGTGTCCACGTCGTCCCAACTGCGGAACGCGGCTGGGCCGTGGTCGCCCTGCACGATGATTATGGGCGGCCGGCTCGACCGGGCCAGAATGCGGTCGATCATCTGCCTCGCTTTGAATGTGACAAACTCGGACTGGTCCCGGAAGCTCTTCATGTAATCCTGACGCATCGTCTGTTTGTTGATGATCGGTGCGGCATTTTCATCGTCCAGCGTGTAGACCTCGGACGGGTTGAGCTTTTCGCCATGCGGGCCGAAAACAAAGGGCGGATGGGGACAGACGATGTGGGCGAAAGCGAATATCGGGGGCCGCATCTCGGCGACATCCGGGAGGCGCTCGATCGCGTAGAGGATGAGCTGCCGCTGCGCGTCCCACTGAGAACGCCGCGCGACGAGTTTCAGCATGGCCGGCAGCGCGGTCGTGCTGATCAAAACGTTCTGGAATTCACTCAGGGCCCACCGCGGTGCGTAGTGGACGTCGGCGTCTTTGAACTCCGTACCGTTGTAGCCGGAGGCGAACGATACCATTCTGTAGCCGTGCTGCTGCAGGAAGTTTCTTACCCGGTTATGGGCAATCATCTCAAGCAAAGGGGAGTGGTCGTCCGATGCGGTGCCTGCTCGCCGGGCAACGGAATCGAGGTAGGTCAGGTTGAGAGAAGAGGCCAGCGAAAGGTAGGTCTGCGCGTAGTTGGAGCGGCTGTGCGACCCGACGAGGAAGCCCTTACTGCGGAGATAGTCTATGAAGCCCGAGTTGTCATAGCCGTAGGGCTGCTTCAGCACGTCCCCCCGGGTATAGGTGTCGAATATGATGTAGTAGATGTCGGGCAGATTCGTTGTCTTTGACTCCGCCGTAACGGCCGTACTCACCCTGGGCGTCCACCAACGGACGAGCGACGGAACCCCGGTGACGAGATTCATGAGGACAAGGGCGAGGGAAGCGAGGTTGAGGAAGATCGTGAGCCCGCTGAACTCCCGGCGCGGCCGGGCGAAGTACAGAATACCTGGAAGAAGGATGATAGCAGCAGATACCGGCAGCAGCGCTGGTTTCGCTTCGGAGCCGATGATGCCCTGTGCCCTTCCATATAGGAAGAAGAGGATCAGGAAGAGAGAGACGACCAGCGCCGCCCTGCGGCTGCTTCGCATCAGGGCCCATAGCAGAAGCCACAGCCCGAGTGCGACGGAGAAGGACATCGCAAGGGGAAGCAGGAGCTCGGCCGGTGCGATAGGCAGTTTCGCGGCGTTGTGTGAGTAGAGGAACAGGACAGGGGCGAGGGCTAAGAGGAGGTGATGGACCGGGAAGGGCCGGGGACCGGAAGACGGGGGCACGGTCAGCCCAGGAACCGAGATAGGGACTTACCACAAAGACACAGAGACACAAAGAGGGTCCGGACAGAAGTGCCCGGTGTACGTTTGGTGTTCTTGGTGTCTTGGTGGTTCAATGTCGGATTCGGGGGTCAGGGCTGGCGGAGTTCCATCAGGTAGATGGTGCGTTCGGAATCCTTGACCGGGGACGAGGCAAGGGTGGCGAAGCGGAGAGAGAATACCTGCTCGAAAACCTCCTTGGTGTAACCCGGGAAGATGTCATCGCGGGTGGCGAGCAGACGCTGGACCTGCGAGTCCGACTTAGGCACGAATTCGATGATGAGTGTCCGGCAGATGCCGGCAAGGAAATCGGCGATGCGGTCAAAGGGCAGGTTGTTGCCGATAGCGAGGTGGTGGACGAGGGCCAGGGCCAGGGCCGTATCGCACGGCCCGCGTTCGATGAGCGACTGGCGCTCGCGGTTCTGCCAGCCGATAGCCGGGCTGGGATTGGTCAGGTCCGAGAGCAGGGGCAGCAGGTTCTTCTCGCCCCGCTTGCGGCAGTCGAGGTAGTTGAGTTCGACCGCGGCCGGGTCGATGTCGAATGCGATTGTCGGGATTCCGCGGTCGGCAGCGATGCGGCTGAACCGGCCCGTGTTCGCCCCGAGGTCCCAGACGGTCTTCGGGCTCACCTTCTCAAGGTACCCAGCTACGAGTTGCGCCTTGTGTTCGAGCGAGGAATCGGTGTAGTTGGTCGCATCGTAATAATCAGCCCACTCCGTGCCCGCAGGCTTCCACGTGAGCTTCTTCGTGGTCGATTCGAGGTTATCGATCAGACCAAGGAACGCCATGCGGCTCATCTTGCGGTCGACCGGTTTGGCCTGCTTGTCAGCGTACTTGCGCTGGGCCTGTGCGTGGAGGTGGATATGTGTTGCGAGGCCGAGACTCAGGTGGGTCTTTGAAGGCAGCAGGCGGCTCGCCAGGTCAAGCGGGATTCCATCGATGTAGACTCGCAGCAACTGGCTGAGGCGGACATCGGCATGGCTCATCAGCGCCAGCGGCGCGAGGAAGTGCTGGCAGAACTGGCGGTAGGCCACCCACGGCTCGCCTTCGCGGTACTGCTCGAACGAGAGCGTGTCAATAAGAACCGGGCGACCGGCAAGGAACTGGATGTTGTAGGCGCTCGCGTCCTTGAGCGACATCCCGTGCTCCAGCGCCTTCTTCTCGATGGACATGGTCGTCAGCGCCGCGTCCTGCAGTTGTGTGAAGCTCCACTCGTAGGGGTAGGAGATGAAGGGGATTGTCTCGGGCTGAATGACAAGGCTGCTGCCGCCGGACATTGGAGGCTCGGAGGTTTCTTCGTGTGGTATCAGTAATCCTGCCTCGGTCAGGTCGCGGTAGAGGCCGGACTCCATGAGCTTCTTGTAGTCAGCCAGATAGCTGTTGTTTATCTGGCGGTAGAGGGTGTCAGAGCGCCGGAAGAGAAAACCGTCGGGGTCGCGAAAAGAACTCGGTACCGACTCGTCAGCGGTCACTGCCGCCGCCGGTCTTCGCCCTGACCCCGAATCCGAAACAAACGGCCACGAAGACACGAAAACGGAGTGAAACGGACAACCGGCATTCTGCACCCGTCAGTTTCGTGTCTTTCGTGCTTTCGTGGCTCAATGTTGGGTCCGGGGTCTGAACAGCCGCTTGACGAAGGCAAGGACTCTCTTCCAGAAGATCCCGATGGCAAACAGCCCGCCAAGCAAGCCGCCGACGAGAAGCTGGACGATGTAGCTGCCGGTGCCCGGATCGAGATAGCCGTAGGCTAGTTGAAGCATGACAGGCGAGATTAGCAGAACTAGAACCAGCACGGGCACGACCGGACGATTGCGGCGACTCATTAACTCCAGATTGTAGCCGCCGGGCGAACAGAGTCAACGCGCGGGGCGAAGACCCGGTTCCGTGACTGGTCCCCTTGACGGATGTCAATCGGCCACGTCCGAGATATGGATTTGCTAACGACAAGCGGTCCGACCCGCGGGTCTTTGGGATTGCAGGGTGTGGCCTATGCCGTGCGCCGGCAGGTTCAGCTGGCAATCGAGCCGGCTTGCGCTCACTGAGTTCAGAGCTACAATCTAGCCGTGCGGTATCGGAGACTTCTCGTCTACGTCGACGCCTCAGTCATCGGCGGCTGTGAGGACGAGGAGTTCAAGGCAGACAGCCTCGCTCTGTGGGAGCGGTTTCGTGACGGGCAGTACGTGCTCGTTCTATCGGAACACACAATCCGTGAACTGAGAGGTGCACCCACGACCGTCCGCAATCGAATAGCCGAGATTCCCAGTGCGAATCAGGTAGTCCTGCCAGACCAACCCGAGGCAGCCACGCTGGCCGAGGCCTATGTCAGGCGCGGAGTCCTCGGCCCGGGTTCATACTCTGATGCCCTCCACATCGCTCTTGCCACGATTCACAGAGTAGACGTGCTCGTCAGTTGGAATTTCCGTCACATCGTGAACCTCGGCCGCATTCGTCTGTTCAATGCGGTCAACATCGCGGAGGGGCTGGGAATCATCGAGATCCGTACACCCAAGGAGGTGCTGGACTATGAACAAGAGCTTTGACGCCGTCGCCTTCATGCGGCGCCGACGTGAAGAGATAGACCGGGAGGACGAGGGCCTGTCCTGGGAGGAGCGCGCGCGCAAGACGAGGGAACTGCTCAAAGATGACCCGCTCTGGCTCTATCTCAAGAAACGCGAGGTCGAGCCGGCCCCACCTGAGCCGGTAGTCGTCTCCGACAAACCACGCCAGCCCTGAGTACATGAAGGTCAGCCGAAGAAACGACTCCGGCGAGCGTGATACGATGCGCCCGGAATATGACTTCTCCGAGACGGCGCGCCGCAGAACCGCCGCGCGTCTTCGGACCACTGCCGATGCGCGTCTGCCTTGACATTAGGGCAGGTTCCGATACAACTAACCCATGCTACCGGTTCTCAGATTCAAGGGACAAGGAGTTAAGTAAAGTGTCCCCGAAATCCCCGAGACGAGATTCAGTCAAGATTGGAGGTGTTTGTGAGCGCGGCAAGGATTCAAGGAGTCTGCAATTTGGTGCTCGTCTTGATGACCTTCCTGGTGGGTACGGCTGTCGCATCAGGCCCTGACACGCTTTGGGTCAGGACGATTGACGTGGGCGGCGATGCAACCGGCGAGGGAATAACTTCAAGGGGTGATGTCATCGCAGTCGCCGGCAACGCTTGGACAAGTGTGTTTAGCGATCTGGTGGCGCTGAGGCTGAACCAGAACGGCGACACCCTCTGGTTTAGACGATACAGCGCCGGCGGAAATGAGTGTGGGTCAAGCGCCTACTTGGATGCTCAGCTTAATGTCTTTGTGGCCGGGTACAGTTCCATTATCTCGGCGCACAGCGGCCGGTCACGTTTTCACACCTGTTCTCAACCTTTAGGCCTCCACTCATGTGCACTGGTCGTGAAATACGACTCTTCAGGCGCGCTCCAGTGGGTAGACTCGGTTCCGGGCGACATGGCTTTCGGAATCACGGCCGATTCTGCGGACGACTGCTACGTTTGGGGCACGCACTATGTATCCGATACAACATCTGATCTCTGGCTGGGCAAACTTGCCCCGAACGGTGAAACCCTCTGGACTAAGACATACCACGTCGCCCCTCGTGCATGCGGCATGCTCCTGGCCAGCAATTCGTCTGGAGAAATCGTCGGCTGTGCGCAAGCGGCAAGCTCAGCCAACTCTGACTGCATGACTCTGCGATTCACGCCGGACGGAGACACGATTTGGACGCGGCGCTACGATTACAGCATCAACGACCAGTGTTGGGGTGTCGCCCTTGACCCATCCGGCAATGTTGTGGTTTCAGGCAGCGTTGCGAATGATACGGCGAAAGGGTTGGTGCTGAAGTACGACTCCAGCGGGACTCTGCTTTGGTCAAAGCTCTTTGGTCTCGACATGGACGTCAAGCTGGGTGGGGCAGCATGCGACTCGGCAGGGAATATCTATGTGAGTGGCTACGCTGGCCCGGACACCAACTGTAGCTGTCTGTTGATGAAACTGGACTCAGCAGGCGGCAAACTCTGGTCGGCAACCTACCGCGGCAGTTTGGGAGTCAACTCAGCAACTGATGTTGCCTGTGATGACTCCGGCAATCCAATCATCACGGGCTGCGTGACGAACCCGCTGGGGTATGACGATTTCCTCGTTTCCAAGTACAGTAGCCTCGCCGGTATCTCGCAATCACATGTTGACGAGCCATCTCGCGCGCGGACCATGACCACCATCACTGCCTTGCCCGAGTTTGTTCTTTGGGTGCCCAACTCAGCTTTCTACAGCGTCAAACTGTGCGATGTGACGGGTCGGATGTTAAGGCAGTTGTACCGTGGCGGTCTTAGTCAGGGACCGCACCGGTTGTCTCTTGGCGGGACTCGCGCCGGAAGCTACTTTGTGAGAGTGACTTCTCCGAGTGCAGCAGTTTCCTTCCAGAGGCTGGTGTTGGTGAAATAGGGCCGCGGCCAGCAAGATAGGCGCAGAGCGCCCGAGCTAGGGCGAGAGCCGCTAGCAGCTAGCCCGCGCCCTATGGCGCGGGAACAACTGCGTCGAAGACCTCGGTTCGGATTCGGGCGAGGACGGCGGAATCAAGGCCGCGGGCGGACCATTTGTCGAGCAAGACTTGGGCGCTCAGCGCGAAGCTTTCGCCCGAGATGCCCTGCTGGCGGGAGAGTTTGTAGAGCTGTCGCGCATAGTTGAGGTAGGCTACGTAGAAGATGGTGTGCACGCCCGCGGCGTTGAGCGTCTGCCGGGCCTTGGTTTCCATCTCGCAGAGGCTGGCCACCGCGGCCTCGTAGCGCTTGAGCATGTCCGGTCGCAGGGTGTCGAGCACTTCCTTCATCCTGGCGGTATCGGTCTTTGTCTGCCAGTTCATCCGTCGCTGATTCGGGTCAGTCATGAGAACTCCTTTCAGTTTAGCGGTCATTAGGGCCAGCCGCGTTCTGCGGCTGTGGTCCCTCACTTAGTTATATGTCCGCCGGGAGCAAGATTTGCTCAAGAATCTTCGTTCTCCGGCGCAACTGGGCCGCGCTGTCGCGGACCTTCACTATGTTATACGCACCAGAAAGCCCCATTTGTTAAGGAATCTTCGTCCTCCTCGGGTCCTTCTTCGTAACTCGTTGTTTCACAGGATGTTATCAAGATAGCCTGTCTGTAATCGGCTGGAAATGACGCCTCGCGAGTCGCCCTGGGAACCGTTCCGGGAACGGTTCGGGGGGTGGTTCGGAGGGCATTTCAGGATGCGATTTGCTCGGGGATTCTGACCGGCACGGTCGGGGCCAGTTGCAGAGCGACTTGCGGATGCAGGTGCAGGGCGATTTTGGCGGCGATTCGCGGGTTGAGAAGCAGGGAGACTGGCAGAGGGATTGTCGTGGCGATTCTCAGTATGACTCTGACCGCGATTTGCAGAGGGACTGCGGCAGGGAATCTCCTTGGGACTTGGGGCACGACTGAGCCGCGAAAGCGGGGACAGTCCCTCGGAGCACGCAGACGCGCGGTACAGTCCCCGTTTTCGCGGGTGATTTGCGAGGCGACTTTCGCGACCCCTTTGAGGAGAGGAGGGAGGAGGGAGGAGAGAGGAGGGAGGAGCGGGCTCGTAAGTGCAAAGCTGGGTTGACGTTAGGTGAGACGTCGTCCTCGCGATTATTCTCTTGCGCTCGTGCAGCCAGTGTGTATAATACTCTCGACTTTCAGCGAGGGTTGTCTATCGTACAATCGTAGGTAGGAACCTCCGCACTGATGGTTCTTGTTCTTTGACAATTTGGAGAAGAGGCAGGCTGATATTCATCTCAAGCTACTAAGAGCGCATGGTGAATGCCTTGGCAGTTGGAGGCTACGAAGGGCGCAGTCAGCTGCGATAATCGCCGGTGAGCTGCAAACAAGCTTTGACCCGGCGGTACCCGAATGGGAGAACCCGTGCGGAGTCATGTCCGTACATCGCCGAGTGAATACATAGCTCGGCGAAGCCAACCCGGTGAAGTGAAACATCTCAGTAACCGGAGGAAAAGAAAGAAAACTCGATTCCCCAAGTAGTGGCGAGCGAACGGGGAACAGCCTAAACCGATCCCAGTGTCAAGCCGGCAGGCGTTGCTGGGGCGGTGTCGCGGGAGCGGCCTGGTCTACTGCCGTGAGATCAAGGAGTTACAAAGGTTGTCGGTTAGTTGAAGACCCCTGGAAAGGGACACCAAAGACGGTGATAGTCCGGTAGGCATAAACTGACAACTCTCCTGGCCGTTTCCCAAGTACCACGGGACACGAGAAACCTTGTGGGAATTTCGGACGACCACGTCCAAAGGCTAAACACTACCAACTGACCGATAGTGAACTAGTACCGTGAGGGAAAGGTGAAAAGAACCCCTGGCGGGGAGTGAAATAGAACCTGAAACCATGTGCTTACAATCAGCGGGAGCATGCCGAATCCTTTCCGCAAGGTTTGGGTGCGGCTGTGACCGCGTGCCTTTTGCATAATGATCCGGCGAGTGTGCGTATGCAGCAAGGCTAAGGTTCAATGAACTGTAACCGTAGCGAAAGCGAGTCCTAATTGGGCGTCAGTTGCATGCGCCCGGCCCGAAACCCGGTGATCTACCCATGGCCAGGTTGAACTCTCGGTAACACGAGAGGGAGGACCGAACCGGTGATCCTTGCAATAATCTCGGATGAGCTGTGGGTTGGAGTGAAAGGCTAATCAAACCGGGTGATAGCTGGTTCTCTCCGAAATGCCTTTAGGGGCAGTCTGTCGCGTTCAGTTGCGGAGGTAGAGCACTGAATGGGCGCTCTCTCACAATGTGAGAGAAAACCCGATCAAACTCCGAATACCGCAACTCCAGAGCGGCGGAAAGAGGCTATGAGCTCTAAGGTCCATGGCCGAGAGGGGAATAACCCAGACCGCCGGCTAAGGCCCCGAAGTGTATGCTAAGTCGAAAAAGAGGTGAGGCTACTCAGACAGCTGGGATGTTGGCTTAGAAGCAGCAATCATTTAAAGAGTGCGTAACAGCTCACCAGTCGAGTGGTCTTGCGCTGAAAATTTATCGGGGGTCAAGCATACCGCCGAAGCCGCGGACTCGTAGCAATACGAGTGGTAGGAGAGCGTTCTGTTGTAGGCCGAAGGCGTCGGGCGACCGGCGCTGGACGAACCAGAAGTGATGATGCCGGAACGAGTAGCGTTAAAACAGGTGAAAAACCTGTTCACCGAAAGCCCAAGGTTTTCTGGGGAAGGTTAATCCGCCCAGAGTTAGTCGGTACCTAAGTCGAGGCTGAAAAGCGTAGGCGATGGAAATCCGGTCAACATTCCGGAACCACCTTGGCGCCGTTATGAACTAAGGGGTGACGCAGAAGGAAAAGCCCGGCCCCGTGTTGGATCGGGGTCTAAGCTATGGAGTTGGGGCGTTGGCAAATCCGCGCCCATGATGCTCTGTGGCGAATGGGACGCCCTCGCAAGAGGGCGGAACCGGGCTGGCCCGACTGCCGAGAAAACCCTCTATGTCAGGCGTCCGGGTGACCGTACCGTAAACCGACACTGGTGGGTGAGGAGAATATCCATAGGTGCTCGGGTGATCTCTTGTTAAGGAACTCGGCAATCTGGCCCCGTAACTTCGGAAGAAGGGGCGCCCGGACCCGCGCAAGCGGGGATCCGGGCCGCAGTGAAGTGGCACTACCGACTGTTTAACAAAAACACAGGTCTCTGCTAAGTCGTGAAGACGATGTATAGGGACTGACACCTGCCCGGTGCCGGAAGGTTAAGGAAGGGGGTCAGCCGCAAGGCAAAGCTCTCGACCGAAGCCCCGGTAAACGGCGGCCGTAACTCTAACGGTCCTAAGGTAGCGAAATTCCTTGTCGGGTAAGTTCCGACCTGCACGAATGGTGTAACGAGTGGTGCGCTGTCTTGACAAGAAGCCCGGCG